>CAYIWE010000001.1:0-38157 GCA_964367025.1 Candidatus Woesearchaeota archaeon
ACATGATAAAAAGATTTTAGAAAAAGAAAAACCATGGAAGATAATTAGAAGTGTAAGAGATTTACCAAAATATATTTAAATGAACCTTTCTTATAAAGAAACGTTCACGAAAGAGATAAAAGGGGTGATTAAAGGTTAATCCATATTTAGATTTTGTAGACTTGAGTTATAAACCTAAGAATTCTGATTTAATATGTTTGTTTAGAATTGAGCCTGCTAAAAGTATAAGTTTAAAGGAAGCTGCTGGCATGGTTGCTTCTGAATCCAGTAATGGAACATGGACAGAATTAACAACATTAAAAGAACACATAAGGAAGATAAGAGGAAGAGTTTTTTCTATAAAAAAAGATTATGTAAAAATTGCTTATCCTATTGATTTATTTGAATTAGGTAATATGCCCCAAATAGTGTCTAGTATTGCTGGGAATATTTTTGGAATGAAGGGTGTTAATAATTTAAGACTAGAAGATGTAAAATGGCCTAAGCAGATAATTAAAAGTTTTAGAGGACCCCAATTTGGTGTTGAAGGTATTAGAAAATTCATGAAGATTAAAGAAAGGCCGTTATTGGGTTCTGTTCCTAAACCGAAGGTTGGAATGAATACTAAAGAACATTGTGATACTGCTTATGATATATGGTATGGTGGTTTAGACTTGTTAAAGGATGATGAAAATTTGAGTAATCAAAAATTTAATAGATTTGAAAAAAGATTAAAAGGTTGTATGAAAATTAGAGATAGAGTGGAGAGAGAAACTGGTGAAAGAAAATCTTATTTGATAAATATTACAAGTGAAACAAAGGAAATGATAAGAAGAGCTAAACTTGTTAAAGATTATGGGAATGAATTTGTTATGGTGGATATATTGACTGCGGGTTTTAGTGGATTTCAAACTATTAGAAGTGAGTGTCAGGATTTAAAATTAGCAATACACGCGCACAGGGCGTTTCATTCAACTTTTACAAGAAATCCAATACATGGAGTTTCAATGTTAGTTGTTGCTGACATAGCAAGATTAATTGGAGCGGATAATTTACATATTGGGACTGTATTTGGTAAATTAGTTTCTCCTGAGGAAGAGGTGATTAATTTAGAAGACGAGATTCAGAAAAAATTTGTGAAAGATGGCAAGAATAGGTTAAGTGAAAATTGGTATGATAAAAAGAGAATGTTTGCTGTTTCTTCTGGCGGTTTATATCCAAGTTTAATTCCAAAAGTCATTAAGATTTTAGGAAAGGATATAATATTGCAAGTGGGTGGAGGAGTGCACGGACATAGATACGGAACTATGGCTGGAGCAAGAGCAGTTAGACAAATTGTAGATGCTACAATGAAGGGAATAAACTTAAAAGATTATAGTAAAAACAATAATGAACTGAGAGTAGCATTGAGGCAGTGGGGTTAAAAAATAAGAATTGTTAGATTTTTCCTACTTATCCCTATCCTTAATAAACCAAAACTATATGTGAAGATTTAATATCTACACATACTGTTGTACACATGCTCCACCAGTTACATTATGGCCTTTAAAATATCCACCACGTAAAGTGGAACACTTAAATTTTGTAGAACCTATAGAAAACTTACTACAATCAAAATTCGTACTTCTACACACGGGTTTTCCAATAAGTGGACTAGCTATATAATATTCCCGTAATATAGTTTTAGAAAGACAACGATCAGTATAACCATAACTACTACCGACCTCAATACTCCCACATGTTCCCGGTAGCATAACAACGTAACCACCGTCAGTATCACGCAGACGACCATAACCTGTACTAGAAAGACCCAAAAATTTTCCAGTTGGCAAACCAGAATCGCTTAATAAAAGAACAACAACGATAAAAGCAATTAAAGAAACAAATAACCAAGTATTAGAATTCTTTTGTTTTTTCATTAAATTGATTAAATGATATATATATAAAACTTTCTATGAAAAATTGATTTAGTGTTCTTTTATTATTAATTTTCCTTTTTTTGCAATAAAAATAACTTCTTGGTCGTCTTTAAAAGTTGTGACTTTATTAATAACTTCTGGCAATTTTATGATTCCTGCTTTTACTTTTATGTTTGTTATCATTTCTTTTATTTCGTTTGATTTTTCTACTTCCAATCCCTTAATAATTTTTTTGTAATCTGTCTCTTTTTGTTCTTTAAAAAAGTTGTTTGTTTGTTCTTTTAAAAATTTAGCAATTTCTAAAGCAATATCTTTTTTTGTTGCTTTTGCCAATCCTTGTATTCCTGGAGATAAGTTTGTTTCTATTACAACCGGTTTTCTGCCTTCTAAAATATCTATACCGCAAATATCTGCTTCTATTTTTTGGGCTGTTTTTATTGCTATTTCTTCTACTTCCTTGTCCACTTCATAATTTATTCCAATACCACCTCTATGAATATTTGCCCTTAATTCGTTTGGTTGGGCTTTTCTTTTCATTGCTGCAACAACTTTATCACCTAGAACTAAAACTCTTAAATCTGTGGCATTTGTTTCTATATACTCTTGGATAATATAAGGTTGTTTAAATACTTCTAAAGTATCTAGAATTGATTTTGCAGAAGTTATTGAATCTGCAAACATTATACCCTTGCCTTGTGTTCCTGAAGGAATTTTCATGATTATTGGGTAATGGACGTGTTCTAGTAATCTTTTTGCTCCTATTGTAGTTGCTGCTAAATAGGTAGTCGGTATTGGGATTTTTGATTTTTGTAATTCAAGTGCTGTTAGAAATTTATCGTGACCAACAAAGGATAGAGGTTTTAGTGGCATGTAAGCAGTGTGATTTTTTGCTAGGGTTATTGATTTCTTAAGTGAAACATATTTGTAAGAACCTCTGATGTATAAACAATCAAAGTGTTCTAGTGGTTTTCCTTGATATGTTATATGAAGTCCATTTGAGGTTATATGAACCTCGATTTCTCTTATGTCAATACTTTTTGTCTTTGAAAAATGCTCTTTACATTTATTCAATATATCCTTACTGGAAGGACCACCCAAACTGATCAATCCTAATTTCATTTTTTAGATGGGTCTATTAAGAAACCTCGTTTTAAAATATTTTTACCTAATAATAGTTTGTATTTCATGTTTTGCCTATTTGATAAATTAAATCTTGCTTTGATCTTTTTATTTTTTATAACTATTGTTGCCTTTATTATTGGTCTTACAGATTTACCTTCACTAGAGATTATTTTTTTTGTATCTAAAATCGGGCCTAATTGTAATTCTGAGGCCAAATGTATGTCCATTGAGCTTATATCCGCTCCAGTATCTATTTTTGCTGAGACCTCTTTTTCTTTTATGCCTATGACTTTAACTCTTTCTATTAAACCAATGGTTTTTTTTTCATTGTTATCCATTACAACATGAAGATAAATTTAGTTATATTTTAAGTTTTCTTAATTAAAAATAAAAAAAAAGAAAAAGTTGGTTTTATATACATGCACCAGTATCACAGATTGTTGTTTCATTTCCTGCACAACTAGTTGTCATATTCCATCCCCTGTTTTGAAAACAATAGTATTCTAGCAATGTGGTGTTACTTACACAATAATCGGTGTTAGTGTAGTTAGTATCGTAGTAAGAACCACTAATAGTTCCCTGTATAGTATAATTTTGTCCATTATCAGTATCGCTACATGAGTTAGGGATTAAACTGTAATCAACCAAAGCATATACTTGTGCAACATAACCACCATAAGAAGATGTATATGTTCTCATCCCTGCTTCTAATGCATTAAGGTCTTGAACTGTCCATGAACTGCCTGTTGCTGGATTTGTACCATAGGTATAATAGTAGTATGAGTAATTACTTCCAAGGTTAAAGAGCCAAGAAACATAATTTGTATTGTTGATTCTTAATAACGGTTGTATCTTGTAGTGTGTGGAGTCATATTGTTTTGAATAATAATACATTTTAAGATTGTATATAGTTGCTTCTGATAAACCAGTATCTGTAAACCCAAATGATTCTGCAGTTGCATTGCCATTTGAGTATAAGTAGTCTGCTGTATTTGCTGGATCTTCATCAACACAATCCCATTCAGATGTAGAATTACACCCAACATTATTCCAATTAGAGTATACTCCTTGGCTATTTGGTCGTAAAGTAATTGTTGCTGCATATACGCTTGTTGACAAAATTCCAATTGTTAATAGAACGACTAATAAAATACTATTTTTTGTTAAACTCAAAGACATTCACCTCCTTTGTTTTTTATTTTTAATTAGATTATATGTGGAATATATATAAACTATTGTGCTCACTGTCCAATTAATCTTGGGGGTGGTGGGATAGGGTAAAATTTATATAATAGAAAAATTAATTTTGATGTAATGGAAAATATTAGTCTAAAGGAGTATTCAAAGTATTTTTTTGTGTTTAGTTTTGTTATGGTTACAATAATCTCTTTTCTTATGGTTAAATCATTTGTCCCTGTCATTTTGGGTGCTATTATAACAACGTATACCTTCAATCCAATAAAGAAATATTTGCTTAAGGTTTTTAAAAATAAGAATTTGTGCTCTGTTTTAACTCTAATCTTGGTCTTTTTAATTATTATATTACCTATATTCTTTTCAATAAAAGTTATTGGCGACGAAGTTGTTAGTGTTTATAATTATATTGTTACACATGATGTTATTAAAAGTATACCTGGTTTGTCCTTTATTAAACCTGAGTATTTGGTATATTTAGAGGAGCAGATGGATAGAATAGTTGAAAGAGTGAGTATAGATATAATTAACAAAACAATCCCAGACTTTTTACTGCGTTTACCTAACTTGATTATATCTTTGTTTATTATGGTTTTTATAACATTTTATCTGTTTAGAGATGGTGATGAATTTGTTAAAAATGTAAAAGAGTGGTTGCCTATTAATAAAAAAGAGAAAGACAGGTTATTTGATAGGATTAATAAAGTAAGTTATGCTGTTATTTACGGTCATATAGTGACTGCATTGATTCAGGGTGTATTAGGTACGATTGGTTTTTTCATTTTGGGAGTTCCTTCTCCGGTTTTATGGGGTCTTGTAATGTCTATATTTGCTCTAGTTCCTTTTGTTGGCACACCAATTGTTTGGATTCCAATTGGTTTAATTCAAATAGCTGCTGGCAATACAATTACAGGTATTCTAGTTTTATTATATGGAAGTTTAATTATAAGTTCTGTTGATAATATTATAAAACCAAGGATTATTAGTAAAAAAGCAAAGGTTCATCCAATCCTCATTTTATTGGGTGTTGTTGGAGGTATAAAATTCTTTGGTGTTGTTGGTTTTATAATCGGGCCTTTAATTTTGGCCATATTTATGGCGTTTTTAGAGTTTTACGTGGAGGGAAATTAGGTGAGGTTTAAGGTCAGAGATATTGATATTTCTGCTGGTGATCTTTTTATTGTACTTCTTAATAAGAAAGATGCAGATAAATTAAATTTAATAGCCTTGGATAGGGTAAGGATTAGAAATAAAAAAGAGATTATATGTGTAGTTGATATTTATGAGGGATGGAAAAAAGTTAAAGAGGGCGAAGTTGGTTTATTTGAAGAGGTTCTTAAAGAGATTGGAGTAAGAAATGGTGAAATTGTTGATGTTGTTCCTGTTGAAAAACCGATAATTTTAGAGTATATAAGAAAAAAATTAGATGGGAAAAACTTGGAAAGAGAAGAGATTAATGGAATTATAAAAAGTATTTTGAAAAATGAATTAACTGAAATTGAAAGAACTTATTTTGTTTCTGGGTGTTATGTTCATGGTTTAAGCTTAGACGAGAGTTATTATTTAACCATGGCTATTGTGAATAACAGTAAAAGATTAGATTTTGGTAAAAAAATCATTGTTGATAAACATTCTATTGGTGGCGTTCCTGGGAATAGAACAACTATGATTGTTGTACCAATATTAGTAGCAGCTGGTTTAACTGTTCCTAAAACAAGCACAAGAAACATTACAAGTGTTAGCGGCACTAGTGATACTATGGAGGTTTTAGCTAAAGTTGATTTTAATGCTAAAGAAATTAAGGAGATAGTTAATAAAGTAGGTGGTTGTATGGTTTGGGGTGGTGCATTGGAATTGGCAAGTGCTGATGACAGATTAATAAAAATTGAGAGACCGTTAAGTTTAGACCCAAAGGGTATAATGTTGGCTAGTATAATGGCAAAAAAGAAGTCTGTTGGTGCTACTCATGTGATTATTGATTTGCCTTTTGGTGAGGGAAGTAAATTAAAAGATATGGGTGAGGCTATCAAATTAAAGAGTAAATTTATAGAATTGGGCGGGAAATTAGGGATTAAAGTTAAAATAATGATTAGTGATGGTACACAACCTGTTGGAAATGGTGTTGGACCTTGTTTGGAATCTATTGATGTTTTAAATGTTTTACTGAATAAAGGACCTGAAGATTTAAAAGAAAAATCAATTAAAATGGCTAGTGATGTTTTTGAAATGTTGGGTTATAAAAATAGCAGAAAAAAAGCTTTGGAAATTTTAGAGAGTGGCAAGGCTTATGAAGCTATGGAAAGGATAATAAAAGCACAAAAAGGCAAGATATTTAGACCTGAACAAATAAAACTAGGTAAATTTAAATATAATGTAAAGGCTAAAACAAAAGGCAGAGTAAAAAGTCTTGATAATAAGTTAATTAATAAAATTGGTATGGTTTTGGGTGCTCCTAGAGATAAAGGGGCTGGTATTTATTTTAATTTTAAGAAAAATAGTAAAGTTAATAAAAACGACTTATTGTTTACTTTATACTCAAATAGTGAAGAAAAGTTAAAAAATAGTTTAGAGATTTTAGAAAAAAAAAGTTTTATAAAGATAGAATAATAAGCGGTATTTTAGAAGTTACATTCGAAGAAGAGGCATAGAAAACTTTATATATTACTTATGATTTTAGAAGTATTAATAAAACTTAATTATTAAAAGAGGTTAACACGGAGGTAATCTAGATGATATCTAAAAAATTCATTCTAACTTTAGTAGGTATGCTAATTCTAGTTGGTTTAAGTCAAGTTGTTTTTGCTGAAGATTTTCTTGTACATGGAAATACAACATATAATATAACTAGTAGTACTGGTCCTGATAATTGGACTGCTGGTTATGGTTGTTTTGATAGTGAGGATGATTTTGCAGGTACAAATAATCATACTGGAACTTATGAGCTTAATATTACTTTGTTTAATAATGCTGATACAAATATAACTAATATTAGTATTACTTTTGATATAAAATATCTTAATGTTAGTAATTTTGGTGCTGAGGACACTTTAACAAATATTACTATAAATTGTAGTGAAAATGGAACTGGTGATTTTGTAGATAATGATGCAGCAATTGGTTTTAATGCATCTCTTATTACAACTGATGGGGAAAATGTATACTTTGGTAATGCAAGTAGTGAATGGACTAATTCAACTTTTATAGAAATAGGTATTCCTATATCAGTAAATTATAGTTATTGTGGTGAAGTAGTCAGTGAAATTGAGATAAGAACAATGAATGATACAGTATCAATACATACCCTTAATCTCACAATAGGTGTTGATTCAAGTCCACCAACAATTAGGTTTTTAAACGCTACTGATGGTATTAATAATTTAAGTGATGCTGCTGGTTCATTTAATGGTACTGATTGGTTATTAAATGGCAGCAATATTATCATAGTAATTGAAGCAGATGATAATAATAATGGCTGGGGTCTTACTAATGATACAACATTGTGTTTTGCAAATAACAATGATACAGGTATAGAAAACTGTGTAGATAATGCAAATGTTGGAACAGTGGAAAGAACTAATGCAACTTCTCAACAAGCTTATAATACAACAAAAAACATATATCATTATGTTTTAGATGCAGCTAATTTCAGTAATGGTACTGGTGCAAATTTAAGCTTTGTATTGTGGGTTGAAGATGTATTTAATCACTCTAAAACATACAATAATACAGATATTTGGTATTCATTTAGGATGGATGGGGAAGATCCTACAACAAATTTAGTTTTACCAGATGATACAACTATATTTACAAGAAGGTCAATAGAACTAAAATGTAATTACGCTGATGGTTATAGTGGAATAAATGGGAGTATTTTAAGAGTTACTAAACCTGGTGGAGCTGCAACAGACTATAGTTTGGGTACTTCAGCAATAGCTCAAACATTAACTGATACTGACACATTAGCAGCAGGAACATATACTGCACAGTGTTTAACAGAAGATAATGTAGATCTGGCAGGTTCAAGTACTACAGGAACATTTACAGTATCTCACCAAGTTACTGCTAGTGGTAGTGCTGCTGCTGCTGCTCTGGGTGCAATTAGTGTTGATATGGACTTTTCAAAACAAGGTGTAACAAAAAGAACATTTGTTAAAACAAAAGGTAGTGCAATTGAGTTTAGTTTAGATGGTAAAACAGAACACAAGATAACTGTGGACAGTATAGGTGAAAAAGATGTTAAATTGACAATAGCTTCAACACCTTCTGAAGCAAGCTTAGTTGTTGGAGAGAGTGTAGAAGTTGATGTTAATGAGGATGGTGTTAAAGATATAAAAGTTACATTAAAGAGTACAGAAATCTTAAAAGAACAAGCAACATTAGATGTAGAAAAGATTGAAGGGCAAGCTGTAACTAAACCAACAGTAGAGGAAACAGAAGAAGTAACTGGTGGTGAAGGAGTAACAGGTGAACCAAGTAGCAAAACAGGATTGATGATAGCTATAGCAATAATATTGATAGGTATTATAGTCTACTTTTTGGTATTTGGTAAAAAGAAGAAAAAGAAGAGATAAATTTTCTTTTTTTATTTCTTAATTCTTTTATATATTTTTGATTATAGAAAATTATTTAAATTGTTATTAATAAAGAGTCTATATGAAAAAGATTTTGTTATTTATTGTATTTTTGATTTTAATTCAGATCGTTATAGCTGGTGATATGTATAAAATAGATATTGAAAAAAATGACCAGACTTTTTTTACATTGAAAGAGAGAGATTTGATGAGGTTTGATTGGAAAGATAAGGAACATAAAATAATGGTAAGACAAATTAATGAAGACAAGAAAAGTGTTGATTTAACAATATATGTGGATGGTGCTCCTACACCACAATATGTTAGTGTTTCTCCCACTCGGTTTGTAAAAGTTGATTTTGATTTAGATCGCATTGATGATTTACAAGTAAGGCTTGATTCCATTGAAGGAAGTAATGTAACTCTTGGATTAACAAAGATTAAAGAGGAGAAGATTAATAGTATAACTGGTAATGCAGTTAAAGACTTAAAAATAGATACTAAAATTGGGTGGAGTATTGTTGTTGGGATCATTGTTCTAGGATTAGTTGTTTATTCTTTTGTATTAAGAAAGGGTAGAAATAAGGATTTAGAATAAAGGGGATTTGTGGGTTAATTCTTTGGTAAAAATTCGCCGAGGCTGGGACTTTCAGACTTTTTAGTGAAGTTTTTTCCTAAAAAAGTTCATTCGAACCCAGATACCCCGAAGGGAACAGGCTTTCTATCAATCTGGCTCAAGGCTTACACACCCTTTTCCGTGAACGCTTTTCTTAAAAGGGTTCTGCGCAATACCAGATTATGCGACCTCGGCATAAGAATAAAGAGAATCGCTGTATTTTTAAAGTTTTTTATAATTCTATTTCGCCCCAGTTCCATGGCCTATTCAAAATTAGATGTTTGCATTCGCCTTTTAATACATTAATATTTTTGTTTTTTAGTTTATTAAAGTAGTAATCATCCTCTGAGTTATCAATTAAAAGCACTGAATAATTTTCATAAGTTAAATTGTTTATAGATTGGGAATATTCTTCTAAACAATATTCTTGATACTTGGAAGTTGGACATCCAACTAAAATTTTAGGTTTCGTTTTCAGACAAATAAATTCTATAACCTGTTTTTTTTGTTATGACTTTTAAATTTCCAAATATTTGTTCCATATATTCTGATAAATATTTCCCGCCTTTATTGTGTCTAGCCACTAGTTCTAATAAACCGTTTTTGTTTAAGTGCTCTTTTGCATGTTTGACCATATCTAAACATATTTCTTTTCCTGCTGTTTGCGGCGGGTTTATCAAAATTGTATCAAACTTTATATTTTTTAATGGTTCGTATAAATTGCCTTGAATAACTTTTGCATTTCTTATGTTATTTATCTTTAAGTTTAACTCTGCTATTTGACATGCTCTTTTATTTATATCTGTTAAATAAACATCCTCTTTTGTTAATTTTGATGCAACTAAACCAATTATACCGTAACCACAACCTAAATCAAGGGTTTTTCCCTTTATAACCATATTATCTATTAAAATTACTGTTCCTTTATCTATTCTTTTGGGTGAAAACATTCCAGAAGCAGTGTATATTTCAAAACTAAAATTTCTTAAATTTACTCTTAGTTTTTTTAGTTTTAGTTTTGATGTTTGGGTTTCAGAGTAGTAATGGGTCATTTCATAACACCTAATAAAGTTAATATTAATCTGTCTGTTAATTTGATTAAATCATCTTCATTTTTTGCTTCTATTATAATACAGTATCTATCTCTATAAATTTTATTTTCTTCTTTATCGTGTTCTAAATCAATCACAGTTACCAAATAATTAGAATCATTGCAAGTTTTGATTGGTGCTTCCCCACCCGGTTTTGTTAAAGTATTTTCTGTTCTTATTTTAAAAACTCCCCAATCTGGGTGTAATCCTAAAACTTTACTCAAGTGCATCATTGCTATAGATGTTTTTCCTGTTCCGTTTGGGTCTGTTGTTATGAATACCTGAGTTGAATTTAAGACTATATTTTTTATAGAATCATCAAAAGTAATGTTCTCTTTTTCTAAACTTCTTGGATCATATCTTAAGTCTACTAATACAACTCTCTCTTTTTTTCCTGTTTCTTCCAAGAAAACTGTGGCTGCCCAACCATACTGATTTTTAGTTATTGTAAATCCATTATACTCATACCTATCACTTCTTCCAAAGCAACCACTGATAAAAATTAGAGATAATATTAAAAACAAAAATAGTATCTTTTTATTCATTTTTCTATTAACATATCGAGAAGTAATTTATCTATTTTCTTTGTTATTTCCTGGTTATTTCCTTGAATTATAAGGCAGTTTTCAGAGTAAAAAATTTCTTGTTCTTGTGATTGCTTAAATAAGATTATTTTTTGTTGTGTTGTAGCATCTTTACAGGTTTTTATTGGTATATTTGGACACTGTTCATTCTCTTCTGAACATGAGTTTATTAATGGAGTATTCAGGAATTGTTGTAGATTCCCTAATAATTCAATTTGCATATAATTTGTGGTTTCTTTGTAATTTCTTGTGACATATATTTTCTGTGCTGAGTTTAAATCATTTAAAAAAACTTTTGGGATTTGTATTTGTTCTAGATCTTTTGGGTTAGAAGATATCATTATTGGTTTATTGTCTATATAAGTTAACCATTTATCATTTGCTTTTGAAAATGTTTTTTGTTTATACTGGGTTCTTTCATCTTCTGTTTCTCTTACAACTACAAAGCCAAGGACACTAAATACCATTAAAAAAATGATTATTATGGCCATTAATAATCTTGATTTGTTAGAACTGACATTTCTTGGACTCTTAAATTTTTGTTTCATAGTATAAAGTATTTAATGATATAATAAAAATCTTTCGGCTTTAGAAATGATAAATAAAAAGAAAAAAAAGAAAAAGTTTTATTAGACTGTTGTAACCTTTATGTTGGCTGTTTCTAAACCACTTCCAGTTACTTTTGCTTCTGTACCGGTTAGAGTAAAGCTTCCGTAATTTTGCAATACTTTAGTTGCTCTTCTAGTATCGTCTGCATTGTAACCTGCTACAACCAAAGCTACATTACCACCATTCTCAACAACCTTCAAAACAGCTTCTCCTGCTTTGTATGTTGTTCTAAAGTCATCTGCTGTCATTGCCAAAAATTGTGCTGTTAGTGTGTTAACTGCTGGTCCACCAACCAAAATTAAGTTGTGTGAACTTGGTGCACTAACTTCTGAGTCCAATACGTTTATATTGGATGGCAATGGGTTAATTTTGTAGCTTCCACCTGAAGAAACTGTTGAAACACTTGTTCCTTTTACAAGAACATTTGCTTTAACATTGCTTCCTGGTATTTCTAATACTTCTTTGTCACTAGCACTATTTGAAGTTGGGTTTCTTATGATAATACCATATATACTTCTATGATCTTCATCTTTTGAACCTTTTTCAAGAGTAGCTGCATCATTTCCCCATAAGATATCATCACCCTCTGCTGTTCCTCCTCCCTTGTCATCACCAATAGAATCAAATGCAGCACCACCAGTAGCTACATTAAAACCTGTCCTTATTGTAATATTATCGTCTGTGTAAGGTAATTCTGTGGCCACATATGGTGCAAAAGTTAAGTTTGCAGTTGTATTTAGTGATGAGTCTTGACCATAGTATATTTTTATGTCATCGCCTTTTGTATCTTTGAAATTGATGTAACCTATCCAAGTCTCATTTAAAACTCCAAGATCACTAACTTGAGTTACATTACCTGCAAATTGTATTTTATTACCTGTGTCTTCATAGTAAATTTCTACCATATCTGTATCTCCTACACCACCAGCAGCAGGAGTATCTACGGTTGTTGCATTACCTCTCCATAACCAAATATTATCTGTTTTAATGTCTGCTGTGGATGAAGCATTTGTAGTATGCCAACCATTACCACCACCAGCACTTTGTTTTACTACTAATCCTTCTGCTTGGCTAGATTGTATGTGAAGTGTAGCTTCGTTTGAACCCCTTCCATATCCTGCTTCACTCAAATCTGTTGAAGTTAAAACTTCTACTGTAACAGTCATATAGTCATCATCTGGTACTGTCAAACTATCCAAACAGATTGAAACATAGTTATTTGGTAATTCAAGACATTCACCAACTGTTAAAGCGTCTCTTGATGCTGTATCTTTAAGCACATAGTTTATTGCACCTAATCTTGGTGTTGCTAAACCATTACTATCTACTTCTGTACCCATTCCAGTTTCGTTGTTGAATAAATCACTGGCTTGATTATTGGATAAACCGTCAATATCCCATTTCCAATTTGGACTTTCTGAGTCTTCTCCAACATAAGCGTCTCCATCTTTAAAGGTTTGTTGTGATTCTTTTCCAATAACTAATGAAGCTGAATTTTGTTCTTTTGCAATTGAAGTGTAAAATGCTTCATCATTAGTTACTTCAATTCCATTACAAGTTTCTGTACTACCAGTTGAGATAATACAGGAAACACCGTCTACGTCTACAACAATTGAGTCTGTTGAACCAACATTTGTCAAGCTTATTGTTTTACCTTCAACAACAACAGAGTCACCAACATCCATGAAGTATTCATCTCCAACATAAGCTGTAAACTTAGTGTGAGAATCTGTTGTGTCAGTACTTGTTATCTTCAAAGACTTACCCAAGAATTTTAATTCTAGTGGTTTTGAAGCTGTTGCTTTAGATATGTTGATTGCTTCATCAAACAAATAGTAGTAACCAATACTATACCTTCCAATTTCCATCCTTACATCTGTTTGGTAATCGTCATCAGAACTTGAAATACTTGTTTGAACAGAAATATTGTTTAAAAATCCAAGTACTACTGCTTCTCTTACATCGTAATCTGCACTTTGGAAGGTAATTTCTGTATCTTGTAGTGTTGATATATCATCATCTTCTAGTTCACCATCTAAACCAATAACAGTTGAACCCACTGTTTGAGCGGTTCCTGCTACACCGTCACCACCCCTAATGTTCATACGAAGTGGGATATCTGCTGTAGCTCCACCTGCAACAGTTACACTACCTGAAGTTGATACTGAGGTTTTTGCTGCATACTGAAGACCTCCAACAATATCGGATGCACCTAAGTTATCTGATGGTTGTGATTTTGAACCTATAACAACCAACATAGAAGAATCTGGCACTCCATTAGCGCCTACAAAAGGTGCTGGGTAATCAGCTAGTGTTGTTGCTGCCATTGCTCCTGTCATTGTTGCACCTAACATTGCAACACCAGTAGATATAGCTGCGACTTTTTTGATGGCTTTTTTAGCCCTCAATACAAATTTTTCCTGCATGTCTAAGACACCTCCGTCTTTTACACGAATTTTTATTTTAATAAATAAATTTTCTGATTGTCCTATTAGAAGGACTTGCCTCTCTTTTATCCTATTAGAAGGACGTATTTATATAATTAATAACCTCGGTATTTAAAGCTTTTGGTTGCTCTGTTTCCTATGGAAAATTAATATTTTACCGAATATAAAATAAGTGATTTTGAGGTTTATAAGGGTTTGTTTATTTTACGATTTTTTGTTTAAATTTGTGGGTAAAATATTAAAATTTAATGTTTATTTTTACTACTATTAGTAGTAAAACCTTTTCTTTAATAATAAATGGGCCCGGTGAGACTTCCTATAATCTAATGCTGATACAAGCCCTAGTTCTTATGTTCGAACTCACGACCTTTTGGCCTTAATTTTGTGATTAAGTCCACCATGTCAAGGTGACGTCATAGCCAGACTAGACCACGGGCCCAAAAGCCTCAGGAGGGAGTTGAACCCCCGACCTATTGCTTTCTTATTGTTTTTTTGGTGAAACTTTTTACCAAAAAAGGTTTTACAAGGCAATTGCTCTACCAACTGAGCTACTGAGGCTTAATAAAAGACTTATTTTAGAAAATTTATATATTTTTCTACTTAATCTTTTTTAGAACTCTGACATCACACACAGCAACAGGGTAAATTTTACTTAGCGTACTTTTTAATTCTTTTTGTAGTGTGTACGATATTAAAGAGGTTATTAGTTCACTATAATCTTGTTTTTGAATTTTAGCTGTTAAGAATTCCTTGGATTTGTGCCTTAAATTAGATAAAATTGAACGTTTTGTTTTTGATTTTGTCATAATAAGTAATTTTAGAACTAATTTTATGTTATTTTTTGTTTCATAAATATTTACATCGTCTATTTTTTCTCTTCCTGTCCTTGTGATTCTTTTAATAAAAGATGGTATTAATTCATAACCTATTACTTCTGTTAAAGCATTACTTTCATTTACATTATTTATTGAAAAAATAATTTTTATATTTTGGTGTTTTATTTCTCTTGTTAAATTCATTAGGCTAACTTTTATGGTTCTGCCTATCAGTGATTTGGGATCAGAAGAGATAGTTTCAGCAATGACTTGTTTATTGAACTCTGATGAAGCGAGAACAGTATACCATTTCTTCTTTTTCTTTTTTACTTTTTCTTTTTTTATTTGTGTATTCATTTTTAGGGAATTATTGGTTACTATTTTTAAACATTTTGTTTTATTTCTTCTTCCATAGTTTTTTGTTTTAAGATTTCTATTGCATTTTTTATGAAAATTGCTTCTTTTTCTTGTGAGATTACTGCTCCTGCTGCTGTTTTATGGCCTCCAGTTTCATAACCTATTTTTTGGGTTATTTCTGAGAGTAATTGTTTAAGGTCTAAATCTGGATTTTTATTAGTTGTTCTAAATGAGATTTTTGTTTGTCCATCTAAAGTATGGGCTAATGATAGAATAAATGTATCTTCTTGGTATAAATTAGATTTGGAGAGTATTGAAGAGAGTGTCCCTATTAGGGTGTCTCTTATTTGGTCTTCTGCATTTATAATTGTGAAACCTGTTTTTTCTATAATTTTTTCTGTATTTCTGTTCTTATAAAACCAGTTAATAGCCTCACTAATTTCTTTTTTATATTGTGTTAGTGTCTTTAGTGCCATTTCTTTTATTTTTTTATCTCCAAGACATAGTCCTAAACCAAGGGATTCTTTATTGAGTCTTCCACATGCATTTAATAGTGTAGAGAATTCTTTTGCGTCTTTTGTTGGGTTTTCGTTTTCTTCTTCTTCCAATATATAAACGGGTCCTAAAACATCGTCTGGGCTTTCTATTTTATTTAATCTTTTTAGTATAATTCCTGTTATTAATCTCTTTAATTCTTCTTCTGATAAATTAACTAATTTTTTAAAGCGATTTCCTTCTCTTGGATTAATGCCAAGTTCATTAAGGAAATTTAATGCGTTTTCTTCTGAACCGGTTATTCCTGGAATGAATGGGTCTGTTGAGTATTCTAAAACTTTGTGTATGGGTCTTGTTTGTGCACCGAATATTCTTAATCCAGTTATGACTTTGATTTTTTTAATTTTTATGGCATCTTCTAGGATTTTATTATTTAAGTGTTTAAATCCTTTATACTCTTGAATATCTCCGATTGCTCCAATTATTGCTAAATGTGCTAAATCCTCGTTTTTCTTATTCAATGATTTTGCAAACAAATAAGCGATGCCAGAAGCAGAAATTTCTTTTGAACCGTCTATATTAAATAAGTGTGGGTGTATTAAGTTAATTGGTTCAGGGTTTACTTCTTCCATCTTATGATGATCTAAGATAAATATTGTTTTATTTGGTAGTATTTTTTTTATTTCAGATAAAGAAGAAGAACCCAGATCAGTAAATATATAACAAGGGTAATCTTCTTTTGAAAGTTCTTTTAAAATATCTGAATTTAGTTGTTTAATAATCGAGGAACAAAGTGGTATCTGTTCTCGTTGTAATGCTTTTATTATTATGGAGCATGCAGTTATACCATCTGCATCTAAATGGGAAATTATTCTTACTGGCTGTTTATTTAATTCTTTAAACAATTTTGATGTTTTTTCCACTATTTCAAAAAAAAATTCATACTCTTCCATTTTTTAAGAATTTATTCAATTAGTAATTTAGCTTTCTTGGAATCGTATTTCCAGTCTTGTGGAAGTTTTCCAGATTCTTTGTGGTGTTTTACAAGCCTATTAATTTTTGATTCTGTTAAAGTTAAGCCCCTTTTACTAGGCTGGTCTTTTTTATTTGTTTCTAGGTGCTTCATTATTTTTATTTGTTTTTTTATTAAATTAGTAAGATCTTCTGGCAATTTTTTTGAGAGCCCTTTTTCTTTTAGGATAATTGTAATTTTTTTCTTTAGTGTTGATTTAACATCTGGAACACCATAGGTGTCTCTTAATATTAACCCTATTTGAGATGAGGTTTTGCCTTCTTTTGCTAGTTTAGTTATAAAGTGTTCTACTTCTTTATTTGTGTATCTAAGCCAGGTTAATTTTTTTGTGCTTATTGGTTTTGTTGAACCTGATTTTCCTTTTTTTCTTGAATACATACGTGCCATTTTTTTAAATTGGGAAACGTAGAAATACGTCTCCGGTATAAGTTAGTCTTTCAACTATCTTATCCTTTGAATTTGAAAATGAGATTTCTGGTTATTTATAAAGTTTTTGTTATTTTACTAAGTATACCCTGTCGTTTGGTCTTACCCTATCAACCACTTTAATCCCTATTTCATCACCCTTTTTTGCAGACTTAACTTCTTTTCTATTTATCTGCAGGGATGCTATTTTTTGGGTGAAGTCTGTTGTATTGCCTTTTATGCGCACTTGGTCGTTAATTTTCAAGGCCCCTGTTAATCTTATTGCAGCTACACTTATATTTGTATAATAACTCATTACAGTACCGATTTCTTTTTCTTCTGACATTTTAATTCATTGTTAGATAAGAAGTGGATATATATAAAATTTGTTATGTGAGACAGAAAACTTTTTAAAAGTAGGAATTGTTCTTTTGTAGTATAGCCCCGTAGTGTAGCGGTCAAATAATCCTACCTCTTTTTTGAATAGGATAGACAAATCATGGTGCCCTTTGGAGGCATCGACGGAGGTTCGAATATAAGGATTGCATCCTTATCAACCTGCAATCTTTTAAGGAAATCCTCCCGGGGCTATTTTTTAATAAAAAGCTTTAAATATTAGGAAATTTTATTATGCAATAAGCTTGGACTAAAAAACAAGAGAGGTGTTTAGATAATGGCTAAAGCTAAAAAGGTTGAGAAAACAAATAATAAAAATTTAATAACAATAGTTCTTTTGATTGTTGCAGGCATAGTTATTTTAGGTTATACAAATAACATAGGAAATGTTGCTAAAGGAGATTTGGCAAAACTTACTGTTACCAAAAGCGAGGGTAGTTCTACTGCTACAATAAAGATTGATGCAGGACATTACGGTGTTCAAAGATTTTATGAAGTTCTTGGTCCTGATAAAAAACTAGCATCTAATGGTAGGAATACACTTTGCAATGCCAATACTCTTTGTACGGGTTCTATTAAAAAGAACATTGGAATTCAACAAAGTTGGAGACAAAAACCAGGAATTTATACGGTTAAAGTGTATGATAAAAACAGAGAAAGAGCTGGTGAAGATCCATATATAACAGCCACTTTTAGGGTTCCATAAACTGTTTTCTTTTTTATTTTTAAATAAAAAGTGTTAAATATTAGAAGAGATTTTTATTAAGTAAATTATGATAATTAAAAGGGGTGTTTAGATAATGGCTAAAGCTAAAAAGGTTGAGAAAACAAATAATAAAAATTTAATAACAATAGTTCTTTTGATTGTTGCAGGCATAGTTATTTTAGGTTATACAAATAGTACTGGTTTCGTTGGTAAGGGTGAGGGGATTAAGTTGTCCAGTGTAAAAGTAGTACCTAGGTTTAATTGGGATGATGAAATTAATCCGGGTGATTATATTACAATTAAATTTAAACCAGGAACATATGGTTATGAAGGGTATTATGAAATATTTAAAAAAGGAAATCCTGACAAAAGAGTAGTTGGTCGTACAAAAATATCTGCTGTTTCTGGATGTAGTATGACTTGTAAAAAAGAATGGGACCAGGGTGTTAAGACAAGTGATTGGAAACCTGGAATTTACTATGTGAAAGTATATGATAAAAGCAGAGCAAGAAGTGGTGCTGTAGGAGATGAGAGGTATATAAAAGCTGAATTTGAAGTTGTTTAATATTTTTTATTTCTAAATAAAAAGTGTTAAATATTAGAAGAGATTTTTATTAAGTAAATTATGATAATTAAAAGGGGTGTTTAGATAATGGCTAAAGCTAAAAAGGTTGAGAAAACAAATAATAAAAATTTATTAACAATAGTTCTTTTGATTGTTGCAGGCATAGTTATTTTAGGTTATACAAATAGTACTGGACGTAGTGTTAGTAATCAGTATTCTAGTGTAAAAATAAGTCCAAATACAATTTATGAGGGCGAGGTATTTAAAATATTATTAGAATCGGGTAAATACGGTTATGATGATGATTTTGAGATATATAAAGTTGATTATACAACAAATTCACGTGGTGAAAAAGTTAGGAGTGATAACTTTTTGATTAGACAAAAAATAAGCGGGTGTAGTGGTGTTTGTAAAAAAGATGTAGTATTTAATTATAAGTCAATGATAAGTTGGAAAGGTACAGAAGAGGGAGCAGAGTATTATATAAAAGTATATGACAAAAGCAGAGAGAGAGCAGGAAAAACTGGTGAAGATAGATATATGAAATATTCGTTTTTTATTAAGACAAAAGAGCCTACTCTTTAAGTTTTCTTTTTTATTTTTAAATAAAAAGCTTTAAATATTAGGAAATTTTATGATGGTTAATAGTCTTAAAAAAAGAATAAGAGGTGTTTAGATGATGGCTAAAGCTAAAAAGGTTGAGAAAACAAATAATAAAAATTTGATAACCATAGTTCTTTTGATTGTTGCAGGTATAGTTATTTTGAGTTATACCAATAGTACTGGTTTCGTGAGTAAAGAAGGAAAAACAAAAATAATGGTTTCAGCAGCAAATCCCCCAGAGATTAATGCTGGAGAAGAAATATATATAACTATTGAACCGGGTGTTAAAGGTTATGATGGTAATACTTTAGACCTCTATCAAAAAGGAACTTTAGGAAAGAAGACCATAGCAGCTGAAGTGAAGGTACAGTACTGTGGTTCTACGTGTAAAGAAAAAAGAACTTTAAAATATAGAACTTCAACTAGTTGGAGTGGTACATATTATGCAAGTGTAAAGGACTTAAGTACTAAGAAGGTAGTAGAAACTAGTTTTAGAGTCTTATAATTAAGTAATTCTTTTTTATTATATTTTTTAATTTATCTTGTTTTTTTAACAAAAAGCTTTAAATATTAGAAGAAATTTATTGAGTTAGTTAATGATTTAATAAAATAGACGAGGTGTTTAGATGATGGTTAAAGCTAAAAAGGTTGAGAAAACAAATAATAAAAATTTATTAACAATAGTTCTTTTGATTGTTGCAGGCATAGTTATTTTGAGTTACACTAATAGTACTGGTTTCGTTACTAAAAGTACGAGAGGAGTAACAACAGTAGAAGTCAGTCCAACAGATGTAGGAAGTGGTGATATTCTTCTTGTGGGTGTT
Source organism: Candidatus Woesearchaeota archaeon (assembly GCA_964367025.1). Lineage (GTDB taxonomy): Archaea > Nanobdellota > Nanobdellia > SCGC-AAA011-G17 > ARS1178 > CAYIWE01. Next base: position 20,332 of record CAYIWE010000001.1, read on the forward strand.
AAGGCTGGTGCAAAGGGTTATAGTAACCCATTAGAAATTTGGAAAGTTGATTATGCTGATATTAATGATGATGGTATTTATAGTGAAAGTGAAAGAAGAGATAATAAAGTAGTCGATATAAAAACTGCATATTGTGGACCTATTTGTACTAAAGATGCAAGTGGAAGAAGTATAATAAAATATAAAGTAACTACATTGAAAAAAGGAGAATATTACGTAAAAACCACTGATATTGGCACAGGTAATAAAATAAAAGTTTACTTTGATGTTGTTTAATTTTTTCTTTTATATCTTCCTCTTTTTTCTACTTGTTTTAATCTGTTAACAACTTCTTGGTATTGTTTTGGTATTGATTTGTAACCATTTAGAATGTAATTAAATGAGGTGTTTGATACAGCGTAATGCTTGCTTTCTAGAGCTTGTTTTAATAGTTTTAGGTCTACTGCTTTATCTTCTGTTTTGAGTGAAATAAAGCTTAAACCAAAGTCTATAAAGTATAATTTTTGGTCTTTTAAAATCATATTAGATGTTGTTAAATCATTATGGATTATATTATTAAAGTGGAGTATGGCTATTTGTTTGCCCATTTGTTTACATATTTCATTTCTTTTTTTTATAGTTAAATCATTAAAAATATTTTTTAATAGTTGACCTTTTAGGAACTCCATTTGAATCTTATTTTCTTTGTCAGAATGAGATAAGAGTTCTGGAACAGGGATTAATTTAGAGGCTTTTTCTAGAATACGTGTTTCTCTTCTTGTATTAGATTTTCTTATTTTTTCATCTAATTCCTTGATTCTGTAAGACTTTTTTATTCTATCTTTAGTTATTACTCCTTTTTCTAGATAGAGTATAGATTCTGCTCCCTGAGCTAAAATTTTTGACATATAAAAGATAAGAAAAGAAGGTTTATAATGGTTTTTGTGTTTTTTGAATTCAAGCAATAGAAGGCCTGTAGTGCCAGAATTCTTGAGTTTTGGGGATAGAAAGGTTTATAAATAAGGGAGTGTTATTTATGATAGAAAAATACTCTTTTTAGGAGCAATTTTATCGCCGGAAAGAAAGGGTTTTACCCTTTTCAAACCCACAAAAAACTTTTGAAAAAATGAAAGAAACTAGTTATAAGGCCGAAGATATAACTGTATTAAAAGATTTACAAGCAGTTAGAAAAAGGCCTTCAATGTATATTGGAGATGTTGGTGTTAGAGGATTACATCACTTAGTGTATGAAGTAGTAGACAACAGTATAGATGAGGCTTTAACAGGCAATTGTAATTGGATTAAGGTTATAGTCCATAAAGAGGGTATAAGTATTGAAGATAATGGGAGAGGGATACCTGTTGATGTACATCCTGATGAAAAGAAACCTGCTGTTGAAGTTGTTTTAACAATATTGCATGCAGGTGGAAAATTTGATCATAAAACTTACCAGGTTTCTGGTGGTTTGCATGGTGTTGGTGTTAGTGTTGTTAATGCCCTAAGTGAGTATTTAATAGTTGAAGTTAGAAGAGATGGAAAGGTATATAGGCAGAAATTTGAGAGGGGTAGAAAGGCTTCTGAATTAGAGATTATAGGAGAGGATGAAAAAACAGGAACAAAAATTACTTTTTTACCTGATAAAGAGATTTTTGATAGTACTAATTTTGATTTTGAAATATTAGTGAGTAGATTGAGGGAATTAGCTTTTTTAAATAAAAATGTTAAAATTGAATTAATTGATGAAAGAACAGGTAGTGAAAAAAGTTTTTTTTATGAAGGCGGTTTAAGTTCTTTTGTTAAATATTTGAATAAAGGCAAAGAGGTATTACATGATATTGTTTACTTTTCAACGAAAAAAGATAGTTTAGAAATAGAAATTGCTTTTCAGTATAATGATAGTTATAGAGAGAGTGTATTTTCTTTCTGCAATACAATAAATACAGTAGAGGGTGGAACACACGAGAGTGGTTTCAAAAGTGCTGTTACAAGAGCGTTTAATGATTATGCAAAGAAGAATAAAGAGAGTGTAAAATTAAGTGGTGAGGATGTAAGAGAAGGGTTAACTGCTATTATTTCTTTAAAAATTCCTGATCCGCAGTTTGAGGGACAGACAAAAACAAAATTAGGAAATAGTGAAATCAAGGGTATTGTTGATAGTATTGTTTATGAAAAATTAAATAATTTTATGGAAGAGAATCCAAAGATAGCAAAAATTGTTGTTGGTAAAGCAATAAATGCTTTGAAAGCTAGAGAGGCTGCTAGAAAAGCAAGAGAGTTAATAAGAAGAAAGGGTGTATTAAGTAGCGGAAGTTTACCTGGAAAATTAGTAGATTGTCAAGAAAAAGACCCCGGTAAAAGTGAATTGTATTTGGTTGAAGGAGATTCTGCTGCTGGAACGGGGGTTTCTGCTAGGGACAAGAAAATTCAAGCTATTTTACCTTTAAGGGGAAAAATTTTGAATGTTGAAAAGTCCAGATTAAGTAAAATATTCAAAAGTGAAGAAATTATAAAACTAATAACGGTTCTTGGTTGTAGTATAGGCGATGAATTTGATATTAGTAAATTGAGATATCATAAAATAGTAATACTTACTGATGCTGATAGTGATGGCAATCACATATCTTGTTTATTATTAACATTTTTTTATAGATATATGCCTGAATTAATTCAAAATGGTTATATTTATGTGGCTCAGCCACCATTGTTTAAAGTTATTAAGAATAAAAAATCTATTTATGTTAGAGATGAGAAATCACTAAAGAAACTTTTAGATGAAATTGGTGTAGATAAGATAGTTACTCAACGATTTAAGGGTTTAGGTGAGATGGATTCTGATGAATTAGAAGAGACCGTTATGAATAAAGAAAAAAGAATTTTAAAACAAGTTACTATTGAAGATGCTGTTAAAGCTGATGAAATGTTTAGTGTTTTAATGGGTGATCAAGTAGAACCCAGAAGAGAATTTATACAAGCGCATGCTAAAGAAGTAAAAAATTTGGATATCTAAGAACCTTTCTTAAAAAAAAGTTCACGAAAGAAGAAAAAATGCCAGAAGAGATTCAACAAAAACTGATTGAAGAGGAAATGAAAGAGAGTTATCTAGATTATGCTATGTCTGTTATTGTTGGAAGAGCTTTACCTGATGTTAGGGATGGTTTAAAACCTGTTCATAGAAGAATTTTGTATTCTATGCATAATATGGGTTTACAATATGATAAACCCTTTGCAAAATCCGCAAGAATTGTCGGTGATTGTTTTAAGTACCATCCACATGGTGATGCTGCTATTTATGACACTTTAGTAAGAATGGCTCAAGATTTTTCTTTGAGATATCCTTTAGTAAAAGGACATGGTAATTTTGGTTCTATAGAGGGGTTTAAAGCTGCACACATGAGGTATACTGAGAGTAAATTAGCTAAAATATCTGAAGAAATGTTGAAAGATATTGAAAAAGAAACTGTTAAATTTGTTGATAACTTTGATAATAGTTTAAAAGAGCCCTCTGTTTTGCCTTCTAATTTTCCTAACTTGTTGGTTAATGGTTCTAGTGGTATAGCTGTTGGAATGGCAACAAATATTCCACCACACAATATAAAAGAAATTGTTGATGGAATAATCAAAGTTATTGAAAATCCCAAAATAGAATTGAATGAGTTAATGAGGTTTGTTAATGGTCCTGATTTTCCAACTGGAGGAATTATAATTGGTAAAAATGGTATAAAAAGTTCTTATTTTGATGGTAGGGGCAAAATCTTATTGAGAGGTAAAACTGAAGTAGAAGAGAAAAAAGGTAGAAAAAGTATTATTATAAAAGAAATCCCTTATATGGTTAACAAGAGTAATTTAATAGAAAGTATTGCTAATTTAGTTAGAGATAAAGTTGTAGATGGCATAAGTGATATAAGAGATGAGAGTGACAGGGATGGTATCAGGGTTGTAATAGAATTAAAAAAAGATTTTGATGAAAATGTTATTCTAAATCAATTGTATAAGAGTACACAATTGCAAACTACTTTTGGTGTTATTAATTTAGCCTTAGTTGATAATGAGCCTAAAGTTTTGAGTTTAAAAGAATTAATTAATTACTTTATTTTACATAGAAAAGATATAATTGTAAAAAGAAGTAAATTTGATTTAGAAAAAGCTAGAAAAAGAGTTCATATTTTAGATGGTTTGAAGATAGCTTTAAAGAATATTGATTTGGGTGTTAAACTCATTAAAAATTCTAAGAATGTTGAAGAGGCACAGAAATCTTTAATTAAAGAATTTAATTTAAGTGGTGTTCAAGCAAAGGCAATTTTAGAAATGAGATTGCAAAGATTAACTTCTTTAGAACAAAATAAATTAGAAAATGAGTATAAAGAATTGTTGAAGTTAATTAGTGAATTAGAAATTATTTTAGCTTCTGAAGAGAGAATTTTAGGAATAATTAAGGAAGAGTGTTTAGAGTTAAAAGAAAAATATGGGGATGAAAGAAGAACAGAAATTATTGATAGTGAGGATGATTTTGAAATAGAGGATTTAATTCAAGAAGAGGGTGTTATAGTTACTATGACAAATAAGGGTTATGTTAAGAGAGTTCCTATTTACACGTATAAAGAACAGAAAAGGGGCGGAAAAGGAGTGATTGCTACTGGCACCAAGGAAGAGGATTTTGTTAAAGAATTGTTTATTACAAATACTCGCGATAGTATTCTATTTTTTACTGATAAAGGAAAAGTGCATTGGTTAAAGGGTTATGAAATACCAAGTGGAAGCAGATATGGAAGTGGGAAAGCTATTGTTAATTTATTAAATTTAAAAGGTGAGAGTGTTACAACAATGATTCCTGTTAAAGATTTTAGTGAAGAAAAATATTTAGTTATGGTTACTGGGAGAGGTTTTGTGAAAAGAATTGAATTAGATGCTTTTAGTAAACCGAGAAAGGGGGGAATTTTAGGTATTAAATTAGTTGAGGATAAATTGGTTGATGTAAAATTAACAAGTGGTAGTGATGAATTGATAATTGGAACTAAAAAAGGGTCTGCTATAAGGTTTAATGAGAAGGATGTAAGAGTAATTGGCAGAAGTGGAAGAGGAGTTAGAGGTATAAGAATTAGTAAAGAGGATACTGTAAAGGGTATTGAAATTTGTGAGAATGATTTGTTGACTGTTACTGAGAACGGTTATGGAAAAAGAAGCAAGGTTGAGGAGTATAGGTTGATAAAAAGAGGTGGGAAGGGAGTGAAGAATATTAAAACTAGTGAAAGAAATGGAAGAGTTGTTGGTATAAAATCAGTTAAAGAAGATGATGAGATTATGGTTATTACTAAAAAAGGCAAATTGATAAGAAGCAGTGTTAAAGGAATTTCTTTAGTTGGTAGAAATACACAAGGTGTTAGGATAATGAAATTAGATGATGGTGATAAAGTTATTGCCTTGACAAAAGTTGTTGGGGAGAATGGTGATTAACCCATCGGTATCTTCCCTTTAAACTTTTTTAATAGTTTTGTTGGATCCTGTTCTGCGCCTTTCATTAACTTCATCATTTTTTTACTTTGTTTGTACTGTTTTAATAATTCCCTTACTTCCCTTGATGTTGTTCCTGAACCTTTTGCAATTCTTTCTATTCGTGAAGAGCTAATTATTTCTGGATCTTCTAATTCTTTTTTAGTCATTGATTGAAGAATGAATTTCCATTTTTTTAATTTTGATTCTTGAACTTGCAGTAATTCCTGTGGCAGTTTTATTTTACCAAAACCGGGGATCATTTCAACAAGTTTATTTAGGGGGCCCATTTTTGACATTGCTTCCATTTGTTCATACAGATCAATTAAACTAAATTCGCCCTTTATGAATTTTTTACCAAGGTCTTTTGCCTGTTCTTGATCAAATGCTTCTTCTGCTTTTTCCAATAAAGTTTGCAAGTCACCCATACCTAAAAGCCTAGAAACAAATCTTTCTGGATAGAATTTTTCTAAATTATCTACTTTTTCGCCAACACCCAAGAAACTTATTTTTGCTTTTGTTGATGCTGCTGCTGTTAAAGCACCACCTGCTTTTGCTGTTCCATCCATCTTCGTTACAATTATAGAAGTAATATCACAACTTTTATGGAATTGTTCTGCCTGAGCTTGTGCTACTTGTCCTATGTCTGCAGAGATAACTAAAATTTTTTCATCCGGGTTTATTTCTTTTGTTAAAAGTTCAATTTCATCTATCAAATCTTTTGATAATGCATCTCTTCCTGCTGTGTCTATTAACAAAATATCATATTTATCAAATTCTTTTTTAAAAGTATTATATATTTTTAGTGGGTCTTTTTCTTTGCTTATATAACAAGAAATATTTAATTTATCACACAATTGTTTTAATTGCTGTGGTGCTGCTGGTCTATGGATATCTAATCCTAAAGCTGCAATTTTATAGCCTCTTTTTTGAAAGTATTTTGCAACTTTTGCTATTGTTGTTGTCTTACCAGAACCAAAAAGCCCCAAAAACATTATTTTGAATGGTTTTTTCTTTTCTATTTTTAGATCGTAATCTTTTTCTCCTAGAAATTTAACTAATTCCTCGTAAACTATGCGTATTAGATGTTCTTTTTTTGAGAGTGATTTTGGTGTTTTTTCTTTTAATGCTCTTTCTTTTATGTCTTTAGAGAGTTGAAAAACCAATTGTACATTAACATCTGCACTTAATAAGGCTCTTTGAATATCTTTGATTAATTCATCGATTAATCGTTCGTCTACAAAAATAGACTTGGCTATCTTGGATAAAGTGTCTCTTAATGATGTTGAAAGTTTTTCTAGTACCATTTTAATCCAATATACTGTTTATTAAATTATTTTGATTAAAGGATTCTAAGTCTTCATAATTTTGTCCTGTACCTAAATAGATTATTGGTTTTTTTGTTATATACGAAATGGAAATTGCTGCTCCTCCTTTTTCATCAATATCGGCTTTTGATAAGATAATGGCATCAAAATCTATGGCTTCGTTAAATTCTTTTGCTTGCTCAATACAATCATTTCCTGTAATGCTTTCACCTATGAAGATTTTTAAATTCGGTTTTGTAACCCGTATTATTTTTTTCATTTCGTCTTTTAAGTTAATATTTGAGTGCATTCTCCCTGCTGTGTCTATTAAAACAACATCTATGTTTTTAGATTTTGCGTGTTTTATTGCATCAAATGCAACTGCTGCTGGATCAGAACCGTAATCGTGTTTTATAACTTTTATATTCAAATTATTTCCGTGTTCTTCTAATTGTTCAATAGATGCTGCTCTAAAAGTATCTGATGCTGATATTACTGATTTTATATTGTTCTTTTTTAGTAAATTTGCAATCTTTGCTATTGTTGTTGTTTTACCAGAACCATTAATACCAACAAAACATATTACAAATGGTTTTTCTGAATCTTTTATTGTATTTATTAAATTTATTTTTTTTACAGGAAATAACTCCTCTAAACTTTCTTTTAGTGTTTCTTTGATTGCTAAATCAATATTTTTTCTTAGAATTGGTTTTTCCACTAATTGTTCCTTTAAATCTTTTTTAATTTTATCAATTACTTCTAAAGCAACATTATTTTCTAAAAGTGCTATTTCTAAATCTTCGAAAATAGAATCAAATTGTTTTTCTGGGAGTTTTTTTGTTATAACTTTTTCGGTTATTCTTTTGATAAAACTCTTTTTTTCTGGTTCAGCTTCTTCTTCTGATTTAATTGGTTCTAATACTTCTTTTATTTTTTCATCAATCTTTTGTTTATCTTCTATTTCTTTTGTTAATTGTTCAAAAGGTTTGATTAGTTTCTTAGATTTATCTCGTTTTATTTTTTTTGGTTTAGTTTCTATTGGTTTAGTCTCTTCCAGCTTAACTTCTGTACTTACTTCTTCAGATTTAGATTCAACTTCCTTAGAAAACCTACTTAAAGTTTTTTGCAGTTTTTCTTTTAAAAATTTAAACATTTTCTTGTTTTTCTAGATTCATTTCTTGAATTCCTTTTTCTAATTTTTCAGTTAATTTTATTTTATCAAGTTTTGTTTTTAAATCGTCTTCACTAATGTCAAAATAATCGTAGAATTCTGGAGTTAATTTCAATAGTTTGGTTCTTGAGTGTTTTTCTGTTGTTATTAAATTTTGTTCTTTTAAGAAACTAATGTGGTCGTAAGCTTTATTGCCCCTTATGTGAATAATATCTGATTGTATGGCTGGATTTTTATAGGCTATTATTGCCAGTGTTTTTTGTATTTGTTTGTTGAATTCTGAAATTGAAAGTAATGATGATGTTAGATGTGTGTATTCTCTCTTTATGTTTAATTTAAATTTGCTGTCTTTTTCTTCTAAGGTTAAAGATGTATTCTTTAATTCATAATCTTTTTTTAGTTCTTCAAGTGCTTGTTTTATTATGCCTTTAGAAGCAATTCCGCAAGCTTCAGAAAGTTCATCAATTGACATAAATTTACCTACTGTAAAGAGTACTGCTTCTATTTTATTTTTATATTCTTGCATAATAAAATAAGATAGATTTTAAGTTTTTAAAGTTTATGATATCCTAAATCTTAAAATTGCTGCAATTCCGCCCAAATCCCTTAATTGAACGCCTTCTCTTGATTGAACAGAGATTATTTGTAAATGGGTGTGTGTTTGTTCTGCTAATTCTTCTAATTGATCTACTGAAGATTCTTCCACTGATTCAGAAATTAAGAGTGTATCTACTGCACCTAATTCCAATGCTTTTTTAACCTCTGTAATACCATAAGCTGTTTTTTCGGGTTCTTTTGAGAGTAATTCAAGAAATTTCCCCATTATTTCTTTTTCCTGCATTATCTCTTCTTTTATTAACAAATCCCTGCTTTTCTCAACTAATTCCTGTAAACCAAACTCACCAGTGTAGGATAAATCAAAAATACCTATGATCTTTTCCTTTAATTGATTATTTATAGAGTGACCATCTACAAATTCATTTTTTGTTTGTCCGGGTCCACCCACTATTATTCCTTTTAACTCTTTCATTGGCAAGAATTCTTTATTTACAATTTCTCCAATCCTTTTATAGAATTCTTTTGCTGCTATTTCTCTTAATGATTCAAAACGTTTTGCTGAATTATGGACAATTAGACCGTTTGCTATGAAGTTTTGGTTTTTTACTGAAATATCTACCATTTTTGTTAGTTTGTTTGTTATTTGAATGTCTTTAATTTTTACTGGAATCAATTGATATTGTAGAATTTTGCTTAATTTATTTTTTAGGTTTTTATTTGTTATTTTATCTAAAATTGATGTTTTAAATGCTTGTTTGCTTATTTTTCTTTTACCTTGTAAAAACATATTTGCTGTTAAGAAATCTCTATGGATAATATAACCTTCTTGTTCAAGAATTTTTCTTATTTCTGTTCCTAAAGGTATTATCTGTCTATTAAAACTTTTATATTGTTTTTTTGATATTTCTTTTATTGCTAATTCTAATTTGTTTTTCTTTTTTGAGTATGTAAATCCTATTTTTTCATTGAAGATTTTTAAAGAATGTATATCTGAAACGTCTATGGAATATCTTATGTTGTTTGAATAGGGATTTCTTCTATTGTCATAGGTTAATAATGAAGACAGTATTCCGAATCTTAATAATACAAATTGCAGTTGTTGTGCAAGTAATTTATTATTTACACCTAAACCTATTCTGTTTCTTGAAACATAACCCTCGGCATCAAAGAATCCTTTTAAGAATGTTGCAACTATTTTGTTTTTTGATTTTAAGATCTTAGAAGGCATTAAAGATTCTTTTGAAGTAGTAATTTCTGGAAATTCTTTTTTGAATAATTTAACTAATTCTCTTGAATATGTTCTTATAAGGTAATAATTTTTAGTTTTTCTAAATCTTAATGTTGTATTTATTTTTAAAGCTTTTATTATTTTTTCTTGATAGTATTTTGCTATTTCTTTGTCTCTTTCATGAAAATTTAGTCTATCTATTTCATAAGAACCATCACCTAAAAAATAGCCAAGTATTTGAGCAATATCTTTAGGTAATATTTTATTTCCAAAATTTTGGTTTTCTCCTTTAATTTCTATTTTTTCTGGTATTAATAAATAATCCCCAATTTTTAATTCCTCTGCTGGTTTTTCTTTAATTATATCTTCTCTTACAAAGAACAAATGGTCTTTTGAAGTCTGAATTTCTGTTCTTGGGTGTTTTGTAATAATCTTGTAAACTTGGGATTTTTTAGTTTCCCATTTATCTGTAATTGGAGAATCTTCTATTTGAAAATTTGAAAGGTCTGCTGTTTTTAGAATGTAAGGATTATGGGAATCTTTTATTTGAATTATTTCTCCATTGTTTGCTTGTATCAAGGTATCTGGAATAATACACTGACCACCAGCGCGACTCTTTCCTGGAACACCAGAAGTTAGATGCGCAATTTCATTTATTTGGGTTCCTTTTAATAAACCAACACACCCATCTCTTCTGTCCATAACAACCAAACCATAAAGTTGTTTGGATTCTATCATTTCAATTAATGGGTCAAGAACAAAAGTTTGATCACACCTGTAAATTCTAATTTTTAGTGGTTTTGGCGGTTCTATTGAAAAAACTTCGATGTGAACTTTATTATCTGATTCCGAAATGTTTCCAGAAAACACTGCTAAACCGTTTTTGGGGGTTTTATCAACTAAACGCAAATGCCTAATCAATCTTTCTAGAGAATCAATAACGTGTGTTCTTGTTGCTTTATCTTTTATGTTAGAGGCTGTTCCCTGTTCCTGTGCCAAATGATTTATAATTTTATTTAAATCGTAACCTTCAGGAATATAAACAGAGACTAATTCAGTATGCCTTCCTCTAAAAGAAGATAATTCTTTTATGAATTTTTTAAATTTGTATTTTTCTTTTGAATCCATTTTAAAAATAAAAAAGAAAGGTTAAGTCTTTGCTTTCTCTGGCAATTCAATTATTATCCTATGTTTATTTTCTGGGTGTATTAAAACCTCTTCCCCTTTTTTAAGATTTGTGAAATTTGCTATTTTTTTATTTATGGTTATTGCAATTGATGTCCCTACTCTGTTAATTTTTGTTTGTGCATCTAAACCCCATAAACCTTTCTTCTTTGCTATTTCATCAATTTTATCTGAAGTTTCTTCATCAAAAACTTTTTCTCCACATTTTAGGCAAACTTCTGCCGGAAACTTACCTAATATTTCTCCATATAACTTAAACTCTACTTTCTTTTTTATTATTTTTCCTTTACATTCTTCACATATTCTTCTTTCCATTTTCATTACCTTAATCAATAAAAATTGTTTTTATTTTATATAAATTTTTTCCAATTTTTTTATAAGCAACTTTTAAGTATGTATATGACGCTAAATAACCATCAGTTTGTTTAATTTTACTTCCTTGTGTTATTGCAAGTTTTATTAATTCTTTTGTTATAGCAAGTTCAGCCATCCTCGTTTTTGCATGTTCTGTTATTTTTAATCTGATCCCATCCATACTTATCCATTATAATCAATATTAATATATAAAACTTTCTATCTAACAAATTTTATTTCAAATTTTCCTTGTTTTATTTCTTCTGCTTTTACTGTTGATTTTAGGTCTTCTAAAGCTGGTTTAATTAAAGTAAACTCTTTTTTATCTAAAGTTAGGATTATTGGTTCTTTAAGGGATTTATTATTTTTAGATTTAAATTTTCTAACTTCTGTTGTTATTTCTATAAATTTATCACCAATTTTTTCTATGTTTTTGTCAATTTTTTCGTGTTTTGGCCATTCAGAAATATGAATGCTTTTTGTTTTTTCTTTTTTACTAAAATAGGATTGATAAATCTCTTCTGTTATGAAAGGAGTTATTGGGGCCATTAATTTTAGTATTGTTAATAGGGATGTATGAAGGGTGTATTGTGCTGATAACTTTGCTTCTTTACCTTGTTTATTGGGGTTGTATAATCTATCCTTTATAATTTCGAGATAATAGTCACAAAAAGTGTTCCAGAAAAAGTTTTCTGTATCTAGTTTTGTTCTTACATATTCGTAATTTTCAAATGATTTAGTAGAGGTTTCTATTAATTTGTTTAATTTTAATAAAAGCCATTTATCCATCACTTCTAATTCTTTTGGTTTTTTTTGATTGTAATCTTCTAAGTGCATTAGTGTAAATTTAGAGGCATTCCATAGTTTTGTAACAAATTTTTTTCCAGTTACTAAATCTTTTTCTTGAAATGGCAAGTCTTCTCCTAATTTTGAACCTGCTGCCCAGAATCTTAATACATCTGCACCGTATTGTTGCAGTTTTTCCCTTGGTTCAACTACATTGCCTTTTGACTTAGACATTTTTTTTCCTTTTGGATCTAGTGCCCAACCGCTTATTGAAACGTCTTTCCATGGATTTTTTTTATAGTGCAATTGAGATTTAACTAGTGTGTTAAAAAGCCAAAAAGTAATAATATCGTGTGCTTGCGGTCTTAGTGACATTGGAAATAGTTTTTTTTGAAGAGATTTATCTTTGATTAATTCTATTGCTAATTGTGGTGTTAAAGAAGAGGTTGCCCAGGTATCTAAAACATCTTTTTCTGGAGTAAAGGTGTTGTTACCACAGGAACATTTTGTTTTTGGTTTATCAACTAAAGGGTCTACTGGCAAGTCTTTTATTTCTGCTAATTTAACTTTTTTACATTTATTACAATACCATACTGGGAAAGGAATTCCGAAATACCTCTGACGAGAGATACACCAATCCCATTTCAAACCCTTTATCCAGTTTTCGTATCTGCTAATAAAATGTTTTGGGTACCAGTTTAATTGTTTTCCTGCTTTTAGAAATTCTTCTTTTAAATCAAGGTATTTTATGAACCATTGATACGTCATTAAAATTTCTGTTTCTGTTTCGCATCTTTCATGAACATTAACTATATGTGTTATTGGTTCTATTTTTTTAATTCTTCCTTCTTTTTTTAAATCTTCAATTATTTTTCTTCTTGCTTCTTTTGATTTTAGGCCTTTGTATTTTCCTGCTAATTCATTAAATGTTCCGTCTTTATTCATTATTTCAATCGGTTTTATTTTGAACTTTTCTATCCATTCTGCATCATCCATATCACCAAAAGTACAGTGATAAACTGCACCAGAACCAAAATTCATATCTACATCTCTGTTTGAGTATATTTCAACTTCTCGGCTAAAAAAAGGTATTTTTGCTTTTTTCCCTATAAATTCCTTGTACCTTTTATCTTCTGGGTGAACGTGTATTGCTACACACGCCGGCATTAACTCCGGTCTTGTTGTTGCTATTACAATTTGTTTATTTAATGAGGTATCAAAAGAAATGTAAACAAATTCTGATTCTGATTCTTTGTCTTTTAATTCTACTTGGGCTATTGCTGTTTGACATTCTGGACACCACATAAATGGTGTTTTTTTCCTGTATTCTCTCCCTTGATTATATAATTCAATAAAAGATCTTTGAGAAATTCTTCTTGAGTGTTCGTTTATTGTTGAGTAATAAATATCCCAATCACAACTAATACCTAAATCCTTCCAGTCTTGGATGAAAATCGGAAGGTGTTTTTCTAAGTAATCCAAACATAATTTAATGAATTCTTCTCTTTTTAATTTTTGGGCTTTTACATTTTTTTCTCTTTCTACTAATCTTTCTGTTGGTAAACCATTATCATCTGTACCAAAAGGATAGAATATGTTTTTTTGATTCATTCTTTGGAATCTAACTATGAAATCCTGTTGTGAGTAGGAGAAAGCGTGACCCATGTGCATTTTACCAGAAACAGTTGGAGGGGGCGTGTCTATAGAATAAATTGGTTTCTTTGAGTTTTGATTAAATTTGTAGATTTTGTTTTTTTCCCAGTATTCTTTCCATTTTTTTTCTGATTCTTTGTGGTCGTAATTTTTTAGGTTTATCATATATCTCTATTTTGATTGGTGATTTTTAAATTTTTGGGTAATAAAAAGGTTTAAATAGGTTTTTTGGTTTTTTAGGTTTTAATGGGTCGGTAGCTCAAAAATAAGAAGAATCTCTTCTATTTGGCAAAGCCTGGGAGAGCACTACGCTGAAGATGATCTCATTGGCATTCCTAATGTCAAAGAGGAAATTTGACACGTAGGCGTCGTGGGTTCAAAAATAAGGGTTGCACCCTATCAACCCGCAACTTTTGTTAGAAAATCCCGCCCGACCCAGTTTCTTTTTGATTTCTTAACTAAATCATTATACTCTGTATTCTTATATTCTGTTAATACTTACATTTAACGTTTTATTACTTATATAAAACGTAATATTTAAATAGTTTTACTTACATTCTATGTATTATCATAGCGCTATGAAAACTAAGAAAGATAGTCTGGAGAGTAGAAAGAATGCTATTTCTTTCTATTCTAAACTATCTAAAAAAGAAAAAGAGCTTTTTAGAAAATGTGCAAACCTAATTCTTCCTGAAAAAAAAATACTTACATTCAATGATCTGATAGAATTTGAAAAAGTAAGAGAATCTTTATTACCAATAAAAGAAAAATATAGTTTAAGTTTAAATGAATTATTTTCTTTAGCTAAGGAACAGTTATTCTTACCTTCTAGTATTTTTAATGAGAAATTAACTGTTTTAGAATCTGTTGTCAAATATTTGAGAGAAGAAAAAAAATTCTCTTTAAAGAAAATTTCTGATTTAGTTGGAAGAGATCAAAGGAATATATGGTCTATTTATAATAGTGCTAAGAAAAAATATTCTAAACTTTTTATTGTTAAAGATGTAAAATATTGGGTTCCTGTTTCAATTTTCTTAGATAAATTATCAGCTTTAGAATCTGTTGTTTTGTACCTAAAGGAAGAATTTTCACTTAATTATCACGATATCGCTCTTTTGTTGAAGAGAGATGATCGTACAATTTGGACTGTATATCAACGAGCTAGAAAGAAGAATGCAAAGTAGAGATAGAAGAAGGATAGAGAAACTTAGGAAGAGAAAGACAGAGTTAATTAGAAGACTAGAGTATTGTGAATACCACAAAAAGAAGATACATAGTTTTGTTAAGGAATTAAATGGACAGTATAAACACGGATTGATTAGTCATAAAGAGTATTACAAGAAATTAAATAAGACATTAAAACAAAGAACACCAGAACAGTGGATTAGTTATTACAATGACTGGATTAAACACTATAATAGAGATTTAAGAGTTTGTGAAAAAGAAATAAGAGAAGAAAAGAAAGCACCTGATTTTGTTCCTGTGATAGCGGTAATAGCTATGTTGTTGCTTTTAGGAATTAGTGTGGTGTTCATTAAACCAAGTATTACTGGTTTAACTATTAGTGATGGTACAGAGAGTTTAGAAAGTGTAAGCAGTATTATTGAAGGGGGTGTAACAGAAGCAATAGGTGGTGTTGCTGAAGAGAATATAAGTGAAATTAGTGAAGAAGGAAAAGTGGAGGTAATAGAAGGTATTGGTGAGATTAGTGAAAATGGTATTGTAGAGACATTACAAGGAGTAGCGGAAATAAATAAACCTGTTAAATGGATTAAGAAAGTTAAATTAGACAGAGATAGAAGTGGTTTGAGTGTTAAACTACCTGAAAATGTATCTGAAATTAAAATTGAGAAATCACTTAATGAGATTAGAGAAGAGATTAGTAAAGAAAAGTTAAAAGAAAGAAAAGAGAGTGGTGTAACTGAAATAGTTATAGAAGACAGTGTAAAAGATATTGAGATAGAGTACTATACAGAAGGTCCTAAGATTAGTGAAGAAACAGTTAATGAATACAAGAAAAAAGTATTGATTTATTCTGATGTCCATTATGAAAATATAATTACATATACAACAATTACAGAAGCCCCTAAGAATTCAATTAAATTATATAGAACTACTAGCGGAGTAAAAGAACTAGTAGAAATAACAGATTACATAGATACAAATAACAATGGTTTAATTGACAAAATTGGTTGGGTAGTACCTTCATTATCCAGTGAAACTTATGAGGTGGAGATTACAATATTGAATGTACAAAGTTATCCAATGGTTGGTGGAAATTGGATTGTAGAGTTTACAACTATTGGCAAAGCTGATTTAACAATAAAAGTGTTTAATGGTACTACATGGGACAATATAAATGAAGACAATGATTTGAGATTCTTAGAGGTTAAATGTGGTGATAGAATATTAGATTATGAGTGGGTGGACAATTCAGTAACTATTAAAAATTATGAGTGTAATGAAGTTGGTTATGAAATAAGCAAAGTTTTAACTGAAGGTGTACATACATTAGAATTTGAGTTTGGTGGACAAAAAGCTTATGCATATAATCAAGCAATTAACTTTGCAGGAAGTGAGGCTGTTGATGTTGCAATTACTCCTTTAAGTGAAACTACATTTGCCTTAGCCTGGGTTGATTTTGCTACCCAAAGTGTAATATTTAACGTATATAATACTAGTGGAGTAATTATACTTAATAATGTGATTGTTGATTCAACAGCACCTACAAATGATTCAAGAGTTGACATAGATAGAATAAATGATACTGATGTTGTAGTTGCTTGGATTGATGGTAGTGAAAGTGATATAAGTTTTGGAATTTACAATATTGCTGGTGGAAATTGGACTGGTGTAACTGATTTAGATACTGCTGTTTCAACTGTAAGGAATGCTACAGATGTTTCTGTTGCAGAAATGGGAAGTAATTTTGTGGTTTGTTATGTTGATCCTGATGAAAATGATAGTGATTCATATACAAGAAGTAATGTTGGTGCTGCTCTTGCTGGTGAATACAATATGGATACAGAAATACTTATGGAACTTCAAAATCAAAACCTTCAAGATTGTAGTGCAATAAATAGTACTGCTTTTGCGGCTTTTTGGTTTGATGATGCAGATGATGATGTAACTCTTGCAATATATGACCCAGCGAGTACTACTGCTATTTATGCTGCAGGAGATTTAGATACTAACGTAAGTGGTATTAATGGCCAGGGTGAAAAAGCGCAAGTTGCAGTAACAAATCTTAAACTTGATGATGATGCGTTTGCAATGGCATTTTATGATGCTGATGATGATGATATAACAATAGCGATTAGATATGCTAATAATTCAGTTAGACTTGCACCTACTGACATAGATACTAATGCTGGAACAAATTCAAGTATTGCTATTGCAGCAATAAATAATAGTGATAATTCGGATAATTTTGTTGTAGTATGGCTGAGTCAAGCCAATAGTGATATAAGAGCCGGTGTTTTTGATGCTAATGGAACACAAGTAACAAGTACATTTACAATAGACAGTGAAGAAGATGATAATTATCAGTTACTTGATGTTATAGGTAAAAATGCTGTAACAGGAATTTCTTTATGTAATAATGCCTTTGTTGTTGCATACACCAATTCATCAAATTTAGCTACATTTAACAAATATTGGATGAATGGTACTGAATGGGATGGAGTTTGCCCTGTATCAGTAACCAACACAGCACCAAGTATAACACAAACAGCTCCAGCTACACCTGATACGATTGATGAATCTAGTAATGAAAGCTTTGATATTAATGTTAGTGATGCTGAAGCAGATACTTTAGATGTTAGTTGGTATTGGGATTCTGGATGGATAAAATCAGATAGTGGTGTTAATCTTGATAGTAATTATTCAGAGTTTAATTTCACTGGTAATTTTACAAGTGCTGGTAGTTATAATATTTCTGTAAATGTTACTGATGGAGCCATTGAAGCTTGGTATGAATGGAGTTTAACTGTAGATAATAACAACACTATTCCTACTGTTGATAGTTTTGCTCCAGTAGATGACCCATCAGTTGCAGAACCTAATAATGAAACATTCTCAATTAATATTACTGATGTAGATGAAGATACTGTGTTTAA
>CAYIWE010000002.1:0-33076 GCA_964367025.1 Candidatus Woesearchaeota archaeon
TTTGGTTTTGGATAAAGAAATAAGTAAACAAAAAAAATTGATTGAGTTTTAACCAATGTATGTTATATCTTTTCTTTTTTTCTGGTTGGAATCTAATTTTGCTAGTTTGTCTAAACCAACTTTTTTGATTTCTTCTTCTATCTCGTCAATTTCTTCATCTAATTTGTTTAATTTAATATTTAGATCAAGAGATTTTTGTAAAACTTTTAATAATTGTCTGGCACCTTTTATTCCCAAATATGTTGGGTGACCGAATGTTTCTGCTAAAAGAGAAATGGCCGGTATTTTTTCTTCTTTTGCTAGTCCTACTAATAAACCTGTGACGCCAATTATAGGACCTATTGTTCCGTATGTATTTGTTTTTAATTGCGGAGAGTATTTTTTGTATTTTTCCATTATTTCTTTTTGATTTGCTGTACAATAAACTTTTGGATTTTGTGGTATTTCCTGCAAACCCATTCCACCAAGAGTTATTATTTCTTTTCCATTATGTTTTTTAAAAATTTCAAGTATTTCTTGGCAAAACTCATAACAGTTTACTTCATCCAATGGTTGAACATCACCGGCTAGAATCATCAATTCTCTGGTTTTTAGTTTTTTATAATATATTTGAACTAAAGGAAGTTCTACAAGATTTTCTTCATTTACAAAAACTGAGTGTGGAAATGAGTAAGAATAAATTTCATATATTTTTTTTGCATTTAGTGATTCTACCAAGAAATCTGCTGCTATTTTTCCTACATTTCCAATCCCGGGTAAACCCTCTATTAAAATAGGATTATTTGTTTTTGGAATGTTAAAGTTTTTTATTTTTATTGTCATTTTTTATTTTTATCCTATATCTACTAAAATTTTCTTTTATAGAAAATTTTGCTGGTTTTGGCGTTACTGTTTTTATCCTGCATTTTGGACATAGTCTTTTTATGGTATAAGTATCACATTTTGGACATTTTAATACTTCTGTTTTCATTTTAATATTTCGCCAAAACTATTGTTCTTTTTCATTGTTTCTGTTACAATCTCTGTTAACTCCTTTAACTCTGTTTCTGCTTCTTTATAGTTTGGCGAGGTTATTGTTATTTCATACATTGGGGCAGTTATATAATTTATTGTGATATTATATTTATTTTTTTGTGCTAGAGTTTGTACCTCATTTAATGTTTTTTTTATTATTTCTATTCCGTTTGGTTCATAACTTTGAAGTTTTATCCTTCGTTTTAAGATTACTTCTGGAAGTTTTATTTTTTCTTTTATTGTTTCCAAAAGTATTTTCTCGGTTTTTTCTGGTAATTTTAGTTCTTTTATCATTTGATTATTTTGAATAACCTCTTGAAAAAATGTGGCCAGAAGTGTGTATTTTTCTATTATCTTTAACCCAATCTCTTTTTGTATTTTTTCTAGCGGGGTTTTTGTTTTTTCTGCTAAAATTCCAAGAATTTTCTCTGATTTCTTTTCTTGTTTTACTTCTTCAAGTTTATTCTTCATTACTGACAAAGAAACTCTCCTTAATGAGAGATCTAATTGGTTTTTTTCCTTATTAGTTCTTAATACTTTGCAAACAATTGTTTTGTTCTCTTTTACAAAATCTCGTATGTTTCTTATTCTACCTGGAGAAATCTCTGAAATGTGGATTATTCCTTCTTTATTCTCGTATTCATCTAAGTTTACAAATACAGAGTGATATAATATTTTTTTTACAGTACACAGAACTATTTCGCCTTCTTCTGGGAAACCACTCTTTTTATAAAACATTTATTCTAGTACCTCTAAGATTCTTGCTTTTACTTTTCCTTTGCCACCAGTTGGTTCACTTAGAGTTTTGTTACACACCAAACATTTAACTTTTGAAGATGCTTTTCCAAATATTATCTGTTCATTTTTACATTTAGGACATCTTATTTTTATGAATTTGCTTGTTGGCTCTTTTATTAATTCTCTCATTTTTATTTGAACTCAGTTCTCTTAGCTCTTACTCCTTTTTTTTGCATTGAAGTTTTGTTACACTCACTACATTTAAATCTTAAATCTGGTTTTTTGGATACTTTAGCACCAGTTCTTTTCCATTTAGATATTGGTGGTTTTGAACCGTATTTACCTTTATTTCCTGAACCAACACCCAAACCCCGTTTTTTAGCTCTATTTATAGATCCCTTTTTCAATGCACTTCTTTTCTTTGTTTTTGCTAAACTTACTGAGTGTTTTGTGTGTTTTTTGCAGTGTTTACAATAACGTGAAGTGATTTTTGGGATTTTCATAGTTCTGATTTAATTTCCTCTGCTCGTTTTTTTTCTATTAAAGTTTTTGCGATGTCTTTTGGAAGATTTGCTAAGTCCTCCCTTTCAAAAGGACCGTAAACATTTAAATCTGTTCCGATGAATTTAGGAATTTCAGTTAGGAATCTTATCAGTTTTAGGTTGTTATTGTCTTCTGTTTTTATTTCTTTCGGTTCTTCCTTTTGTTTTGGTTGTTTTTTTGATAAAACTCTTAAAAGTATATTCCCTCTATATTCTGTTAATAATGTAGTCAATTCTTTATAGAATTGTTCTTCTTCAGGCAATAGATTCATTTCTTTATTCTTTATTTCTGTTCGTGAAGATGATAAGGCTTGGTCAATTATCTTTTTCTCTCTTTTTTCATATAATTCCTTTAGAAGTTTTTTTACGTTTTCTATTTGTTTTCTTGTTTTTTCTATCTCTAAAGTAAAAATTGTATCTTTTTCTTGGTTTTTCAAAATAACTTCTTTTTCTTTAAGATAGTTTATCGTTTCTTTAAAGAAGGATTGTGGAATTGGCTGTAAGTCAATTGAGAACTTTTCTTTTCTCAATAAGTCGTATAAAGTATCATATGTAATTATATTTGTCATTCTTTTTAGAAGGTTTTGTATTCTTATATAATTTTTTATAGTGCAGATATTGTTTTGAGTAACTCTTTTCCTTGTATAGTTTTTAGAGAACCATATTTACATGATTTTTCTGATAGTTTTTGAATGTTGTCTCTGTTTTTGTTATTATAAATTAGAAGTGGTACTGGGTGTTTTGAGTGACGCTTTAGTTTACATGGGGTAGAATGATCAGATGTAATACAAATAATAGTATTTTTTATGTTTTTTAATGGTTTTAATTGTTTATCAATTTGTTCTATTATCTCTATTTTTCCTTTTAAGTCTCCTTTATGGCTGTAGGTGTCTGGACCTTTTATTTGTACATAAACATTTGTATTTGTTTTTATTGCTTGTTTTATTTCATTTTTTCTTTTTATTATTTTCATATCTAAAAGTTTTGCTAGTCCTAGTTCTACTGGCATTGATGCTATCATTGACCAGTTTTTTAATGGTTTTATTTTTTTAGGTTTTGTTCCTGCTCCTCTTATTAGGATTGTTTTATCTTTTAGGATTTCTTCTGTTTGTTTTATGAAACTGTTGATTTTATCTGCTGTTTGTTTGTGGCCTTTACAGGTTTTCTTTTTTAGAATTGGTGTTATTGCCATTGAAATATTTTTGTAATCTTTATAACCTGGGTGGGTATTTGTAATTGGTAATTTTGCGTTGTTTACTATCATAACTGCTCTGTAATCTATTGTTGGAATTATTTTAATATCTTTGTTAATTTGATTTAGTTTTTTTATTATATCTTTTGATGGTGTTTTTTCTCTTAGGTTTGTTAGTTTGTTGTTTTTTATTTTTGCGAAATTACAACGTAAAGCTATTTGATTTTGTTTTAAATGAATGTTTTTTGAGAGAGCTTCTAGTGGACCTCTTCCAGGATAATCTTTTAAACTTTGGCCTAAGATAGAGAATTGTGCTTCTCCTGATTCAGGCGCAATATCTCTTATTGGCTGTAATAATCCAGTTTTGCTATTTTTTGCTAAGAAATCTAAATTTGGTGTTTTTGCGTATTCTAATGGTGTTTTATTGTTTAGTTGTTTATATGGGATGTCACCTAGGCCGTCTAGGATTATCAAGATTATTTTCATTGGTTAATGTAAGATTTTTTGTGTTTATAAATGTTTTTCTAGTATTTTTACATACAATGTATGTTTTGTTCTATAGAAATATTTAAATATTTATTGTGTTTTACTAAAATACATACATTGTGTGAATATATGGGTAACCCATTATTAACCCATAAAAAAATTTAAAATGAGTGTCACTGAACCTTTCTTAGAAAGAAATGTTCACGAAAGAAAATAAAGATGAGTGTTCCTGGGAAAAAAGAGGTTTTGGTAGATGTATTAGTGCCGTGTTCTGTTTTTAAAGATAGAAGAATGAGCCCCCTTGAGGCTTTAGTGAAGTATTTGAAAGAGAATGAAAAATTGAGTTTTAAGCAGATTTCCGTTTTGTTGAATAGAGACGAGAGAAACATATGGACTGTTTATAATAGAGGAAAGAAGAAGGTTTAAATATAAGTAAGATTAATCTTACTATATAAAAATTGAAGGAGTTAGGAAAATGGAAAATATCGCAATAACAAGAGTTAGTTCTAAGGGACAAATTGTAATTCCTCAAGAGATGAGAGGTGACCTTAAAGAAGGTGATGAGTTAGTTATTTTGAAAAATGAAGATCAAATAATTTTAAAAAAAGTTGATAAATTTAGCAAAAGTCTTGAAGAAGATTTAAAGTTTGCAAAGAAAACAGAGGAAGCGTGGAAGAGGTATGAAAAAGGCGAATTTAAGGAAATAGATTTTGATGATTTTATTAAAGAAATGAAAAAGTGGTAATCATTTGTTATGATGAACATTTTCAAAAGACATTTTCAAAAATTAAAGATAATAATTTAAAAGAAAAAATAATAAAACAAATTCAAAAATTAAAGGAAAATCCTGAGATTGGAAAGCCAATGAGATATAGTAGAAAAGGTACAAGGGAACTTTATGTATCGCCGTTTAGACTTTCATATGCTTATATAAAAAATGAAGACAAAATTGTTCTTTTGGATTTGTATCACAAGGATGAACAATAATTAATTTTTGGAGGAAGATTTAAATATAAGTTGTTACTATTTAATGAGTAATATTTTGGAGGTAAGAAAATGAAAGGAGATTTTTATGAAGACAAAATAAAACAAGGAGTATTGGAAGAATTGGATGCAAAATATAAACAAAAGATTGATGGGTTGTACGAAGTAATTAAGGATTTGAAATCAAAATATATACCTGGTGCTTTGATAGTTACTGGGTTAGTGGCTTCTTTAGTTGGTGGTAGTGTAGGTTATGTTTTACATAATAGATTAAACAAAGAAATAAGAGATTTGGATACAAAAGTTAGTTTAGTCTATCTTCAATCTACTATGCCAGATAACCCAATTTTACCTGATGATATGACTAAAAGTATGACCAGTGATAGCTCAATCGTACCAAATTCCGATAAGAGTGTAAGTGATGAAGTTATGGATTTTAATGGAAAGATGCTTATTCAACCAGTATCTGTTCCAGGAAGCAGTAAACAACTTGAATCGTCTTTTGAAGGGTATTGAAAAAATTACTAAATATTAAGTAAGTATGCTGTAAATGATATATTTGGAGGTTTAAAATGGAAGGAAGTTTTTATAGACAAGTAGAAGATGAGGTTATGAGAAAAGTAGATGAAAGGTTAAGTGATGAAGCTGATAGATTTAATAAAACAATCAGCAATTTAAGAACAAGAACCCTTGGTTATGTAATAACTGCAGGTTTAGTTGCTTCTTTGATTGGTATTGGTAGTGGGATACTTAACCATAGAAAAATCTCAGAATTAGAAGGAAAAATTGATGAAAATAAATATACCACAAATAATGAGATGTTAGATTCAGTAACTATCAAAGAGATTGATGGTAAAACTTATCCAGGGATAGGATTATTACCAGATAACCCAATTTTACCTAATGATATAACTGAAAGTACGACTAGTGATAATTCAATTTCAAGTCCGAGTAAGGGTTTGAATAATGAGGTTATGGAAGATTCTAATGGAAAGATGCTTATTCAACCAATACCCGTTCCTGGAAGTACGAAACAATTAGAATCGTCTCTAGAAGAGTATTGAGGGGATTGAGTTGAATAATGTTTGATAAACTGTTATAGTGATTATCAAACCTTAAAATCTTTAAAAATCACTTTTTTATTTTATTATTCACTTTTTCTTATTGAACTTAATAATACAAATTTACCAAAACATTTATTATTTAAGTTGATATTTGAAAGGTAAATGCTTTTATTTTTTAGAAGAGAGGGTGAGATTTAGTGAAGAAAGTGTTTTTATTACTTGTTATTATTTCTTTTTTATTTATTTTACAGTTTGTTAGCGCCAATGAAATTATTTATAATTATTCTGGTTTAGAGTACCCAAGCAGTATACATAATGCTAGTACTGGTTATCATAGTGCTTTTCCTTTAACTGATATGAGTCCTACATTTAAAAAAGAATTTAATGACTCCACTTTAGTTATTCCTGGAAGTAATTATACCCAAGTTGAATTAGCAGATAATACTGATGCTTCTGCAGCTGCAAATGTTTCTAATAACTATGCTTTACATTTATTTGAATTTATTATTAACGAATCTAGTGCTTCTATTACTGGAATAAATATCAGTTGGAGGGGTTATGGGTATGCTGTTGATAATTTATTAGTTGAACATTATGGAGCACATTTATTCATTTGGAATAGTACGACTTCAACATGGGATTTTATCAATAGCCATGTAACTGGTCCAAATACAGATATAAATATGTCTTTTAATAGTTCTGAATATACCCTTGGTGATTATTTAGATGGAAGCAATCATTTATATATACTTGCTCAAACTAATGAAACTAGCACTTTTCAACAAATTCCAACTGTTTTCTCTTTTTTATATACAGACTATGTGGAAGTTTTAGTTGATTATAATGCTGTTACAAACCCACCAGTTATGACAGCACCTACAATAATTCCAGAGATAGCTTATGAAAATGACACTCTAAATTGTAGCACCACTATAACAGATTCTGAAGGGGACACAATTAATGTTGAATTTTATTGGTATAATGACACTACAGAGTATACTAGTATAAATTATACTGCTCTTGCCTCTGGTACAATTGCATCAGCTGTTATGATAGATACTTCTCCAGCAAAATTGGAAATCTGGAATTGTACTGTTCAGATTGATGATGGAACAACGTATGGTAATAATAAAAGCATTATAATAAACATAAGCGATGCTGCTCCTGCTTTAAATGAAACAATACCAACAACAGACTCAACAATTGCAGAAGCAGATAACCAAACCTTTGAAATAAATACAACAGATATTGATGATGACTTAGTTTATTTTACTTGGTATATTGATAGTGTTTGGAATAAAAGTGATGGTATTCTCAATTATTCTGAGCTTAATTTTACAAGTGGTTATAGAGATGCTGGAACCTATAATGTTAGTGTAAATTTAAGTGATAGTGTTAATGAAGTTTGGTGGAACTGGACCTTGACTATTACAGATAATGCTTTTTGTGTAAATAATGTTTGTGAGGGCACAGAAAATTGCATTACCTGTCCTGAGGATTGTGGCGGTTGTTCTGGTTGGGGAAGCGGTAGTGTGACTAGAGCATCTATTCCTGAGGAAAAAGTGGAGAAAAAAGAAGCCAAAGAAGTGAAAGAAGAAAAGAAAGCAGAGAAAAAAGAAGAAATGGTTGCACCTTTTTCAAGCCCACTAGAAGAATTGAGTGAAGAAGAGAGAAGAGAGGATAGTTTTTTTAATGAAATTGGTTTGGATAGAGAGGAAAAAATACTTCTGAGTTCTATTCCTGGTTATTTGATATTGGAAAAGTATGAAAAAAAGGATGTAAAAATTGAAGATGTTTTAAAACCTTACAGGATTGAAACAACTTTTACATCCTTAACTGAATCTACAGATACTTCTGAATCTACAGGAAAAAGTATTTCTAATATGGAAAGTGAAAAATCTGTTTTAATTGGAATGGTGGTTTATGCAGATGTTGGTGCTGGTGATGAATTTAGAGCTAAACCTAGATTGGATTTTTATTTTGGAGATAGTCAAACAATGCCGTTTTGGTGTTCTAATAATAAAAAAGACTATGATGAAAAAGGAGTAGATTGCGGTGGAAGCTGTCAGGAATGTGGGGTAATTGGGGGGTTTTGTGGAGATAATATTTGTAGTGGCAATGAAAGGAATTACTGCATTAAGGATTGCAAGAAAAGAAATATAGATTATTACAATGTTTTACCAATTTCACTAATATTTTTGCTTTATCTATATTTTAAGAGCAGTGAATATGAAAGAAAACACTTTCATCATGAGCATAAAAGATAACTCTTTCTTTACAAAAGTTATATAAATTGAAAAATATAAATAATTTGTAATGACAATAAGAACAAAAAATAAAGATATTTTTTGGTTAATTGGGATTATTTTAATAGTTTTTATCTTTAATTTAATATTTTTACTAAAAACAGAATTTTTTACAGGTGATAGCGCTTATTTTAATGTGAGGTATGTTGAACATTTATTAGAAAATAAAAGACCTTTAACATATGATGAATTGAGTTATGGTGGAAGAAATGTTTTAGTTGCACCTTTGTTTTATTATATTTTGGCTTTTTTTAAATTATTTTTAAATTCTTTTTTTATCTATAAAATCATTCCATTATTGGGAAGTTTATTTTTACTTGTTGTTGTTTATTTAATTGCCAAAGAAATTACTGATGATAAAAAAATTATTTTCTTAAGCGTTTTGTTTACTGGTTTTATTCCTATCTTAACCGAGGGATTATTAAACCAAGTATCAGTTTATTCATTTTTATTACCTGTAATGTTTTTTATGATTTATTGTTTGATTAAAATGAAGAAGAATAATATTTACTTGACTCTGTTTATAATTTCATCTTTTGTTTTACCTTTATTACACCAGGATTCGTTATTGTTTGTTTTTGCTTTGGGATTTTATTTATTACTAATTAATCTTGAATCAATGATGCATTCAAAATTAAAGAGGGAAGCAATATTGTTCTTTGTTTTTTTGGCAATTTTAATAGAATTCTTTATTTTTAAAGACGCATTTTTAAAATATAGTCTTGATATGATTTGGCAAAATGTACCCAAATCTTTGTTAGGTAGCTATTTTAAAGATGTAAGTATTTTTGAGATTATATATAAAGTAGGAGTATTACCCATCTTTTTTGGTGTTGTTGGTCTTTTCTTAGGTATTTTTAAAGAGAAATCTGAAAGTGCATTTTTCTTGAGTGGTTTAATTTTAGCAGATTTTTTATTTTTATGGTTGAATTTGATAACACCAGTATTTGGTTTGATGGTTTTAGGAATTGCATTAGCTATTTTGTCTACACTTGGATTAATCACCTTTTTTAATTATTTAAGAAAAACTAAATTTCACAAAAATGAGAGGAATACAAATATATTTATGATTATCTTAATAGTTTTTATTGGCTTATTTATGGTATTACCTTCTATTGGTGTTGCTAATCAGGTGATTGATAGTGCTCCTACTAAGGACGAAGTTGAAGTTTTAAAATTTTTAGGCGGCACTACTTTTGAATTCTCTCTTATTGCATCTACTTTGAATGAAGGGAATATAGTTAGTTTTTTTACAAATAGACAGAATTTTATGGATACTACTTTCTTACTTGCACCGTATCCTGATGAGAGACTCGATGATTTAAATTTGTTATTCGCTACAAGTTCTGAGACAAAAGTAAAAGAAATTTCTGATAAATATTCGATAGAATATATATTTTTTAGTGATAAAGCTAGAAAAGAGTATAATATAAATAATTTGAAATATGAGGATGGAAGATGTTTAAGAAAGGTGAAAGAGATTGGTAAAATTAAAGCGTATAAAATTAAATGTTGAAACAAATGAACTTATAGCACTGATTTTAATAGCTTTTTTAGTATTACTTTCTGTACATACTTTTAGGTATTTTTTTAATAATAATATTTTATTTGGCGATGAGAATTATTATTATTCAAGGAATGCAGAGAGCATCAGACAGGATTTCTCTTTTGTTGATAAAGTTACTAACAGACCGATCTATGATTTTGGATGGCCTTTAATCTTAGCTATTTTTAATTCAATCTTAGGGATAAATATTGAGTTGTTATGCAAGTTTTTGCCTCTCTTAATTGGTTTATTGACTGTTATAATTTTTTATTTAGTATTGGGCGAATTTGAACTAGAAGATAAAGTTAAATCTTTCAGTTGCCTTTTATTAATCTTTTCCCCACCTTTTATTTATTCGTATTCAAGCTGTAATAATTATGGCATGGCTATTTTTATGTCTCTTTTAGCATTTTATTATTTTTTAAAGGATAAAATTATTAATACCTTCATAATTTTAATTTTATTATCTTTTTTTGGTGTATCCAACATTATTTTATTGTTCTTTTTAAGTGTGATTAGTATTTTTTTGAGATATAGGAAGAAGTTTTTTGTTTCTTTAAAATATTTTGGCATTGTATTCTTAATTTATTTGGTTTTTAGGATACCATTTTGGATAAGATACGGGTTACCAGAAAGAACTATCTTCAATATCTTGGATAAAGAATTTTTATTTCAACATATTTTTTCTGATCTAGGTGGTTTAATGGGTATTAGTGTCTTTACTTTTTTATTGGCTGGTTTAGGTTTAATCGCTACTTGGAATCAGAAAAGCAAATATAGTTTGTTATACATTTCTATTTTATTTTTGTTGATACTATTCTTAAAAAATCCTTTTGTTTCTTTTTATTTAAATCTCTTATTAATTGTTTTGGTAGTTTATGGCTTTATTTTTGTTATTCATACAAGGTGGGAAAGCGAATTAATAAAAAAAATGATCATAATCGTTTTAATTGCGGGTATATTATTCTCCAGTTTTTCTTATATTAAGGTGCTTTATACTCTAGAACCAAACCAAAAGACCTTGGATGGTTTAAATGTTTTAAAATTAGAGAATGAAACTGGCGTTGTTTTTACATATTATACTAATGGGAACTTAGTAGAAAGCATTACCAAAAAAGAAGCACTATTAGATACAGTATTTGTTTATAATAAAAATGTTAATGATAAATGGGAAGATAGCAATAAGTTGTTTTATGCAACAGATATAAATACCACAATTGATATAATCAATAAATATAATATCAAATATATTTTTATTGATAAAAAGATGAGAGAGGGATTAATTTGGGAGAGGAAAGATGAGGGATTATTATCCTTATTGAAGTCCACCACAACAAAATTTAAAAAGCTTTATGATAATAATGAAGTAGAAGTTTGGAAGTGTATTTAAAATGGAATTATTGACTTGGGTTTATTTGTTTTTTATTTTTGTATCTTTGTATTTTACTTTATTGTTTTTAGTTTTGTTTTGGAAAAACAAGAATAATTTATTTGAAGAGAGGAAAGAGAGTTATTTGCCTACTTTAAGTGTTTTAATTCCTGCATATAATGAGGAAAAATCTATTAGAGATACCATCAAGAGTGTTTTAGATATTAATTATCCTAAAAATCTTTTTGAGATTATTGTTATTGATGACGGAAGTACGGACAATACTTTAAAAATAATTAAGGAATTTAAGAATATTAAAATTTTGAGTAAGGAAAACAGTGGAAAAGCAGACTCTTTGAATAAAGCAATAATGATTGCTAATAATGAAATAATCGTTGTTGTAGATGCTGATTCTTATCCGGATAAAGATTCTTTCTTAAAAATGGTTCCGTATTTCCTTGATAAAAACGTTGGTGCTGTTACTTCAAGCATAATGGTTAAAAATCCTAAAAACCTAATAGAAAAATTGCAAAGCACCGAATACATTTTTATTGCTTTTGCCAGAAAGTTATTAGATTCTATTGGGAGTGTTTATGTGACTCCTGGTCCTTTGAGTATGTATAGGAAAGATGCTTTGTTAAAAGTTGGCGGATTTGATAAAAGAAATTTAACAGAGGATATTGAAATTGCTTGGAATTTACTTAAGCACGGCTATGATGTCAGGATGTGTCTGGGCGCTAGAGTTTATACTAAGTGTAAGGATAATCTAAAAACCTGGTGGAAACAGAGAGTTAGATGGAATGTTGGAGGTTTACAGACAATAGCTAAATATAAGAATACATTTGGTAAAAAGAATTTTAAGATGTTGGGTATGTTTGTTACACCCTTTTTTATTTTTACTTGGGTTTTGAGTTTGTTTGGTTTATTCATATTTGGTTATCTTTTCTTAAAAAAAGTGATTTATTATGTTTTATTTACAGATTCTGTTTATGGCTCTGGAACAAAGTTTAGTCTAGAATTATTTAATTTTAACCCGACTGTTTTCTCTTTTTTTATAATATTTTTATTTGTTTTGACAGTGTTTTATGTATTCTACTGTTTCAATTATATGAAAGAAACAGAGATAAATTTAAGAACTAGTTTCATTTTACTTATTTATCTTTTGTTTTATTTAGCTATGTCCCCACTTATACATATTAATGCAATTTTTAGATTTTTATTTGGTAATTTTCAATGGTAGGAATACAAAAAGATGCTTTTTGGAAGGCAGGAATTTTTACTTTGGTTGTATTTGTATTAGGGATTTTGCTGGGACTTTTCTTAGATGAGTATAGGGTATCAAAAGTTAGAGAGGATTTTAGTAAGGTTGAAATAGAGTGGGCCGATGCTAAAATCCAGAGTATTTATTATCAATCAATGACCCCCTCTTTTTGCGAGGCTGCTATCAAAGAAAACTTAAATTTTGCTGATAGAGTTTATAAAGAAGGATTAAAAATTGAACAGTACGAGGATTCTAATAAACTTGCTAAGAAAATGACTATTGATAAACAAAAATACGCTTTATTAAAAGTGGAATTTTGGATTAATAGTATTATACTTAAGAAGAAATGTGATGCAGATTATGTTAATTTGGTTTACTTTTATTTAAATGAACCTGATTTTAACCAAAAGATAAAGCAAGATACACAGTCAATTATTTTGAAGGACTTAAAACATGAATACGGGTCTGATTTAATGCTAATACCTTTGCCTATGGATTTAGATATCTCTATGATTAACATTATGAAAGATGCATATAATATAACTGTTGCTCCAACTATTCTACTTGATGAAGAGATAAAATTAGAGGGTGTTACCAAACAAGAAGATATTGAAAAATATTTTATTAAAAATGAATTGTGACCTTTGTGGTAAGGAAAGCGATTTAAAGAAAGTAAAGATAGAAGGAACTTTTTTGAATGTTTGTGGAAAATGCAGTAAATTTGGAGAGGTTATCGAAGAAAAAGTTCTACTTTCTTCACACTCAGCAAAACCTCCTTCAACTATGGCAAAGCTTCCACTTTCAAATTCATATGATGGGAAAAAAGTAAAAAAGAAGAGTGAATTTGTTGACAGTATTGTTTCTGATTATTCTACTAAGATTCGGGAATCTAGAGAAAAAGTGGGATTAACACAAAAGGAGCTAGGAGAAAAAATTGCAGAAAAAGAATCTATTATACACAAAATAGAGAGTGGATTGATGGAACCAAGTTTAAAATTAGCAAAAAAACTTGAGAATTTCCTAAAAATCAAACTTATTGAGGTTTATGAAGAAGATAAGATAAAAAGAATAGATTTTAAGAGTGATAAGCTCACCATTGGTGATTTATTAAATATGAAAAAATGAAATCAAAAAGAACCGTTTTAGGAAAAGCGTTCACGGAAAAATGAAATCAAAAAAAGAATTAGAACTTTTTCTTTCTAAATTAAAAGATTTTGAGAATAAAGAAATTATCTTGGAACAGTATACTACGCCTAGCAATATTGCAGCTGAAATTTTGTGGTTTGCTTTTATGAACAAAGAGATCAAGAGTAAAACTATTATGGACTTGGGCTGCGGAAATGGTATTTTTGGTATTGGCGCTCTGAAACTAGGAGCCAAAAAAGTGTATTTTATTGATAAGAGTGACGAAGCAATTGAAATCGTTAAAAATAATCTAAAAAACTTTAAAATTAATCTTAAAAAATGCGTTTTTATTAAAAAAGATATCAATGATTTGAGGAAATACAATGTGGATTTAATCATTCAAAATCCACCATTTGGAGTTAAAAGGGAGCATGCTGATAGAGATTTTTTAGAAAAAGCATTAGAATTCAGCGCTATTGTTTATAGTTTACATAAATTTGAAAGCAAAGTATTTATTGAGAAAAATTTTGGTGGAAAGTTGATTTTTAGATTTAAGTTTCCTATAAAGAAGAGCTATAAATTTCATAGAAAAGATGTTTATTTTGTTGATGTTGGGTGCTGGAAGTTTTTGAAATAAAGAATTAACTGATAAAAACAGAAAGATTTATAAAAGGTTTTTAAACCTTTTGAGAAAATGGAATTAAATTTTATAGAGGAAAGTGATAATTTAATGAAGGTAGAGATTAAAGGAGAAAACCATACTTTTTGTAATATTCTAAGAAAAGAGTTGTGGAATGATAAAAATGTTAAAGTTGCTGGTTATGATATCAAACGTGGTTTAACTGATAGCCCAGTTTTGATAATAGAAACCAATGGAAAAGAAAAACCAAGACAGGTTTTAAAAAAATCAATTCAAAGATTAAAAAAGGATTTGGATGAATTTAAAAAAGAAATCAAAAAAATAAAATGAATTTTTTGACTTATGAGCAAGGGAAAAGACTCGTTAGAATTGCTCGTAATTCTGTAACTTCTTGTTTTGAAGGCAAAATTTTTAGCAATGATGATTTTAAAGAAAAAAAAGGCGTTTTTGTTAGCATCCATAGTTATTCAAATTTGAGATTGAGGGGTTGTATTGGTTTTATAGAACCGATTTATGGATTAAGTGACGCTGTTATTAAGGCTGCTAAAGCTGCTGCGTTTCAAGACCCCAGATTTAAACCTATAATTGAGGGAGATTTAAATAAAATTGTTTTTGAAGTGAGTGTTTTGACAACACCAAAGCCAGTTACTGATATAAAAAAAATTAAAGTTGGTAGGGATGGTTTAATTGTGGAAAAAGACAACCATAAGGGTTTACTTTTGCCACAAGTAGCTATACAATATAATCTTAATGTTGTAGGATTTTTAGAACAAACTTCAATAAAAGCAGGATTAGATAAAGATGGCTGGAAAGACGCCAAAGTTTATATGTTCCAGGCACAAATTTTTAAAGAAATAAAACCTATGGGGGATATCGCCGAAGAGTAAACAATCCTTACTAACTTCATGGTAACGCGAGTTTATTGTTTTTAAAATGAAAAAGACATTAAAAAAACTTTGGTGGTTTATTTGGCATGATAATAGTATATGGAGTTGGATTGTTAATGTTGTTCTTGCCTTTTTAATTGTTAAGTTTTTAGTTTATCCTGGTCTTGGGGTTTTGTTAGGGACAACTCATCCAGTAGTTGCCGTAATATCTAATAGTATGAACCACAATGGCGTTGATTTTGATGATTGGTGGAATAAAAATAAAGAGCTTTATGAACAAAAGAACCTCACTAAAGAGGAATTCTTGAAATTTAGATTTGTCAATGGGTTTGATAAAGGGGATTTAATTGTGTTGAAGGGCGTTAAATGTAGTAAAGTTGATAAAGGGGACATTTTAGTTTACAATATTGTTGGAAATCAACCAATAATTCACAGGGTTGTTGATACAAATTTGGAAAGTGACTATTATTTCCAAACGAAAGGCGATAATGTAAATAGGGTTCAGTTTTTTGAAGAGAAAATAAAGCAATCACAGGTTATTGGTTTTGAAAAGTATAAGAAATGTAGTGTTGGTGTTTTTAGAATACCTTGGTTGGGTTGGATTAAAATTTTATTTACAAATTTAATTGGGGGAATTTAAAATGTTTTGTCCTAAATGTGGTAGTTTGTTAAGACCTAAAAAAAGCGGAAATAAAATTGTTAAGTACTGTTCTTGCGGGTATACCTCAAAAGATAGTGATACTGAGGGATTATTAATAAAAGAAAAAAGCAATTTAGAGAAAAAAGATAAGATTGTTGTTGTTGATAGGGTTGTTGAAACTTTGCCTAAGGTAAATGAAGAGTGCGGAAAGTGCGGAAATAATGAGGCTTATTACTGGACAATACAAACAAGAGCTGGTGATGAAGCTGAAACAAGGTTTTTTAGGTGTACTAAATGCGACCATGTTTGGAGAAGTTACAGTTAAACCTTTTTTAACGATACTTTTATATATATCTTTTATTTAACTATCTTTGATGGTTACTGAGACTACTACAACATTATTAATTAAGCCAGCTATAGCGTTTGGGCTTATTATTGGTTTGTATGAGTTGTTTTTAATACATGCTGATGAAAATTTTAGAGGCAGTCATTGGTTTGGTCACGGTTTACAATCAGTTATTCTTGCTATTCTTGCTGTTTTTATAACTATGAATACTGGTTACTTTTTAGATATTACTGGTTTAAGTGGAATGGGAATCCCATTTATTAGTAATTATTATCTTGTGAATTTAGCAGTTGCTTTAATATTTGCAATAAAAGTGTATAGTGTTAGTGCTGTTGTTAAGGGAGCAGGTGGGAGGGGAATGCATGAAAAGTGGTATCATGTTTTAATTGTTGCTATTTTAGTATATGCTTCGCCTATTATCTACCAGTACATACAAGCGTTTTTACCTCCAATAATTACAGGTTAATATATCTTTTATTACCAAAATAATTAAATACATTGTTAGTTTTTTCATTTTTTATGAAATTAGTTTTAGCAGAACCCAAATTTTTTGTAGATAGTATAAACATTATTTCTGAATTAGTTAATGAAGTTAGATTTAAGATAGATGAGAATAAGATAGAGTTAATTGCTATGGATCCTGCTAATGTGGCTATGGTTATTTTTAAATTGCTTGGAAGCGCTTTTACAGAGTATTCTATTGATAGAGAAGTAGAAATAGCTGTTAATTTAGAAAACTTAAAACAAATTTTAAGAAGAGTTAAATCTAGCGATGTTTTGATTTTGGAATTAGATGAAGAGAAGAATAAATTAAAGGTTAGTTTAAGAGGAGATACAAATAGAGTATTTTGTGTTTCTTTGATTGATATTGAAGAAGGTGAGCAAACAGTACCAAATTTGAAATTTAATGCAAGGGTTGAAACTAGTTCTTTTGTTTTTGATGGAGCTATTGAGGATGTAAGTATTGTTGCTGAGAGTGTTGCTTTACATGTTTTTAAAAATGTTTTTATTATTAAATCTGAGGGTAATATAACTGAAGCTAAAGTTGAGATTAATGCTGATGAAGAAACCCTTCTAAATGGCGATGATGTGGCTTCTAAGTATTCTATTGATTATTTGAAAAAAATAATCAAAGGTTCTAAATTAAGTGATAGTGTTGTTGTTCAATTTGGCCAGGATTACCCATTAAGAATTGATTATAATGTTATTGATAAAATGAGCTTGAGTTTTATTCTTGCTCCGCGTGTAAGCGGTGATTAAAAACAGAAAAATTTATAAGTCTCGTTTCTTAATTTTAATTTATGAGTAAAAAAGATAATGACGTTGATAAGGTGATTAGGGTAATTGTTTATTTGGTTATTATCTATTTGTTATTGAAAATATTTAAAATATTATGAAAATTTCTTTTATTAAACCAATAGTTGAAGGTATAGCTTTCTTAATAATTATTATCTTTTTATTTAATGAATTTGTTCAATTTCTGACTATCCTGGGTTTGTTCTCATCTGATGATATAAGATATATAGGTTTAATTTCTGTTTTATTGGCATTTGATAATATGCTTTCAAAAACTTTTTTTGGTTTTAGATTTATCACTTAAAAAAACAGAAAAATTTATAAGTCTTGTTTATAGATTTATTTTAATATGTTAAAAAGAGGTCAGATAACGTTTTTTATAGTTCTTGGAATTGTAATTTTGGTTGTCATTGCTTTTTTATTTTTTATTAAGGGTCTCTATAAAATTCCTGAAAGAGAAAAAGTTATTCTTGCTCCAACTCAAAAGGATCCTGTTGAAAAGTATATGGAAAGTTGTATTATTAAAACAGCTAATGAAGCATTGGATAGAATTTATTTATATGGCGGGTATATTGATCAAACTCATTATATAAAGGATTATAACAAAATACCTTTATTTACCTACAGTTCTGAAGATATTATGTATAATATTCAACCACATCTAAAGGAAATAAATTATAGAATTGGTGAGTATGTAAAAAACAACCTACTTAATTGTGTTGATTTTACTGATTTTAGAAATCAGGGGTATAATATTCAAGATGGAAGTTCTGTAGATAAAGTAGTATTGGATATACAGGATAATAAAATTATTTTTAATGTTGATTATGCAATTGGTGTAGAAAGAGGCGGTGTAAAAAAAACTTATGACAATTTTAAAACTTTTATTCCAAGTAAACTTGGGAAAGTTTTTGGTTTTATGACCGATATTGTCAATGAAGAGTGTATGGGTTATGAGAGTGGCTTATTGAATAATTTGGAGGATAGAGCCATTTATGAAGAAATTAAAATTTATAAATCTCCTATTAATGTTGGTTCTGGAATAAATAAGTATGAACTAAATTCTAAAAGCGACGGTAGGAGTTTTCATTTTGCTTGTCAAAAGGCCAGTTTAATAAGCGGATCTTTTGTTGAAAATCCGAGTATGACCGAAATTAGGGATTCTTCAACCATCAATCTTGAAAGTGGAATTTACGAAGTAGAAATTGTTAGTATGACTGAAAGTTCTGTCGAATTAGATTTTAAAAAAGGAAATTATGTTATTAAAAGCGTGTTTTTAAGTACTAATGGGAAGAATAACTGGCCATCTATCACTAAATTGGATTTAGATGATGATAAACGCAAGGATTTACAAATAGATTTGAGTTATGCTGATGGAAAGAATGTTAAATTGGTTTTTTATAAAGTTGTAGCAATACCACCTATAGCTGTTGTAAAAGTAAGCCCATCTATGATGAATAAAAACGAATTAGAAGATTTAGTTTTTGATGCTTCTGGTTCATACGGTGTTAGTGCTGATATTAATTCTTATGAATGGGTTGTTGATTACTATAGGATGGATACCAACCAGATTAGTACTCGAAGACCAATTTCTTTCTCCAGTGGAAGCCCGAAGATTTTGGCAAAGAGCAATCCTAGTTCTGGTGATTTTGGATTAAGCGTTTCTAGTTTATTTAACAATGGGGGAACTTATGTTGCAAGATTAAAAGTTGTTGATGCTAATGGAATGGAAAATACCGCCATCAGTAATCCGTTTACTATATTTAATTGTAATTTAGTTGGTGAAGTAAAAATTATCAGCCCCATTGATGGAAGAAGTTATGAAACTTTACCAGAGTTGGTATGGCAGTATGAAGAAAATGGTCGAATGATTGGCGGAGTTAAGTATAGGGTTGAATTTAAATTACCTGGTGAAAGCAATTATAGGGATTATTTTGGAGAAATTTATAACAACAAATTGGATTTAAATGGAGTTGATAATTATATTGCTAATCTTAACAGTAAAGACCAGAACTTGATTGGTTTAACTGGTTATTATGATTCAAGTGCTCTTACTGCAAATGTTAATACTTTGAAGGACAGATGGGTTGGTTTTAGTGATGGAACTGAGATTTGGTGGAGGGTTGGAGCAAAATCATTTTGCAGTAATGAGGATGAGATTGTATGGAGTGACGAAAAATATTTTAAGAAGAAGAATAGTTAATATATAAAATGAAAAAAATTACAATTTTATTTGCTTTTTTACTCTTTTTATTAGTTTTGAATGTTCAGGTTAATGCGGTTGGTTGTTGTGTTCAGAAAACTAACAGTGATGGAACAATGATGTATTGTAAATCTGATGATCAGAGTAGTTGTAATGGTGTATATGATAATGGTCGTTGTGAGAATCGTGCAGAGTGTAATATTGGTTGTTGTTTTGTTCCTGAAGAAAAAAAATTTCGTTCTGGTATATCTCAAATAGAGTGTGTTGATTATTTAGAAGGGATATTTGATGGTAGTAATGCTGATTGTAGCCTTACTGAAGGTTACCAACTAGGGTGTTGCAATATTGGTGATGTTAGTTGTAATGTTGTTCAAAAAAAAGAGTGTGATCTTTTGGCCAGTGAGTATGGAATAGAGGATTATAATTTTGATTCTAGTTTGACAGATCCAGTTAGTTGTATAAACGCTTGTTATGGTGGAGAGACGGGCTGTTGTTATATTCCTGATGGATGTAAAAATGGAATTACACAAGGTGAGTGTTTTGAGAGTGGTGGAGAGTTTATGGCCGGTCAATTATGTACAAACGATATATGTGATTGTGATGCTGGCACTAAGAATATATGTTATAATGATGATGTTGTTTTAGCAGATAATTGTGGAGTACCCAAAACAGATAGTTCTGGAAATGTTATTTTAGCAGATAATGGAAATTGTGGAGGAACAACTACTTGTGGATGTAATGAGTATGATGACTGGGGATTATGTGAACAGGACAAATTAACTTGTATACCTAGTTCTTGTAGTGTTGATGTTGTCTTTTCTGATTTTGGTTCAGTTGAAGAAACCAACAAGGTAATGAAGAATGGTGAAACTTGGTGTGATTATATGATGGATATAAGTATAGAGCCCAATTTTAAAGATACTAGCGGGATGGTTATGGCAAATATTAATTTTATACAATCAAGGAATAATAAAGCCTATGAAAATTTATTGAATAATGTAAATAATTTAATTAAAGAAAAAGAACTTAGTGATGGTGTTAGCGAAACTGTTCAAAATATTGTAAGTGGCAATGAACAAGGGCCTGTTGCTTCGTGGATTGATGTTTTTTCGGGTAGATTAAGTAGTGATTATGGTATAAAACCTGCTTTTGATTATGGAAGAAATCACGCTGTTATGACTTGTGAGAATGGACAAATTAAAGTAAAACAACAGTGCGATGTTAACAGAAAAGAAATTTGTAATATTAAGGATAATGAAGCAAGATGTTTAACAAATTCTTATTTGAATTGTTATGATGCTACTAGTGAAGAAGTGTGTAGTGCTATGGATGATTGTGAGTGGATTGATAAATGGATTTTAAATAGTGATTATAATCCTTTACAGAATATTGAGGGTTATAGGGAAAATACCCAACAGATGGAAGAGTCCAGAACTCAACTTTCTTTAAATGAAAAGGTTTGTGTTCCTAAATATCAACCCGGAGTAGCAAATGGTGAAAAGAATTTATGTGAGATTTGCGGACAGGGTTCTACAAATGATTTGTTAAATCCTTTAATGGTTGATAGAGCGAGTAATTTAGGTGAAAATTTTAGAGTTAGTACTATTTCAACTGGTGTTTGTGGAAATAATGAATGTAGACATTTAGGTGATTGTCAATATGAATTGGGCTGGAACAAAGATCAACAAAGATATCAGGGAATTTGTAAACCCTTTGAACCAAAAGAAAATCGTGGAGATTGCAGATTATGTAATAATTTGAATACACCTTGTACTGAGGATTTATGCAATAAATTAGGCAAAAATTGTCAATTTTTAAGTTATGAAGGGGAAGATTTAGCAGATGTTAATTATAAACCCGGTGTATGTATGGATATGGATGAAGAGGATAGTATTGCTTTAACTTTGAAGTTATGGGATTATCCTTTAGATGATTATACTTTTGATCAAATAGTTGAAGAAAATGAATTAAAGGGGTATACAGTAAGGGGCGCTGTTGATATTGATAAACTTGAAAAAGAGAACGATGAAATGAGATTGGGAGTTCTTTCAAATAGACAAGCTGGCTGTTTTTATTACAAGGATTTTGCAGATGAGAACCCATTTAATGATGATGAACTTGAAAACCATAGGATGATTTCTGACGATAAATTTAGACACTATGTTACTATACCTTTGGGTGTAATCTTTGATATTTCAAGGAATGAACCCAATATAATCAATGTATATTGCCGTATTGAAGAATCAGTTATCAGTCCATGATACTATTTTTTTTACCTTTTATCATTTTGTTTGGTGTATTAAGTTCTTATAGTGATATTAAGTATGGTAAAATTTTTAACAAACATATTATTATATTTTTGTTAATTGGTTTTATTTTAAATTTGTTATTAGTATCTTTTTATTATTTTAAAAATACCCCGATAAATTATGCTTACTTAATTGAATTATTTGTTAGCTCTTGTTTATCTTTGGTTATAGGTGTTTTGTTGTGGTTAATTGGTTTTTGGACCCCGGGTGATGCTAAACTGTTTTTTACTTACTCTCTTTTAATACCATTAAGCGTTTACAATATAGGATATATATTTTATTTTCCACAATTTAGTTTACTTGTTAATACTTTTGTTCCATTGTTTATATTTATGTTTTTTAAACTAATATTTGGAAGTTCGAAAGATGATAAGTTTAAGGCATTGAAAAACCTATTTAATCTTAAAGAATTAGTTTTTCTGTTTATTGCACTTTTCTCTTTTTCTTGGATTATTGCAATCTTCGAAAGAAATTTTCTATTTAATTTGTTCATTCTCTTTTTGATTATATTCCTCTTAAGGAAATATTTTAAAGTCTTTTTAATTATTGTTTCTTTTTTGTTTTTTGTATTACGACTAATCTTTGATAAAAGTATTTATAATCTTGGCTTTTTAGAGAATTTTTTAATTTTTTATTTAATTTTTGTTTTAATTAAATTTATTCTTGATTTAAGTTTTGAGTTTTTTACTAA
Source organism: Candidatus Woesearchaeota archaeon (assembly GCA_964367025.1). GTDB lineage: Archaea > Nanobdellota > Nanobdellia > SCGC-AAA011-G17 > ARS1178 > CAYIWE01. The sequence continues at coordinate 22,640 of CAYIWE010000002.1, forward strand.
AGAAATTAGTGTGAATCAATTAAAACCAGGGATGTTTTTAGCTGAAAGAGTTTTCAAAGAAAAAGGCAAAATAAAAAAAGAAAGAAAATTCTTTTCTTTTTTTAATCTTGATAATTCTTTTTTAGATGATAAGTTGATAGATGAAATTAAAAGCAAAGATATTAAGAAAATTAAAGTGTATGAAACTGTTCCCTTTGCTCCATTTATGTTTTTTGGTGTTATACTAACATTATTGGTTAAAGGAAATATATTTTATTTTTTAGATATCTTTATATAACTCCAATCCTTTTTGTCGATAATGGATTTTGTTAATGCAGTTAAAGTCGATGATGAAAAAAAGAGGGTTTTGGTTAAGGTCAATCCAAAGATCTTTCATTTAGATGTAATTTATGCTGCTGCTTATGTTTTGATGGACAGGGCGTATGTTTTTATTGATGGTGATCCTGAAAATGAGATTTTTATTGAATTAAAATCTAAGGTTGATGGGGATTTAGAAAAATTGGGCAATGATCTTCATGAAGAGTTGATTAATTATTCTGTTTATTATTCCCAATTAGAGAAAAATAAGGGTATTAAATTAGCTATTTTACAAAAAGCATTATTGAGTGATGATTTAGAATTAAAATCAGAGGAGGATCCCCTTGGGATAAAAAAGGTGATGAAAAATGATAAAGAAGATAAAGTTTAATTTGGATTTTTATAATTTAAATGCAATAAAAAAAGCTGCTGAAGATTTTAAAGATGTTACACAAATTGAAGTTAAAGATACTGGCGAAGTTATTTTTATGCCAAATAATGGTTTGAATTTAGAATGGCTGGAAAATGAGTTTAAAAATTATGTTTTGGCTCTTTTAAAGGATGAACTAAGTCTCGATGAATAATGGCTATATCTTATTTTGCTGAAGATTTTTTAGACAAGGAATTTATTATAAATAATTATAAAGTTAGAAAAATAAGAGATAGTTTTTTAGTTGTTGTTGACCATGGTTCTTGGGTTTTGTTAAATGATGATGAGTATTCTCTTTTGAGATTGGGAAGAGTTAAAGAGAATCTTAGTTTATTCAACTTATTAAAGGAAAAAGGCATAATTATTACAAAAGAGAATGTTAAAGATATAATAAAACAATATAAAGAAAGATATAGCTTCTTAAATAAAGGGACTTCTTTGCATATTGTTGCTGTTACACAAAGATGCAATCAAAGATGTTTGTATTGTTATGCTGAAGCTGAGAACCTAGAAAATAAAAACCACGATATGGATAGTGATACTGGCAAGGCAGTTGTTGATTTTGTTTTTCAAACACCTTCTAAAGATGTGGTCATAGAATTTCAGGGTGGAGAACCTTTGTTGAATTTTGAAACTATCAAAGTGATAATTGAGTATGCCAAGGAATTAAATAAAAAATATAAAAAAAATTTATATTTTGATTTAGTTAGCACTTTGACTTTGATTGATAAGGATATAGTCAATTACTTGAAAGAGAATAATGTTGGTATATGCACTTCATTGGATGGACCAAAAGAGGTTCATGATAAGAATAGGAGATATTTAGGAGGCAATGGGACTTATGAGGATGTTATCAGGGGAATTGATTTAGTAAAAGAAAATTATGGAAAAATAAGTGCCTTAATGGTTACAACCAAATTTTCTTTTCCCTATTATAAAGAAATTATTGATGAATACGTAAAACACGGATTTATGAAAGTAAGATTAAAAAGCATGAGTAACATAGGTTATGCACAGAAAGTTTGGAAAGAAATTGGCTATACTGGCGATGAGTATTTAGATTTTTGGAAAAAGAGCATGGATTATATATTTAAGCTTAATAGAGAAGATAAATTTTTGATTGAAGATTTAAGTAATATAATTGTTAAAAAGTTTTTGAATAAAAAAGATGTTTTGTTTACTGACTTACAAAGTCCACCTTGTGGCGCTGCAATAAGTCAAATGGCTTATAATTATTCGGGGGATATTTTTACTTGTGATGAGGGACGATTGTTTGAATTGTTTAAGTTAGGTAATGTCAAAAAAGATAAATTTAGGGATGTTATAAAAAATGAGCAAACATGCGGAATTATATCTAGTTCTATGACTGATGTTCAATTTTGCGATACGTGTGTTTTTAAACCGTATTGCGGTTTATGTCCGGTGTGTAATTATGCTGAACATGGCAGTGTTATAACAAAAATACCCTTGAGTGAGAGGTGTAAAATATTGAAGGGTATGTTCAGTTATTTATTTGAGAAGATGGTTTATAGTGATGATAAAGAAATATTGTTTAATTGGACTAAGTACCGATAATTATTTAAATGAGTTTTTCTAAATTATTCCTTATGAATAAACAAGTAAAATTGCCTGAAGTTAAAAAGAAAATTAATTTATTTCTATTGAGTGAAGAAGGCAAGATTTCTAAGCAAGCTTTGCTAATGGGCGGTGCTATCTTGGGCAGTGCTGTTTTGTCTGGTATTTTAAGCAGCAAGGTTGTTAGTGCTTCTGAGGAAAGTGGTGTTGTTGTTCATAATAATGATCTTAAATTTGGTTATAATAAAGATTTAGGGATGGTTGCTGCTAAACATATCCATAATGTATCCCATAGCCAGTGTTGTAGTTGTGGCATGGGTAAAGTTTGTATGTAATTTCTAATGAAAGAGATACGAGAAGTAGTTTTATTTGTTACTGAAAATTGTAATTTGGATTGTGATTATTGTTATGTTAAAGATAAGAATGGAAAAAATTTGGATTTTGATACCGGTAAAAAAGCTATTGATCTATTAAAAAGTTCTAAAAGCGAAGAAAAATTATTGCATTTCTTTGGCGGAGAACCTTTATTGAATTTTGATGTTGTTAAGAAATTAGTTGAATATGGTGATGGAGTTAAATTCCAGATTAGTACTAATGGAATTTTATTAAATAATGAAATCTTAGATTTTTGCAAAAAAAATAAAATAAGATTGGCAATTAGTTTGGATGGTGATGAGGCATCACATAATAAACATAGGGGCATGTTCAATAAAATAAAAAAATGGAATTATGATGATATCTTTTATAGGATGACGGTTTATCCAGATTTAGCTGGTAAAATTTTTCAAAATACTAAGTTTTTATATGAAAATTATTCTAAAAAAATAGATGTTGTACCTGCGTATGGTGTTGTTTGGACTAAAAAAGATTTGGAAATTTTTGATAGAGAGTACGGGAAAATCTTAGATTTTTATTATGAAAACCTTGGTGATATACACATTTTAAGTGTTGAGGAAGAGTTTATTAATTTTATAAACCCGTATCAGAAGTACTGCCCTTTTATCAAGAATATTGTTGTTTTGCCCAATGGCGATATTATTTTTTGTCCTTATATACTTGTTTTTGACAAAGAAAAAAGAGGGTTGTATGTAGTTGGAAATGTTTTTGATGGTTTTAAAGGAAAATGGAAATTTTGTAATTATGGGAGCATAGAATGTAAGAATTGTTTTCCTGAACCTTATTGCCATTTAACTTGTTTAACTTATGATTTTAAGGATAAGAAATATTACGATGCCAATCTAATCTGCAATAATAACATGTTAAAGGAGATAATTATAAAACATAGTTTTAGAATATATAAAAAAATAAAAGATACTGACATTATTAAAATTAGGTAGGTGTTATTGATGATAGATGTTTTATTGGTTTACCCGTGTGATTATAAACAATTAAGCGGAGAGAAATTAGATATTTATGATACAAGAGAATTAGGTTTATTGTATTTAGCTAGTGTTTTAGTTAATAACGGGTATAGTGTAGAATTATTACCCGCTGTTTATAATTTAAAAGAATTGGAAAGTAAAATAAAAAAAATTGTCAGTGAAAATAATTTGAAATTGGTTGCTACTACTGGTTTAACTCATGAGTATCCTGCTGCTCAATGGATTTTAAAAAAAGTTAAAGAAGTTGATAAAAATGTTAAAACGGTCATTGGCGGACAACATGTTACATGGTTAGCCAAAGAAGTTTTAATTGAAAGTCCGTATATTGATATTGTTGCTAAAGGCGAAGGAGAGGTTGTTATCTTAGATTTACTTAAGAAAAATTTGAAAGATGTAAAAGGGATAGTTTATAGAGAAAATGGCGTTATTAAAGAGAATGATATCAATGAATTTTGCAAAGAGATAATTTTATTGAATGAGGATGTTCTAAAAAATTACTTAAGAAAAATTACTGAGAAGTTTGATGGAATCAAGTTTAATTTGAGTTCTAGCAGGGGATGTCCTTATAATTGTTTGTATTGTAGTGAAGTCAAGTTCTGGGGCAATTTTGTTAGAAACAAACCAGTTAAAGACACTATTAATGAATTGGATATTTTTTGCAATAGTAAAACCCGCAATAAAATAATCTGTTTTTGGGATAGTACTTTTACTGTTGACCCCAAGTATACAAAAGAATTGTGTAGTGCTGTTAAAAAAAAGAACTACGATTTTGGTTTTTGGTGTTATACGCGTGTTGATACTTACAACAAAGATATAGCGGGTGTTTTGAGAAGTGCTGGTTTTAACAGTCTGGCTTTTGGAGTTGAACATTTTCATCCTGAAGTTTTGAAGACTATGGGGAAAAATATTAGTGAAGAACAGATTAAAAAAGCTTTGGAAAATGCAAAGGAATTGAATCAACTTACAAGGGTTTATTTTATTACTGGACATCCTGGAGATAATGTCGAAAGAACTTTGTATTCCTATCAAAGAGCCAAGAGATTTATTGATTTGGGGTTAATTGATATGGTACAACCTTTTATTTTTGTTCCGTATCCTGCTACTGATGTTTTTAAAAATCCTTTAAGATATAATGCTGAAATTTTAAGTTATAACTGGATAAAATATATGAGAGATACATATCCTGTTATAGAGTACAAGGATTTTAGCGCGGATGAAATATATTATTTATTTATGTTATTCGAAAAACTAAAATTGAAAAATAAAGAGGAATTTTACGGAGTTGATGCTTAATGGTTTTTATTAAGTTCCATAATGAGTGCAATAATAATTGTCTGAGTTGCAGAAGCAGGGAATGGAATAAAATTGAATTTAATGATATTAAAAACGAAGTTATGGAAAAATTAAAACCGGGCGTTGTTTTTGAATTTGTTGGCGGAGAACCGTTTATTAAAGAAGATATCTTTGATTTATTGGGTATTATTAAGAATAATTTAAGCAGGTATAAGTTTTATAGTAATGGCAGGTTATTTTTTTATAAGGATTTTGTTGAGAAATACCATGATTATTTGAATTGTGTTGTAATTACTTTTTTTGGCGACACAAAAGAAAAACACGATAAATTTACTAGAGTGGACGGAAGTTTTGATCAAGCTTTTGAGGGTTTAAAAAATTTAATTTATTTTGATGTTAAGGTTGTTTGTAACCTGTATAATTGTAGGGAAGAATTTGCTAAAAAATTAATTGATTTTGGGGTTAGTGAGATTTATATTACAGAGGATGGTGATGGGGAAGAATTTGTTTATAGTTGTTTTAGTGATAAAGTAAAACAAAGAAAATACGAATTTGATAGGATAGCGATACCCCTTGTGTCTATGAATCATACTGATTTTAACTTAGATTTGTTTGATTTGTTAGTTGGTGTTAAATTTTATTTGAATAAAGACGTTGTATTTTCTAAAAAAGAAGATAATTGTTATTTGTATAAACTTAATAGTTTTACTTCTTGTGATTTAAATGAAGATGGGTTTGAATTAATCAAAAGCATAGATGGGAAAGATGTTGGGGTTATATTAAAAAAATATCCGGAAACAATCCATAATAAAATTTTATTATTTTTGCAGAATTTAATAGAAGATGGTTTTTTAGAGACAAGATAATAGAAAAGTTTTTATTGTTTGGTGATTCAATTATAAACAAGTAAATTGTGGAGTTAATATGTTAGAAAGGCCATTACTAAGAGATCCAATAGATTATATTTCTGAATATATTGGTTTGAGATCCAAAAAAGTAAAAAGATATAAGAAAATTAGTTTTGAGCAAGCAGTTAAAAGGTTTCTTCCAAAAGGAACACTTGAAAGGATGATAGATGATGGAGTTGTTCCTGATGAGAAGAAGTATGATGGGGATTTAAATATGACTGAGCGCGCTAAAAAAGTTTCATATATTTTGGAAATGTTTCATTCTTTATGTATGAGACGTGAAACGTTAAGACCGTATTTCGAAACTTCAAAAAAAGGTATGGAATGGTTCAATTCAAATTTTTATGATTCTGAATTATTGAAGCGGATAGATGATATGATAACAAGAGATGTGATCGAACAAGGTTATTATCTTAGGCAATGTGAGCTAATAGAGATAAGTAAAGGAAGATTTGATAGGTTTATTGGATAATTTTAGAAATTTTGTTTATAAGTTTTAGATAAACTGGTTAATGATACGAAGGTAATAGAAAAGTTTAAATATAAAATTAGGTAGTTTTTTATATATATGTTAATCAAAAGAGATGTTAGATTTTTAAGCATTTTTTTAATATTAATTTTGGTTTTTGCAATCGTTTCTTATGCTGAAGATGTATCTAGAATCTCTTATAGAGAGGACAATATTGAGAATTATTACGCCACTAATATGAAAATTGGTGTTTTTAGAGTTCCAACAGGCACTGATAGGGATTTTATTCTTGAAAACCAAAATTTGTGGGAAAATTGGGAAGTTATGACTAATATTGATAGAGATATGGATGGTAGGGATGATAGTGGTAATGGTGGTACTGGGTGTGATATTTCAACTTTACAAAAAACAAATGATACTTGTCTTGCGATGGTTAATAAGTATCATTATTGTAAAAGCGAGGGAGATTATTATGCAACTTTAGTTGTTGAAGATAGCAAGGGTGAAACAACAAAAGAGTTATCAGAAGTTTGTGATAATAGTTTAGGTATTCTTTTGATTGTTTTGGGTGTTTTGGGTGTTGTTGCTGGTATTGCTACTGGAAATCCTGAAATTGGCTCGGCTATAGGTTTAATTGTTGGTCTTGTATCGAAATTTTCCAGTGATAGTGTTGAGGTTACTGATGATACAGGTATGGTTGTTTCTGATGTTACAGGAGATGCTGTTTATACTGGAATGGCAAGCGATTCTGATTCTGGTGGTGGTTTTTTAAGCGGTCTTGGTGGTGGTGGAGGTATTGCTGCGTCTGTTGGTGGTTTAGCTGCAGTTATTCTTGGTTCTCAAGACTCTCTTCAAGGTACTGTTGAAATTTTTAATGAATCATCTCCTGGCGCTTCATTTATGATTGGCGGCTTTCAAGATTTATCCGATCTTTATAAATTAAAGCCGAATAAAGTAGACAAATTTCTTGTAGATAATGGATTTAATAGTAATGGGTATGATGGTTATCCTGCATTTCTTTTTACTGTAAATCATAATACTAAAGAAATGTGTGAGTGTGCTGGTTATACTTGGACTGGTATATGTGATAAAACAAAAAACCGTGATTATGATAATGATGGTGTTTTGGATCATGATGGAAATGGAGTACAAGTAGATAAATGCCCTGGAACTTCTTTAGGAGAATCAGTTGATATTAATGGGTGCAGTAATAAACAAAAATTAGAATTAGGCGATCCAACTGATTTTAGGTTTGAATTTAATACTAATAAAGAAGTTAGTTATGAGAGGCCTAAATTTGAAATTGGATTAAAGGATGGGTCAGTATTACCTCCTGATGAGACATTTGATTTAACTATTTATTTGTCTCAATATATTGGTGAAAATGGAAATTGCAAATATGAAAATGAAGATGGCAATATTGGAACATTTTATTGTAATGCTCAACCTTTGGAGAATTTTGTTCCTTATGAGGGTTATAATTGGCCGTGTTCAGTTACTGGTGTATTCTCAGTAGATGAAGGAAATCACGAGGACTTTACTATGACATGTACTTATGAAGATGGACGCAGTGATAAGAGAAGTGTAAGATACTTTAGGGGAGAATCTAGTGCTTTACTTATTAATTATATTTGGAAAGATGGCAGTGATGATATGCTAGATGTTTATCTTAATGTGTATGGTGGTTGTAAGTATTGGTATGATGAAGAACAACCGAGTGATTATGAAGCTGATGGGGGATTATTCTTTACAGGAATATGCGATGAGGGTGATGATGGAATTGCGTGTGGTAGAGGGTATTATAAACATCTTAGAACAGAAGAACCCCTTACTCAGAACAGGATACATCTAATGTGCAAGGATGAATTAAATGAAATGATGGGAGTCCAGACTTATACATTCATCGGAATAGAAGAATAAACAAAAATTTTATATAAATTCCAAGGTTTTTTACTCTTATGTTTAAAAAAGGGGTTTCTGGTATGCCGTTTGTTTGGATATTTATAGGGATAGTTGGTGCTATGTTTTTGTTATTTTTCATTAAATTGGCTTTTGATTTAAGAAATACTTCTCAGGATTTAAATGATAAAATAATGGTTTTAAAAGTTAAAGATATATTGGTTGGGGCTAGCAGTAGTCCAGGTTATTTTACTAAATTAAGTTTACCTTTAGCAGATGGAAGAATTTTAAATTTTAGTGGTGATAATTATTTACAGATTTATAAAGGAGATAAATTGTTGGGACGTGTTAATATGGAGAACAATATTATATTTTCTCCTATTATTGAAAATAATAATGTTTTGTTATGGGTTGATAGATGGAATGTTCCTTTTTATGCATCTAATTTTGTTTTTTTGATTACAGAGGATAAAAAGTATAATTTAAGGAGTTCTACTATTACTGGTGATTTGGGATTTAGAGAATTAGATGGATTTATAAAAAAATTAAAGGATAAAATACCCTTTGAAGAAAATGTAGAGGTTGGTGGCCGCACGTATACTCCGTTGAGGAGTGGCGGTGATGATAAAATAATCATGTTTAGAGCTTCTAGTGGTGATTTAAATTGTAGAGGGAGTTCTTCAAATTCTGATGTTGAAGTAATTTTTGAAAAAGAAACTATGGATTCTGATTATATTTATGGTTATGTTTGTTATTGGGACAAAGAGAGAGTCCCATTTATTGGCAAGCAGATGATATACGGGGCTATTTTCACAGATGAGTATGCTACTTTTAAGACTTTAAGCGAATTATCCTTTGAAAGATTAAAAAATTTGGTTGATTTGTATATTGAAAGAACAGAAGATAATGAGATTTTACAGAAAAGTTTTGAGGATTTGAAGAAGGCTTTAGATAAAGACTTTGAAGATTTAAGTGATAGTGATTTAAAGAAAATTTATGATGCTATTGAACAATTAAACCATATCCATTACTTATTTGTCAATGAGAGGGGAAGATATGTTTATTAAAGGACAATTGAGGATAAGTGAATCTATGATTGTTCTATTTGTTGTTTTTATTTTATTTTTATTTGCTTTTGGTTTTTATATCAAGGAATTAAAAAGCGGAATAAGTGACAAATTAAACGAGGAGAGAGATTTTAGTAATTTATTGTTAATTAATTCTTTGATGACCAGTCCAGAACTTGGTTGTAGTAAGGATACTGTTGTTGAAATTGGTTGTTTGGATATGAAAAAAATTGATGCTTTTATTAAATTAAGTGATAAAGAATTTTATAAGGAAGTTTTTGGAGAGAGCGTTATAAGTGTTAGTGGAATTTATCCAGATAGTTTTTCTTATGATCGGGAAATTTATGATAATGCAATGGATGATTATGATTTAAAAATTGTTAGAGAGATTCCTGTTTCTTTGTATAACCCGGATAATAATGGGTATTTTATTGGTTTGTTAAAGGTGGAAGTTTATGCGTAAAGGACAAATTGAAACCATGGGTTTAGTTGTAATAGTTTTACTGTTTATTTTAGGTTTGACTTTTTATGTTGTTTTTGTTGTTATGGAGAAAAATTATGATAGGAGTAGCACTGATGTTTATCAGACAATGTTTGCCAGTAATTCTTTGAATAGTGTTTTAAATTATAAGATTAGACCAAGTTGCCAGGATAAGGATATTGGAGATTATTTAATCAGTTTAGGTATGGGTGTTAGTGCTTGCGGAAAAACTGAAGATGATATAAAGGATGAAATTGGTAATGCAATGATCAAAATTTTAGAGGGAAGTTATTTTGAGGGTTATTATGTTGAGGGAATGAAGGGTAAAGATTTATTTTTTGAATTAAACCGAGGCAATTGCAAGGAAAATCTTGTTGGTATTTTTAGTCCTAAGTATGTTATTTCTACTGGTTATAGTGTTAGATTATAAATTTGCAAGTAATCAATTTGTATAGTTAATCACATCAATTTTTATAAAAACTTGTTAGGATTCTGCGGGGAGCAGGATTCGAACCTGCGAAGGCACTAAGCCACCAGGTGTCTTAACTTTTTTGTGGAACCTAAGCTTGGTCTCCTGTTTTCTTTAAACAAGATTAAGGATCTGGCCCATTTGTCCACTCTGGCATCCCCGCATAT
>CAYIWE010000002.1:33176-34934 GCA_964367025.1 Candidatus Woesearchaeota archaeon
CTTTAAACAAGATTAAGGATCTGGCCCATTTGTCCACTCTGGCATCCCCGCATATAAAATTGAGATTTTTAGAAATTTAAAAAGGTTTGTATGGTTGTTAATATTTTCTTAATTTAATTCTTATTTGTCCACAAATTTCACAAACTTCTTGATTTATTACCCCTCTTTCATTTGGCTTTAGTAATTTGTTTATCTCTTTACTTTGTTCTTGTTTGATAACTCTCCATTTGTGGTTGCATTCGTTAGGATAAATCCGTGTTGGTCTAGAAGAATTTCGATTTTTATTTGATTGTGAGGATTTTAGCTCCATAAACTAATAAAAGCTTATTAGTCTTATAAACTTTATTTTTTTTGCCACTTATAACTTCTTAATTTTTTGGTGTTACCAAATCCACAAGAAGAACATTTCTTTTTTCTAATATGGTATGAGGGTTTACCGCATCTTCTGCATCTGATAAAGTTTTTTTTACCAGATTTCTTACCCATTGAAGGGGTTCCTTTTACCATTTTCTAGAGTTTACTTTATGCTTGTGATATCAGAACAATTGTATCGCCACGGACAAAAACATTACCTAATTTTCTTTTTAATTCATTTTCAACGTGTTCTTCAGTGTTATCTAGAACAATGTTTATATGAATGTCAAATGCTTTTAGAGTACCAATAAGCTGTTTGTTGTTTTTTAATTCGACTATTATCTTTTTATCTCTTGCTTGATTTAAAGCGTCTAAAGGTCTTTGCGGATCCATTTTAAAGATTTACCCCCTATTTATGATAAGAACTTTTGTTTGTTTATAAAGATTTCCATAAAATATATAAACGTTTTACTTTTACAAGTGTTTATGGCTGTTTTTAGAGGCAAAGGAACAAAGAAACCAAGTGGTGGAAGGATTAGAAGATATAGAAAGAAAAAGAAGACAGAATTGGGTGGTTATAGTGCTTTAACCAAGATTGGAAAGTTGAGGAGAAAATTTGTTAAGGTTAGAGGTGGCAATCTTAAGATGAAGGTATTAAGTACTGATGAAGTAAATTTGTATGATCCTAAAGAGAAAAAATATAGCAAGGTTAAAATCAAATCTGTTTTAGAAAATCCTGCTAATAGACATTTTGTTAGAAGAAACATAATAACAAAAGGAACTATAATAGATACTGAGAAGGGTAAAGCAAAAGTTGTTTCTAGACCGGGTCAAACCGGGGTTTTAAATGCTGTTTTAGTTAAAGAATAGGGTTTTTTATGGTAGTTTTATTGTTTGGATTGTCTTAGAATTTCTGAATAGCGTAATATAACGAAAGGTTTAAATATGGGAAAATTTTATATAGGCCTATTTAAGAAATATTTTTCATTTTTTGGTGGTGAAGATGGTAGATTACTTTAAAAAATGTCCGGAATGTGGAAGCATTAACCTTATTTTTAATAAGGAAAAAGGCGAAATAATCTGTAAGGATTGTGGTTTTGTTCTTGAAGATAAGATGGTTGATTTTGGTCAAGAGTGGAGAGAATTTGATCAGGAAGATGGTGACAAGAGAAGAAGAACTGGAGCACCTTCTACTTATACTAAGTTTGATAGGGGGTTAGGAACGGATATAGGCCAGAGTTCTGATATTTTTAAATTGGGAAGCAAGGGCAGGAATAAATTTTTTAGATTAAGAAAATGGCAGTATAGAATAAGCACTGCTATCGAAAGAAATTTGAAGTTAGCTTTAGCTGAATTAAAAAGGGTTTCTAGTTATTTAAAATTAGATCGGAAGAGCGTCGTGTA
>CAYIWE010000003.1:0-25717 GCA_964367025.1 Candidatus Woesearchaeota archaeon
GTAAAAATCCCAACAATTATACCTAGAATTATTGCTATTAAAAGTTCAACAAACATTTTAAATTATTTTTATTGTCTTTGCTTGTATCTCTAGTTGGTTATTGTAATCTATGATTTTACCTTGAACTTCTATATTGGTGTTTTTTTCGAATGGCAACTCTTTACTAAATGTAGTTATAATAATTGAACCGGTTCTGTCTTCTATGTTTATTATTAATAGTTTTGGGGTTTCTTTTATTGAGGTTATTGTACCTTTTACTTTTATTTCTTGGTTTAGGTCTTTTGATGTTATTGAATTTATACTTGAAACTTCTAAATTAATTTTTTCTGAAATTATGAAAAGAATCAATATTCCTATGGTGCCGGATATCAGTGCCAATATTAATAATTTCTTTTCTTCCATATTTTTAATAGTTTAAAAAATATTTATAAGAATTATTGTCTTTAATTTATATAAATTACAAAAGAGATTATAAAGAATAATTGATTATGGTAATAGTAGTAAATTATTCTAATTTGTATTTATAGTATTTATTTTTACATGGATTTGTGTGACAAATTTCTATATACCTTTTATTTGGGTTTATTATTGCCGATGCTACAGTAACACCATACTTTGAATGTTTTTTACCCATATGACTACATATTTTTGCTTTATGATCCCTGAGAATAGTTTTGATTATATCAACATTGAAGTCTTTTTTATTTGAAATTAGTTCTAAAACTCTTTTGTACCTAATAATCGACTCTTTTTTGGTATTATTTTTGTGTTGATCTTTTTTTCTTAATGGATGGTTAGTGTGAATCAGATATTTGTTTCCATGAAATATTTCATAACGGTGCCATAGGGCTTCTATATCTTCCATAGTTGAATGTTTCCAGATTAACATTGTGTTTGCACTTATACTACGTTTAGATATTGTTACTATTGATTCTGCTTCCTTCAATGTTTTTGCTTCTAATAGCGCTCTAAGTAAAAAGTTTCTTGGAACTCCATAACAAAATCGTTTAAGGTTTAAGGAATTAACAGTGTAAGCCAAACCATATTTGTTTAAACCACATGAAGTACCGGGCAATTGTCCTATAAACCCCAATGCAAGAAATTTATTTGAACTGATTTTTCCATTGACAATTATTAAACCATCTTTCCGGTATGTTGAGAGCCAATCTTCATTATGACCTAATATCATTGTTTTATTTTTTGAGTAAATTGCTATACTAGTGCAGCGAGGTACAAAAAAATCCAAGAGTTCTTCTTCACAATTTAGAACTAAAATATCTTCAAATGGCACTTTTGCACCATCACTAATCGCTTTTGTTTCTATTAATAACTTTGGGAACCTTTTTTTTATGTTTGGCAGGAAATTTTTTGCTTTTTTTATCGTATTTTTTTTATAATATATTTTTTTATTTTTTTCTATCCTTGCTTTTATCTTTTTTGATAGAAGCTTGCCCAGTTTAAAACCAAATTCGTAATTGTCTTTAGCAGTAATTTTAATAAAAGGAATTTTTTCCATTGATTTAGATTAGAGAGAGCACCATATATATTTTTTATGGTGTTTATATCAAGAATTTACCTTCTTTTTGAACTAATTTATTGTCAAAATACATTTTTCCTTTGTCTTTCTTTAAATCCTTAATTATGTCCCAATGAATTGCTGATTCGTTTTTTCCTTTACATTCCTTGTATGATGAACCCATTGCTAAATGGATTGAACCTCCAATTTTTTCATCAAACAAAATGTTTTTTGTGAATTTATTTATCCTATAATTACATCCTATACCCAATTCTCCTAAATAATGTGAACCTTTATCTGTATTAATCATTGTTTGTAAAAATCCTTCATTATCTTTTGCCCTTGCATTTATTATTCTTCCATTCTTAAACTCCAGATAAACCCCTGAAACAAGCCTCCCCGAATAAATTGCGGGGTAAGTGAACGTTATATAACCATTTGTTTTTGTTTCTACTGGTGCTGTAAAAACCTCTCCATCAGGCATATTGCAACTTCCATCTCCAATTACTGCCGTTCTATTTTCTATATTTAAAGTTATATTCGTATTTTTACTAATTATTTTTACCTCTTTTGTTTTATCTAATGCTTTTTTAATCTTCAACAAACTTTTACTGAATTTTTTCCAATCCAAATTTACAGAATTAAAAACAAATTTTTCATAGGTATTTACTGGCATATTTGCTTCTTTTGCAAGTGCCTTTGAAGGATAATCAAAAATAACCCATTTTGTTTTTTCAACCCTGTATTTTGTATATGGCTTTAGTGTTTTTTGTCTTATTGAAATTTTTTTAGGGTTTATTTTTTCCAATTCTCTTGTGTCTTTTGGAGAGGAGATATAAATCACTTTTTTTGTGTTCTTTAATTCATACATAGCTATTTCAGGAAACTTTTTTAATTGTTCTTCAGAAGCATTTTCATAATAGATCTTTGATTGTGTTGGTAATGAAAGATGTATTTTTGGATATGCACCTCTTTTTATAATTTGTTTATAGATTTCTAAAGTTAAAGGTTCTGCATTTATATCTGAAATTATTTGTACATAATCATCCTTCTTTATTTTTATTGAATAATCAACAAGTATTTTTGCTATTTTTTTTATTTGGTTGAGTTGCATAATATATAGTTTAAATCAGATATATAAAAATCTTTGCATAAATTTATATACTATTCTTATTTTTTATAGTTTTATGTCTATTAAATTAAATGGATTTTCTGAAGAAAGAACTTATAAGAATTGTTTAATGCCAGAAGAGGAAAATAAGGTTTTGAGAGCCACGTTAGAATACTTAAAAAAAGAGGTTGAAAAATTTAAAAAACCTCCATTGTTAGTTTGTGAAATTAAAGAAATATTAAATGATAAAAAAGTAATTGTTAAATTGCCAAATAATAATCATTTTGTTGTAGATGTTTTAGAACTTTTAGAGAACGATCTAGAAGTAGGCGATACCGTTTTAGCAGAACAAAGAAGTTTGACTGTTGTCGATAAAATTAAAAAACTAAAAAAATTTAATGTAGCCAATTTTGTTATTGTTGAAAAACCAAGAATTAGTTGGGATGATCTTGGTGGATTAAAGGAACAAATTAGAGAAATTAAAGAGGTTATAGAACTTCCACTTCTGAGGCCAGAATTGTTTAAAAAGATAGGTATAGAACCACCAAAAGGAATTTTGTTATATGGTTCTCCTGGAACCGGTAAAACTTTGTTAGCTAAAGCTGTTGCTGCAAGTACAGAGTCTACTTTTATTGAGATA
Source organism: Candidatus Woesearchaeota archaeon (assembly GCA_964367025.1). GTDB lineage: Archaea > Nanobdellota > Nanobdellia > SCGC-AAA011-G17 > ARS1178 > CAYIWE01. Next base: position 3,268 of record CAYIWE010000003.1, read on the forward strand.
GTTGGGAGTGAATTAGTACAAAAATTTATTGGTGAGGGCGCAAAATTAGTTAAAGATATTTTTAATCTGGCTAGAGAAAAGGCACCGTCTATCGTTTTTATTGATGAGATTGATGCTATTGCTGCAACTAGAGTTGATGCAGGTACTGGTGGGGAAAGAGAGGTTCAGAGAACTTTTATGCAATTATTGTCAGAAATAGACGGCTTTAAAAACTTAGATAATGTGAAAATAATTGGTGCTACTAATAGAGAGGATATTTTAGATCCGGCAATTTTAAGACCGGGTAGGCTTGATAGATTAATAGAGATCCCAATACCTAATTTTGAGAACAGAAAAGAAATATTTAATATTTATACTAAAAATATGAAAATTTCTAAATTTAATGTTCATAAGGTGGTTAGCAAAACAGAGGGTTTTAGTGGTGCCGGTATAAAAGCTATATGTATGGAGGCGGGCTATTTTGCAATTAGAAAAAGCAGATCTAATGTAATCATGGATGATTTTTACAAAGCCATTGATAAAATTAAGAATGATGACTATGAAGAAGAACTAAATATGTTTGGATGAATTTTTTTTATATGTATTCTAATAACGAGTTTATGACCGAAGCAGCAGTTTGTTTTTGATACATTAGGTGGATGCCTTCCTTAACTAACTTTGCTAGATCTTTTGGATTACTAATGTCAATTTCAGTTATGTCTGTTAACTCACGAACACATCCTTGGTTTGGCGGTTGTCCATTCTTTCTTGGTTCAAAAGAATAAATTCTCAATTCTTCGATGAATTCGGTTTTATAATTCTTTCTTTTTTCTATTGGCATTGTATCTATTGTGTGATTTATCCAGATTGCAAGATTTTTTCCATATTTGCTTGGTCTAGTTTCTTTCATATTATTTATGAAATTTTTGTTAATTTGTTTTGGTTATTATTAATAGAAAAACTTAATAACTTTTTTATTCCTTTTTATCTTTATGAAAATAGTAAAAGTTTTAAGTTCTTTGGGTGGGATGGGCAATAGTAATAATAGTGAAAAGGCCCCAGAACTAATTATTAATGAACTTAGACAATTTAATTTAAATTTTGAGGTTAAAAGTGTAAAAGTTGATGGAGATTTAGATGGTTTATATAAGGACCTAGAACGAGTTGATGGCGATATCTTTATTGGGGGCGATCATGGAATAACTTATGGTTTGTGCAATAATTTTGACGGGTTATTAATTTTTGATGCTCACCCTGATTGTGAAGTTTATACTAAAACTGCTACACATGAAGATTTCTTAAGAAAATTGATTGAAGAGGGTAGAATTAAAAAAGAGAATATCATTTTAGTTGGTGTTAGAAATGTCAGCAAAAACGAAAAAGAATTTTTAGAAAAAAACAGAATAAAAGTTTTTTATATGAAAGATATTTTTGATTCAGATGTTAAAGAAATATGCGATATTATTATGGAAGTGTGTAATAAGTTTAATAATTTATATTTGAGTATTGATATAGATGTTGTTGACCCGGCTTTTGCCCCAGGCGTTGGTTACTTAGAGAGCGGTGGATTAACCAGCAATGAAATTTTGTATTTTGTCAGAAGATTGAAACTATTAAAAAATTTAAAAAGGATAGATCTGGTTGAAGTAATACCCCAAAAAGATAAAAACGATATCACTATTAATTTAGCAGTTAGAATTTTAAAGGAGTTTTTATGAGATGTTTTATTGCAATTAAATTACCCATTGAAATTAAGGATTATTTGTTTGAATTACAAAAAGAGATTAAAAGCGAATATGCTAAAATAAATTTTGTGCACAAAAAAAACTTACATCTAACTCTAAAATTTTTAGGTGAAATAAATGATAAGAAATTAGCCGATATAATGGGTGTGTTAAAAGAGATTAAATTTAAGCGTTTTGAAGTTGGTTTAGATCATGTTGGTTTTTTTCCTGATGAGAAACATATAAAGGTTGTATGGGTTAGTTTAAAACCGACAAAGGAGGTTATTGGATTACAACAAAAAATTGATTCTGAGATATTAGGTTTGTTTGATAAGGATGAAAGATTTAGTGCTCATCTAACTTTAGGAAGAGTTAAGTTTATTAAAAACAAAGAAAAATTTTTAGAACAACTACAAAATGTGAATCTTAAAAACAAAGAATTTTTGATTAGTGAATTTTACTTAATTAAAAGCGATTTGAAAAAGGATGGACCGGAGTATACAGATCTAGGGGTTTTTGAATTACAGTGATACAATATAAAAAAATATATAAATTAAAAGAATATTATCTCTTAAATGGAGGTGTTTTGAGTGAAAAGAGAGATTAAAGAAAAAGGAGATAGAATGGCTAGTTTTGTTTTGTTATTTTTTGTTGTAATATTAATAGTGTCTTTGTTCATAACTAATTTACCTATTAAATGATGAAGCATTTGTGAAAAACAATATTTGTTATTTTAAGGAGTGTATTCACTTTCAACTACCTTTTTTATTTCTTGTATCTTTTTTGGACCAAGTTTTTTGATTTTTATTAATCTACTTTCTTTTGCATTGATTACTCTTTTTACAGTTTTAAACCTTTTTAACAAGGATTTAGACAGGGTTGGACCTATTCCTGGTAGGGATTCTATTAAGTATTCCTGTTGTTCTTTTAGTGTTAAGGGTTTACGTTTTTTTAATAAAGAGATATTTTTTATTGGTTTTTCTAATCTTTTAGCCATTATTACAAGTAGAGCTGCTGTATCTTTTAAGTTTCTTGTAAAAAGTATTGGAATTTGAAAATCAATTGCTATTGATGCTAACATACCTCTTATTGAATTTGGATGGAAATTTCTCAAAGAATAAATATTTTCAGAACCTTCGATTACCAGTAAGGGCAATTGAAAATTCTCTTTTAGAGCTATCAATTGGGTTATCAATCTTTTGTCTATAATAGAGTTTAAGAAATCGTTAGTGGTTTTTCTTTCAATACCTACGTCGATTATTTTTCCTTCTGAATCTTTTGTTTGTATAACAAAATCTGCAATAACTAGTTGTCTTATTTCTATTTTGATATCTTTTTTTGTAAGTTCTTTTATAATTCCAGAACTTCGTTCCCTTTGATCAACTATTATTGTTTGCATTTTTATAATATCGTTTGTTCTTCTTTATTTTTCTTTTGCATTTTATGTAAAATATCTTTCATTTTTTTTTCTTTTTGAAATGATGACCAGTAGAATGCTTCATCTTTTGTTGACCTTGTTATTATATAAATTATTTTTCCAATTTTTACTCTTCCAACTCGCCCCCTTCTTTGAACAGACCGTATTACACTCGGTACACTTTCATAAAAAATAGCTAAGTCTACTGTGCTCAGGTGTAAACCCTCTTCACCAATAGATGTACAGATTAGGATATTATATTGTTCTTGTTCAAAATCTGTTATTGTTTGAATTTGTTGTTTTTGTGTTAAGCCTTCTTTTTGACCGATTAATCTTATTGGTTTGGCTTTGTCTATATCATTTAAAATTGAGAACAATTCGTTTACTGTAAACCTGTAATTTGCGAAAAGAATTATTTTTGAATTTGGATTTTTATTTAATTCTGTTTTTATTATTTCAATTAACTTTTCTGTTTTTGGATGCTGAAAATTTTCTTCAATTAATGTATTTGTTAAAGAAATTGATTTTTTAATATTTATCTCATCTAGGATGTTTTTGGCGGCTTTGCTCTGATCTATCTCTAATTTCTTCCAGTATTCTTTTAATGGGTTAATCCCCTGTGTTTCTAATAGAGTTATGGCGTGCTCTAATTTTATTGCTTGTGCTATTAATGAAATAGAGTAAAAAGCAGTTTTACTTCCACCTAGTATTTCATTTTGGAATCTTTTTTGTAATAAAAGTAAATCTTTCTTATTGATCAGATTTAATGGTTTTGAGAAACCCAATCGTTTTATCTTTTTCAATTTGTCTTTATATGATTCATCAATTAAGCTTTTTAAATCTTTGAACTCTTGAGGAAGATCTACTAAAACCCATTCTGTTTCTTTTTCTTTTATATATTCTTTTATATCTATGTCTGATTCTGTTCTTATTTCTATTGCATTAATGTTCAGGTTATTACATATTTCTTCAATTTCTTTTTTTGTTGAGCCTGGAGAGGCAGTTAAGGCAAGTATTTTTTGATTTTTTGATTTTTTTATATATTCTTGGGAGACTATTGTATTTGCAAATTTTTCTTTTGACCTGTGGCATTCATCAACTATTAATAAAGTTGTATCTTCTAAAGAAATTCTTTTGTTTTTTAAGTCAGATTCTATTGTTTGAGGGGTTGCTATTACTACTGTTGAATTCTTCCACAATTCTTTTCTTATTTCTGGTCTTATCATTCCGGTTAATAGGATGATTTTTTCTGGATTTATTGTCGTTTTTTGTTTAAATGTTTGTAGATGTTGCTCTGATAATGGTTTTGTTGGCGCAAGAATTAGTATTTTTGAATCTGGGAACTTGTTTAATCTCTCTATTGATAGCATTATAGCAATTGCTGTTTTTCCCATTCCTGTTGGCAAAACTACAAGGGTATTGTTGTTTATTGCTGTTTTTATTATACTTTCCTGATAAGTTCTCGGTATGAATCCCTTTATTTTATACATTTTTAGTTAGTTTTAAATAATTTTATATTTTGAAATGATTATGTTAGTCAAGGTTTTTGGGATTTTGGATTTGTTAAGTGCAATAAGTTTGTTATTGTTAAAGGTAGGTGTAGGTGAGGGTATTGGTTTGTTTTTTGGTGTGTATTTGATTTTAAAAAGTATTCCCTTTTTATTTACTTTAGATTTTGCCAGTTTTTTAGATTTTTTTGCGGGTATTTTCTTTTTTATTGTTATCTTTTTTAATTTTTATCCTTTGTTAGGCCTAACTTTTGTTATTTGGTTATTTCAAAAAGGGTTGTTTAGTTTAATGTGATTTATACTTCAAATTTTGAAAAATAAAGGAATGTTGTTACAAATGCACAAATTGCAGCGAAAAAAAGAGTTATAATGGGCATTACTTGATTCATTAATAATGCGGATATGATGATGAATGTTAGTGTTAGGACGTATAATGTTTTTGAACCGAAGAAGATTATTGAACCATTTGTTTTTGGTAGTGGGATTAAGGAGAAAATTGCTATTGTGTTGCTTATTAAAATTGTATAAGAAAAGGTAAATGGTGTAATTAATGAAATTGTTTTTAGAATATATGAAAAAAATATGATAGTTGTTGAACCAAAAGCAGCTATTTTTGCTGATTCGTAATTAGTCACATATTGAAATTTTCTTCCAATTCTATGTTTTCTTTTAGAATTTATTTCTAACTGATTTGTTAATGGAAAAAAGAGTTTACCTGCGGATAGCAAGGTTATTAATATTGGAAGGATTATTCCTAATGGCATTGCCTTTTTTAACCTTCTTGTTACTTTTATACCGTATTGTTTTATTGATAGTATTTTGTGTTCGGTTGTTGCATTGTATTTCTTTGCTAAATATTTATGGGAGTATTCATAAATCAATAAGATTATTGTTACAATAATCGCTGTTTTTATTAGATTAAATAACCAGTAACCCAACTGGAATGTTTTTGATTTGTCATTATATGCAAAAACAAAACTAATTATCAGAATAGAAAACAGAATATGTTTTTTTTCCCGTTCTCCAAATTCAAGTTTTTTTATCATAATCTTTTAGTAAATTATTTACTTCATCCAAATGACCTGCTCCAATTATTGCTATTATCTTCTTATCTTGATTATTACTCATAAGTTTATATAAATTTTTTGCCATAATTTCGTTTCTTTCTTTAATTAATACCTTGTAGATAGAGGGGTATTGTTTTTTAACTTTTTGGATTATTGTGTCTATTAATTTTGTATCTGGCACTTTTCTTAAATCAATTTTTATTTTTTTTGAAAATGGACTTAGTAATATTTCTCTTAAAAAAGTTAATTTTTCTTTCCAAGTAATTTCTTTTGAAAGTTTTTTTAGTGTAATCTCAATATCTTGATCTATAAGGTAAATATACGCACCTGTTTTTTTAGCCAGGTTTATAGCTGTTTTCATTTCTGTTCCTGGAAGAATTCCAGTTGCTTTACCAATCTTTTGCTGTATCCAAGAACCAAGTTTAGCAAATAAGTAACCTTTAAGACCGATTGAACTTATTTTTAAATTTCTTTTGGGATTTTTTGCCATTAAAACATAAAATCTTTTTTTATCAAGTTCTAGGGCAACTATTTCTGGTTTTTCTTTTAATATGATTGATTCTACTTCTTTTACACTTTGTATTGCTACATGGGATGTTCCAATCAATTTTATATTTTTAAATGCCCTCATTAAAAAACAAGAAAATTTATATACTTAAAAATATTTTGATAGGCTATTGTTTTGTGGAGGGATTATGATGTTAAAGATAAAGAAAGTAAGTGAAATTTATGATATGGCTGTTTATACTGATACTGGCGATTATTTTGGAGAGGTTGAAGAATCAATACTTGCTGCTAATAAGGTTTTTGGCTGGAGGGTTAAAGCAACTAAAAGTTCTTTTTTAAGTAAGGTTTTAAGTGGTGCCAAGGGTGTTATTGTTCCACACCAACTAGTTAAGTCAATTGGTGATGTTATGATAATAAGTAAAGCTGCAATTCCTTCTTATACAGAGGAAGAATCCGAATAATAAAACCATAAGTTTTAAATACCAAAATACTCTTTTTAGTTTTTATGGCTTCAACACTAAGCAATGCTATAGATTTTTTTAGAGCCTTTGGATTTTTTGATATTATTTTGCCGTTCTTGTTAGTTTTCACAATTGTTTTTGCAGTTTTAGAGAAAACCAGGATACTTGGTGAAGATAGGTCTAATTTAAATGCAATGGTTGCATTTGTTATTGGTTTGTTATTTGTAGGTGCGATAGGTTTAGTTTCTATAATTAACCAAGCATTACCTAATGTGGCTTTATTTTTAATAGTAATATTGAGCTTTTTAATGTTGTTTGGTGCCTTTGTGGGTGCTGAAGGCATTAAATTTGAGAATATGTGGTATAAAGGGGGAGCTTTATTTGTGGTTTTTATTGCTGTTTTAGCAATCTTTTTAGATGCATTGGGGTGGTTAAATGGAATTTTGGATTATATAAATTCTAATTGGGATAAAACAGTTATTCCAACTGCAATATTCTTTTTGATTGTCCTTGGAGCAATATGGTATGTTATTGGTGGGGGAAATAAGAAAAAGGGGGATTGAGAGTATGGCTTTATTTGGAGATTTAGATTTTAATTCTTTTGTAGATTGGTTTGATACTGCAGGAGGTTTTGATGTTTTACTACCTTTCCTGTTAGTTTTTACAATCGTTTTTGCAGTTTTAGAAAAGACAGAGATATTGGGCAAAGAGAAGAAGAATTTTAATGTTATAGTGGCATTGGTTATTGGTGCTTTATTGGTTTCTCAAACAGCACTCGTTGAAATTATCAATCTATTCATACCTAGGGTTTCATTGTTTATAGTAATTGGTTTGATGTTGATGTTATTGATTGGGTTGTTTGGTGGTGGCGGAGAGTGGACTGGATTTATGTTTTCAATTGCTGCAATCGTTTCTGTAATTGGAATAATATGGGCTTTAGTGCCTACATATTATGCAGCAGATTGGCCAAATTGGTTCCAATTAGAGGACCAAGATAAAGCAGTTTTATTAACTATATTCGTATTTATTTTAGTAATATGGTACGTTACTAAGGAACCGGGTAGAGGTGGCCCAAATGTTTTAGAAAGCTTAGGTAAATTATCCGAAGGAATAAATAAAGGTCTTAAGGGCAGGTAAATGGCAGTTCCTGTTATTGATATTGGAATTTGGCAGTATTTTTTACCAATTTTTTCTTTTATTTTTATTTTTACATTAGTCTTTGCAATTTTAGAAAAGACAAAAATTTTAGGAAGTGACACTACTGGGTTAAATAGCATAATTGCGTTTGTTATTGCTTTGTTATTTGTTCTTACACCATCAGCTGTTGCTATTGTTAATTTTTTAGTACCTTGGTTTATTGTAATAATTTTCTTTATAATGTTTATTGTAGTAATCTTTATGTTTATGGGTGTTCCTGCAGATACTATAAGAGAAGTTGCACAGGGTTCTGCCTTTACGTATACTATTGTAACAGTTTCAATTATCTTATTAATAATTGCCATAGGTATTGTTTGGGGAGAACAATTATCTGGGATTTATACAGAACAACAGACGGGAGAAGGAGGGAGCTTTGCAGTAACTGTTGGTAAAATACTATTCCACCCAAAAGTATTGGGAGCTGCTTTTTTATTATTAATAGCTTCGCAGGCAATAAGATTACTGAGTTCTAGGAGTTAGTTAATTTTTTCTTATTATCTTTTAATTTTTCTGTTATAGTGGAGAGTTGTTTTACATTACTGGTTAATGGGGGTATTATTTTTTCAAACACCATCTCCATTGATTTCATTTGTGTTTCAATGTTTGTTAGGTTTTGATTGTATTCTTGAACCTTTCCAACTATTGCTTCTTGTAATGTTTTTATTTGATTTGATAAGTTTTCTATGTCTCTTTTTATAGTTACTATATTAAAATCTATTTCTTTTTTCCAAGTATTTAAATTGCCTGTTGATTTAGTAAGCGTTCTCCATTTTTCTGAAATTATTTTTTCTGCAAGTAATTCCAGTTCTTCTTCATTCATATTTTTTGATGATTGTTGTGGATAGTAATTTTGAGGGGGATAGTATTCTTGTGGGTATTCTTGATAATCTGAATAAGGTTCTTGATATTCTGTTTGTTCTGGTGCTTCTGGAGCTATTGGTGCTTCGGGAAGCATTTCTTCATTGGGATTATCTGGATTTATATTAAGAGCACTTGGTTGATATTCACTATTGTATGGATTTGCGTTTTTCATATCTGCTTGATTGATAGCATCAAATATTTCTTGATTATTTACCTTCATCCTTTGTAAGTTTTGAATTATTTGATTATTTGTTAGACCTTGCATTTTCATGTTTCTTACTTGGTCGACTATTGATTTATTAACCATATCACATACCCCTCTCTTTTATTATTTCTTTTAATTCATCCTGAGTCACAAATTTCATTGGATCCCATATTTGGAGATATTTTTCTAGTATTTTTAAATTTTCTTTTCTTGCGAATAAATCTAACTCTCTAGTAACTTTTTTTAAAGCATCTTTTATGTTGGATATATCGTTTTTTATTTGTTTTACTTCTAAATTAATGTCTTTTATTTCAGTTAGTGTTTTTTTATATTCCCGTATCATGTTCCTATCAGTTATTTCTATCCTTTCTTTTAATAATAAATTCCTTGTTTCAGAACTTCTTACTCTAGAATCGAGTGATAATAAAATAGATGATATATCTGGTTGTTCTGTTTGAGAAAATTCTTGATTGACCATTTTAAATAAACGAAAACTATTTTAATACTAGTTTATTGTATAAATTATTCGAGTAGTAATAAAACTTATGTTAGCATATGTAAGTGGTAATATGGCTTCTATTGAAAAAAAAGGTGAGGGCGCATACGTAGTTGTTAAAGAGGGCAATGAGGAAGTTCTAAAAATTGATGTGGAGTATGTTACTTATATCCCTTCTTTAGAAGCGGATAGTAGTTGTATGGGCAGTATTATAGGTAAATTGGTTACAGTACCTTCTATAAAAAGAATTATTTTTGTTGGTAAAAGAAATTATTCTTATGGGTATGATGACACACAAAAACTAATAGAAATTGCTAATTTATATAATTATTTAGTAAAACAAAAACGCATATTTGGGGTTTCTATGGACGATTTTAATATTTTTTCTTCTTTTTATAATGATTTGAGGTATATTTTATTTAATTTGTTGAGAACTGATCCCTTGGGTGCTTATGTTGAATTAAAACGAATGTTAAGAGAGGAACAGATACATAAAGATAAAGAAACAAATTCAACTTTATTAAAGTATAGGGATGCACATATAAATCTATTGAATAATTTAATTGGTTTATTGGGTAAAACTAGATTAATGAGAATTGCAGAACCGTATTTAGATGGTTATGAACTTGGCAATAGAGATGTTTATAAAAAACTGTTTAGATCGACAATAACACCTAATTTTATGTTTACACAATTAATGGCTCAACAACCATTAAATGGGGAGGAATTAGATTCTTATGGTATCAAGGGAGAAACAGATATTACTATTTTTGATATACCTGGGGATGTAAAATATTTATATCATTTAACACCACCAGAATTTAAATTAAATGAAAGTGAATATGAACTTTTGGAATTAGCTAGGACTGTTTTAACTAAACACGAACCAAAAGCAGAAGAATTCTTAGAACCTGATAAGATGAGACAAACTTTTTTTAATATTGGTGGCGATTTGATACAAGAATTAGCAGAACAAAAAAATTTAAAATTAAATTATAGTGATATAAAAAAATTATCTAAGATTTTATTAAGGTATACTGTGGGTTTTGGTTTAATTGAAGTTTTATTACAAGATAAAAAAATACAAGATATTAGTGTTAATGGACCGATTGGACAAACACCTATTTATGTTGTGCATCAGGATTATGATGATTGTGTTACTAATATTATCCCTTCCAGTGAAGATGCTCAGGGTTGGGCATCTAAATTTAGGATGTTGAGTGGAAGACCCTTAGATGAAGCTAACCCGGTTTTAGATACAGAATTAAGTTTATCTGGTGCCAGAGCGAGAGTATCTATAATGACTAATCCTTTAAGTCCGTGGGGTTATGCGTATTCTTTTAGAAGACATAGAGATCAACCTTGGACATTGCCTTTGTTTATCAATAATAACATGGTTAGTCCATTGGGTGCGGGTTTAATCAGTTTTTTAATTGATGGTGCTAGAACGATGATTGTTGCTGGAACAAGAAGCAGTGGTAAAACATCTTTTCTTGGCAGTATGATGGTTGAGGTTATGAGGAGATATAGATTAATAACTTTAGAAGATACATTAGAATTGCCAACAGAATATTTAAGGAAAATGGGTTATAATATTCAATCAATGAAGGTTAGATCTGCTATTTCTAAAGGCAGTTCAGAATTTCCTGCTGATGAAGGTATAAGGACGAGTTTGAGATTTGGAGATAGTAGTTTAATTGTTGGTGAAGTTAGAAGTTTAGAAGCAAAAGCTTTATTTGAAGCAATGAGAATTGGTGCTTTAGCTAATGTTGTTGCTGGAACAATTCATGGTGATAGCCCGTATGGTGTTTTTGATAGAATTGTTAATGATTTAGAAGTTCCTAGAACGTCGTTTAAAGCTGCGGACATAATTGTTATTACAAATCCTGTGAGGAGTGCTGATGGATTGCACAGGTGGAGACGAGTAATTCAAATTACTGAGGTTAGAAAACACTGGGAACAGGACCCGTTAATAGAAAAAGCTTTTGTTGATTTAATGAAATATAACCCCAAAAAAGATTTATTGGAACCCACAGAAGATTTAATGAATGGCGATTCTGATATTTTGAAAAATATTGCTGGTAATGTCAAAGCATGGGTTGGAGATTGGGATGCGGTTTGGGATAATGTGATGTTAAGAACTAAAATTAAGGAAACATTAGTTGATAGAGCAAAGAAGGCGAATATGATTGATTTATTGGAAGCCAAGTTTGTTGTTAGATCTAATGATATGTTTCATAAAATAAGTGATAGTGTTAATAAGGATGTTGGTTACTTGGATAGTAAAAGGATATTTTTTGAATGGGATGACTGGTTAAAAAAAATTATAAGAAAGAGAAGTATGAGGTGATTTATTGGACCCCAATATTAAAAAAATTTTAGATAAGTATAGCGACAAACTCAAAAAAGACATTGAACAATTTGAAAAAGGCGGGATAAAAACAAGAGAGTATGAAATTTTTACTAAAGAACTTGCTGGTGGGGAACTTAGTTTATATGAAAAGTTAGTTAAGAATTTTTCTTGGTTTCGTTTTATTAAACCAAAAGAAAAAGATGAAAAAAAATTAAATGAGAGTATTCGTGTTACTAAATTACAAATTACTTCAAATGAAGTTACTGGTTTTTCTACAACTGTTTTATTACTTTTTGTCTTTTTAGCAGTTGTTATCGGGTTTTTAACCCAATTTATTTTTCACAAACTTAATTTGTTTTTAGTTTTATTTTTGTTTATCTTAGGGTTATGTTTGTTTTTGTTTTTTAATAATTATCCGAATTCACTGGCTACTCGCTGGAGATTAAAAGCTAGCAATCAGATGGTTATGTGTATTTTGTATGTTGTTATGTATATGAGACATACTTCAAATTTAGAAAATGCTGTTAGATTTGCTGCAAATCATTTAGGTTATCCTTTGGGTTATGATTTAAGGAAAGTATATTGGGATGTTGAGACTGGAACTTTTAATAGTGTTAAGGATTCTTTAACTCATTATTTGAATCAGTGGAAGGATTGGAATCCAGAGTTCTTAGAATCTTTTCATTTGATAGAGGGTTCATTATATGAAGTTGATGAGGTGAAAAGAATTGCTTTACTTGATAAAGCATTACAAGTTATGCTGGATTCTACTTATGATAATATGATGCATTATGCACATAATTTGAATAGCCCAATTACTATTTTACACATGTTAGGAATAATTTTACCAATACTTGGTTTGATTATTTTTCCTTTAATTGGGGCGTTTTTGGGCGGACTTGTAAAATGGTACCACTTATTTTTTCTTTATAATTTAATTTTACCAATATTAGTTTATTTATACGGGAATTCTTTATTAGTCAAAAGACCGAGCGGTTATGGAGAGACTAATGTTTTAGAGGATAGCAGTGAATTACAACAATTAAGAAATGAAAAAATTAATTTTTTGGGTTTTAATTTTAGTTATTTGTCTATTGCTTTAATTGTTGCTTTGCCAATATTGTTGTTAGCTTTATTCCCATTGTATTCAAATTGGTTTTTTGGTGAAAAATTTAATGAATTCAACGGTTATTTTTGTGAGGGAGTGAATTGTTACGGTCCTTTTAGTAATAGTGCACTGATATTGAGTTTATTTTTACCGCTGAGTATTGCTTTTGGTTTAGGTGTTTATTATTATTTCAAAACAAAAAAAGCTATATTAATCAGGGATGAAACTAAGAGATTAGAAAAAGAATTCTCTAGTGCTTTATTTCAATTAGGTAATCGTGTTGGAGATGGGTTACCTTTAGAATTGGCCTTTGGTAGGGTTGCTGAGGGTATTACTGGAAGTGTTACTGGTAAATTTTTTAGCATGGTTGACTCAAATATCAAAAGATTAGGGATGGGTGTAGAGGGCGCCATTTTTGATAAAAAAAGGGGAGCTATTAATTATTTCCCTTCTAATATCATTGAGAGCAGTATGATGATTGCTGTAGAGGGTGCAAGAAAGGGACCACAAGTTGTTGCTAAAACTATGAATAGTATTTCTGTATATATTTTAAGCATTAGAAAAGTTGAAGAGAGACTAAAAGATTTGTTGGCAGATATTTTGAGTTCTATGCAATCACAAATTGTTTTTTTAGCACCTTTAATTGCAGGAATTGTTGTTGGTATAAGCTCTATGATGACTAATGTTTTGTTGAAATTGGGTGAAACTTTGAGTAAACAAGCTGGAAGTGCAGATGGAGTTAATTTTATGGGTTTATCACCGAATGTTATTGGATTGTTTAAATTAGATAGCGTAATATCGCCTTATTTTTTCCAGGCAGTCATTGGTATTTATGTTGTTCAAATTATAATAATATTAACCATCTTAAGTGTAAGAATTAAGAATGGTGAAGATACATTGAGTGTTGAAAATGAATTGGGAAAAAATTTGATTAGAAGTACTATGTTGTATTTTATAGTTAGTTTAATTGGTATTTTGATATTCAAAACATTAGCTAGTACAATAATTGCTGGGGGCTTTTAGATGAGTGAATTTAGACCCATTGTTAGTATTGTTTTAACGATTGTATTAGTTTTATCTTTAATTGGTGTTGTTCAAATTTTAAAAAAAGGGATTTATGAAGCTGGAGACAATATTTATTTTATTGGCGGTGGAGAAAGTAGTGGTGTTTTTAGTGGTGATACTGGACAAGTTGCTTGTGTAATGGAATATGCTAAAAAAAATAGTGTTGACAACAGAAAATGTGGTTGTGATGATAAATCTTGTAGTGATTATGCTATGTGGATTACTCAATACACTAAAGAGTATAAAGTTTTAGATCCTATTTTGGTTGTTTCTGTTATGATGCAAGAAAGCCATTGTAATCATTATCAAAATGGAGTTGTAAAGGGTAGTAGTGCTGGTGCTGTAGGATTAATGCAAGTTATGCCAGATACAGGTAAGGGTAGTTGTAGTTATAATTTACAAGATTTGTATGATGAAGAAAAGAATATAAAATGTGGCGTTAGAGTTTTAAGATCTAAATATGAAAATTCAAGAAGTAATGGGGATTGGAAGAGAGCTTTGGGTTTGTATTATGGAAGTATTGGTGCTTCTTACAAAAATGAAGTTTGGAATAGGTACGAAAAACTTAAAAAAATTGCTGATGATAAATGCTAAAATAAAAAGTATTTAAATAAAGGAATATTTTTTTGAAATATGAAAAAAAGAGGGGATATTACAACTGGAACTGTTGTTACTTTGATATTGTTAGTTTTAGCTGCTATTGTTTTGATTAGTGTTGTTAATGTTTTTAATTCTGGAATGGCAGGTTCTGTGCAAGATGTTGTTTGTGCCTTTAGTGTAAGGTTGTCTCATAAGTCACAAATAATTGCTAGTTCATTTAGTGTTTTTCCTGTGGCTTGTTATGAGAAAAAAATAGAACTTGTTGAAGGCACTAAAAGTGAAGTTATGAAACAAATTGCTGATTTGATGGCTACGTGCTGGTGGATGTATGGTGAGGGAAAATTTGAGGGTGTAAAAGGCAGAATACTTCATGCTGGAAGTGATCCTATTTATAATTGCTATGTTGTTGATAATTTAAAGATTAAAGATAAAGAAAAAATTACTTATGATGATTTTTATGGCTTTTTAATTGGTAAAAATTGGGATAGGGGAAAAGGTGTTGATAATTATTATAATTATTTTGAGAAGGCTAGTGAAGACAATAATATTTGTTTAGACGATTCTTATACTGATGATATTATTTTTGAGAGTAATGGTAAACCAGTATATATAAAATTTTATGATGATGATGATGCTACTGAGGAATTATTTCCGACTACTATTGGAGTAATTGCAGGAGTTTCTGGTCTTGTTCCTGGAGGACCAATTCTGGGAGGGATACTTGGAAAGTATTTAGGGGGTCCCATTGTCAATTTATTTGGAGGTAATGTTGATATGATTATTTTGTCTCATAACCCTAAGGTTCAAAAAAACAATAACTGTTTTCCTTTGATACAACAATAATGAAAAAAGGTTCAATAAGTTGGAATTATATTGTATATTTTATTTTAGCTTTGCTTATTTTGATCTTTTTTTTTGTATTTGCTAAAGATCTTAGAATAGCTATGACTAATTTAATTAAAAAATTTTTTAGTGATATTATAGGTGGTTGGTAATGGGAGAAGGAACTTGGGAATATATTGGTGGTGCAATTTTAGTGCTTGTTGTTTTTATTTTGATTGTTTTAATTGCTTTTCCTATGTTAAGGGAGGGGAAAAGTGATGTTATGAATATTTATAAGAAGGTTTTTGGTTTAGAAAGACCTGAAGAAGAAGTGTTAAAAGAGAAAAGTGCTGTTGACACTTTTAATAGTTTTTTAGAACAATTAAATAACTGTTTTGATAGTGATACAGATAGAACTTGTAGTTGTGATTTTAATTTACCTAAGATTAAAGACTACATAATTAAAGGAAATAATATAGGTGAGAATAATTTTGATGTTTCTTTATTTGATGGTAAAACGCGTGCACTTATTGAAACAAATAATATTAAATCCAGTTTTAGGTTTACTGATAAAGATGGAAAGTGTCAACCATTAAATTATAATGATAAATCAGGAGAACCATTCACACAAGGTCCAGAAAATTTTGAACTTCATGGTGATAAGTTAATACGAAGTGAGGATTATGGAGAAGAAACAATCCGTAAATTAATTTTGTATTTTTCTCCAAACAATAAAAGGCACTTATGTTTTGTTGTTGGTAAGGGAGATGATGAATATAAAAATGCTATTTCTTGTAAAGATGTTCCTAAGAAAAGAGCTGTGGAAGAACGTGGAAATATTGTTATTAAAACTCTTTTTAATCAATTAGATGAATGTTTGAATAAAGGAAATAAAGATTGTACTTGTGATTTAAGTTCAATTGGGTTAAAAGATGGTGAGGACTTAAGAATTAGAATTGGTGACGCCCATTATATACATTTAGTTAAAGGTGGGTTTACAAGCGAGCCAACCAGATATACTTTTAATTTTAAAATTGCTTGGGGAGATGAGCAAAAAAAAGAGTGTAAAGACCTAAGCCTTTCTTCCATATATCACCATATACTTCTTGAAGGAGATAGGTTTTATTTGAAGAAAGTTACTACGAGTTCTAAAGATTTTTTAGAAAAAGGCAATGAGATTTATATTTCTAGTGATGAAGATAAAAATACTATTTGTTTCTTGAAAGAAGAGGGTGAAGTTCCACCTGCTTGTTAAGGTTATTCATCTGACCAGGTGTTTTCTTCTATATCTTGACCAAATTGGGTTTGTATAATTCTTAAATTTTATTTGAGTGACCAAGCAGGTTGAGTTTCTTCTATCTCTAGAGTTTTAGTTATATATTTTTTAATTTGGTAACCAATTTTGAAGAATTAACTCAAATCCCGTGGGTGTATTTGTTATTTTTTTTAAATTTGTTCCATCTGTATTTATAATATAAAGATCATGAGTATTTAGGTCTGTTTCTGCACTAAATAAAATCCTTTCTCCATCAGGTGACCACTTTGAATTAAAATCTGTTGTGTTAAATAAGTCATCATTTGTCTCTCTTATTTTTATTAAACTGTCCTTGTTATTATCTAATACACATAATTCACTACTTTCTATGTTATTGCATTCGATTCCATCAAAGATCCCATTATAATATTCCTTATGTCTTTCATTAGTTTTATAACGTTCAAATACAATTTTACTCCCATCAGGTGACCATACTGGATATACTTCTAAATAAAGTGATGGCGTATTTAATAGGTCTTTTTTATCATTTCCATCGGAGTTCATTATGTGAAGTTCTGGTAGGACTTGGTTTTTGTTGGTTATGTTAAATATAATTTTGTTTCCATCGGGGTTTAATATAGGATTACATTCGTCTATATCCAATGTGTTTGTTAGATTTCTTATTTGATTGTTACCCAAATCTATAACGTATATATCTGATGGATTTTCTTTATAGACTTTTTTTGTATCAACTGTTCCATCGAATATTATTTTTTTGCTATTTGGGAAAAAAGAAATATTTCCCTCTACGATATTAGGCGTTTCTGTTAATTTTTGTAAATTACTTCCATCTGTATTTGCAATACATATATCATATTCCCCGTTTGTACATGAAACAAATGCAATTTTATTTCCATCTGGAGAAATTGTTAATCGTCCCCCACCTATATCCCCATCTTTTAAAGGAAGATAACCTTTTTTGGGTATTTCTATTAGTTTAGTTTCACTAATATTCATAATATTTATTTTTGTGACAGGAAGATACCATCCATTACCTACTTCGATATTAGTTGTTAAACCAAAAATTATTTCTTGGTTATTAGACCAACCATATATACACTTATCAAGAGTTGAACTTTCTGTTAATTTTTGTAAATTACTTCCATCTATGTTTGCAATCCATATACCCCATATATCATATTCCCCATTTGTATATGAAACAAATGCAATTTTATTTCCATCCGGCGATGAGTATGGATTTGAGTACCTATTTGGAAGTACTATTTCTTGTAAATTACTTCCATCATCATTTATAGTGTATAATTTATCTTCATATTTATCACCTAATGTTGCGACATTACGAAATAAAATTTTATACTTTTTTGTTTCTTTGGTAGTTTCTTGTTGTTCTGTAACTGCCATTCTTTTTTCTGTTTCATTTCCGATTTCATCTTTTACAATTGCTTCAATTGTTAAATTTTTACTATTAAAGGGATTTTTTATTGTGTATTGATTTTGTGTAGTTTCTAAAATTCTAGTTCCCTCATTTTCATCTGTTATTGTATACTGGTAAGATAAATCTGATTTTTCTGTTTCACCAAGTAAGATAGTTAGGTCTTCAGGAGGTAATTTTCCTTGAATAAACTCTTCTTGAATACTTTGAATTAGGGTTCTTTCTTGATCTTTATAATCTGTTTTATCTGTTGCCTGCACTGAGATTTCTAATTCATTATTATCATTTATTCTTGCTTCCAGTGATGTTATTTCTGGCTTGTTGCTTTTTACAAAAGTTACTATAGAGAACATGTCTCCAGCAGATTGAGAACCGTCTATTGTAGTTATTGGTATTTCTGGCTTAACTTGATAAATATCTACACTATCTTCTTCTGTTAAATCAGGTATTCTAAATTTTTCGTGAAGAGATGAAATGTCTATTGGAGCATCCATCCCTGAAATTCTTTCTGTTAATTCAGTTGCTTTATCTATTACATTTTTTTCTTTTTCAAATAATTGATTATATTCTTGAGAAGAAATAGTTCCTAGGTATGTGTAAACTATGGATGAAGGTTCACCATTAATTGTTAACCCAAATTCTTGGGGGTATTTCCTGGATATTTTTTTTGTTTCTTGTGGTTGAGATTGTTGTGGTTCTTGTGCTTTTACTCCAAATACAGAAGTTGCTGCCAGAGTTCCGATTAAAGAAGCTGTTGTTGCTACTTTTCCCAGTTTTTTTAATAGAGACATTTTAAATCTTTATAATATTTACTATATATTAGTGGTAACTATTTAAATCTTTCTAAAAATTACAACAAATTAAGGACATATTCTTTGGTTTTATCTAATAAACCTTTAGTCTTTATGCTTTTAGGCAATTCATTATCAGATTTAATAGCTTTAGAATAATCTAATATTTCTTTTAATACTTTGTTATCCGTAGTATCCAATATCTGGTCTAATGTTAATGCCTTACAACCCTTATTATACAAATCAATAGATAAACCATAACTCCAAACATAAGATAAATTATGTAATGAATATAAAAATTGGCCTGAAATTAAATCAACTTCTTTCTTAAAAACATTTTTAACAAAATTAACATCATCAATTTCTAATAATTTTCTAGTTGCTTCATATACCCCAATATTATAATAATATTTAGCATCGTTATAAACTTCAAAAGCCTTTTTCCTTAAAAAATTAGCAGTATTTTCAGAAAATTTTTGTTCAGATAAATCGTTTCTAAGTCGTTCAAAAGTTCTTTCATCACCAATAATAACTTTTCCAGTTAAAACAGGCTGAGTTAATGCTATATCAAAAAAACCAATTCTTTTTATAAATTCTTTTTCTGTAACTTGAATAATATCAAGATCTTCAGTATAAACCCTGTTATTTTCAACATCATTCTTACTTACAGCAAGTAAATCAATATCTCCATAATCTCTTTTAGAACCATATAAAACCAAAAAACTTAATCTATTTGTATCTAAATGTTCATTAACAACTTTTACAATAGATTCTTTATCAAATCTTTTAGGAAAACCAACTTTATAGATTAAAGATAATACGCCGTTTTCATCTTCAAATTGTTTAAATCTTTGATACACTTCTTCATAACCTGTACCTTTAATTTCCCTTTCTCTTTCATTCCAAATAGTTTCTTGGTCTAATTCACATAACAAAATTCTTTCTAACCAAACAGCAAAACCTTCATATATTGGAAGATTGCTCTGAAAAAAAGCAGTATATTTTTCTCTTAAATCTAAATATAATCTCAATAAGGGCTCTTCCTTAGAAATGTGTAATATATAATCAAAGTCTGGATCTTTTGATTTGACTAATAAATTTTCTTTACTATTTCTTAAAGCAATATTTGAATTATCACCTAAATCCCCACCAAAAAGTTCTCCTTCTAAACCTTTCATTTCTTGCTCAAATTGAACAATTCTTTTTCCATTAGACGTATATTCACAATAAGAACCGTGACCTAAATATTCATGTATAACTCTAGTCAATAAAGTTGATTGAGGATTCTCACTAACATAAGCTGTTAAAGCTCTTGGTTGAAAGAAACCCTTGATGTCTTTATCTCTTCTCTTAAGTATTTGTCCTAAAGAATCTTCATTATAATAAACAATTCTACTTTGATTTGGTTTGAAACCAAATTCAGTTTGTAAAATATTTTCTGCTTCTGAAATACAAGATAACATGTTAAGATTAAAAAAGAAAGAAAAAATTAAAAAACTTGTTATTTTAAGAATATTTCTCAATCAACTCATTTGCTAATAAAATCAAACCTTTAATATAGTCCTTCCTCATTTTTTCATTCCATTTGGGGTGAGTAACATCCATAACAGCTCTCAATCGAATGGATTCTTTATCAAATTCTTCAAGAGCCTTAAAAAACTCATCTTTATCATCATCAACAAAGAGGTGTATTGTCTCTGATGATAATTCCAACGCTGTTATTTTACCATTAACAAAAGACTGCATGTAATCTCTAAACACTCTTAAGAATATTATAAAAGACCTACTACTTCTATTTTCCAAAAAATTTTTAATTTCTTTTTCAAACATCTTAAATAAAAAAAATTTTACAATATTTTATTAAAGTTTTAGTCTTCTAATAGTATCTATCATAACTTGCAATTCATCTACACCCACATTTTTTAAATCTTTTAATCCACTTGTCATTCTTCCAAAACCATCATCGTGATGTATATATGTGTTTCTTATTGGTCCAATACTTTCTTTTAAAATTGTTGTATTTGATGTGCTCTTACCCAAATCAATAGTCAAACCACCATCCAAAATAGGATTAACAGGTCTAAATAAATCTAATCCACCAAATGGACTAACACTAGGACCACTAATCTCTCTTCCAAAAGGTGCACTAGGTGCTCTTGGTCCTAAAGGCCCACCAAGACTTGGAGCCCTAAAATACATTTCAAGACCACCAGTATAAACTTCTCCAATTAACTCCCTAGAATTAATTTCATACAAACCCATAGTTTGTTCTAGATTCATTTTTTACCCCCAATGTTTTATAATTTGTTAAGTTGAATAAATATAAAAACTTTTTTAAAAGAAAATGAAAAGTTTTTATAAAAGATTAAAAGATGTAACTACCTATTTTTTTTATATATATAAATTTCAGTAGAAATATTTAAATAGTAGGCAATCAATTTTTTAGAGTAATTAATGGTTGTGAGGTGATATAACTAATGATTTCGAAAAGAGGTGCAGAACTTCCTATGAATGTTATTGTAATTGCTATTATTTCTTTAATCGTGTTGATTTTAGTTGTAGGCTTCTTTATGGGTGGTACAGGGGTTTTATTTGAAAAAATGGCTGGTGTTTTTAAAGGCGGTTATGATGAAACCTCATTAGTAGTGCAAACTTGTGAATCACATTGCAGAGTTGCTGAGAGTTTGTCAACTGATATTGCTAAACAAAATTCAGCTTATTGTAAGGCAAGTTTTACATTAGATGTTAATGGTGATGGATTAGTTGATCGTGTTGGTGGAAAGGATCAAGATAAAGATGCAGCTAAATTAAGATATTATTGTTGGGAGAATACTGATTCTGGGTCTGCACGAGTTCCTGGAGTGTTATCTTGCGATGTTAAATGCGAATAAGATAAAACATTTATTTTAATTTTCTTTCTTTTTGAAAATGAAAAAAAAAGGTCAGGAACAGACTTGGTGGATTATAATTGGGGCTATTATAGCAATAATTGCTGTTGTTATTCTTGTTATTATTTTTAGAGGCACTATTAATCAAGTATGGGATAGTATTAAGAATATTGTTAAAGGAACGAGTGAAGAAGCGGAGAATATTGATGTTAGTGATATTGTTGGTTCTGATTCTGAAAGTGTTGTAGGCGGATCTGGTGATAAAGACAAGGATAAAAAGTCTGATACTTAAAGATAATGCTATTCCTGGGAAACAAGAAAGCACTGAGTAATAAAAAGTTTTAAATAATTTTAAGCTTGTTCTTAGTTTTATGAAGAAAAGGGGTGATGGAGATAGTGGAATTACTATTAGTTCTTTAATTGGCTTGATTATTGGTTTATTGATATTTGTTCCTTTTTTGCTCTATGGGTGTAAGATTTTTAATGAAAGTCAATTAGCTGGAGAGTCTTTAAAAGACTTTAAAGAGTTTATTGAAGGGTATAAGAGGAAGGTAAAAGAACTAGAAGAAAAAAAAGAAAGAGAAGGAGAATTGAATGAAAGTGAGCAAGAAATTTTAGATGGATCTAAAATGATTATAGAAGATCCTGAATCTACCATTACCACTTTAAGCTTTTTACCCCAAATTAAAATTA
>CAYIWE010000004.1:0-20444 GCA_964367025.1 Candidatus Woesearchaeota archaeon
TTCACACTCATTGCCTTTATCGTTTACACAAACATTCTCTTCACATATTTTACCAGAAGAACACCCGCAATCATTACAACAAATAGTAGAATCCTCTTTAGGATCACAAATCATATCCCCGCAAGTAATATCAACAGACAAATTAAATTTAAAACTGGCAATATCCTCGCCATAAGAAGTATAATCTAAAACCACAACTCTCATTCCATTTATATACTTACTAGTTTCAACAAAACTAAATTTATCAGAAACACCATCAACAGTGACTATAACATATTTATTATCTAAATTAAATTTATCAAAAGTAAATGTCTTGCCATTAACTTTAACACTCTGGCCAACATCCATCTCTTCTTCCCTAGTGATAGAATAAACAGAACTAACACTAATCAAAATTAAAATTAATAAAATAACACCCCTTTTAAACATATAAAATATTTTAAGTAACATTTATTTATATACTTTTTTATTAAAGAATCAACTAGGGTATGTCGCAACCGTAGTTACTAGTTCACCACCCACTGATTTGTTTAAAGAAGAGCCAACAAAACCATAAGTTAACATAAAATTTGCTTTTACTTTATCACCTAAATTCATATTAAGACACGGGTCAGCGTATATATCGGATGTACCACCAGAAGCAATCACTAAAGGAGGAAGTCCACCCCAACGATTACAATAATTTGTGACATTGACAGTACCGTAATTCACTTCAAACGCTGTTACTGAAATATCTCGATTGTGAACATTTTTTAAAGTAAGCTTAAATTTATTGTGTGAACCAGTATACGCAGCATAATCATCACAAAATAAACCAGAACCCGGAGTAATAACACACCGCTCAGATAATAATACATCCGGGCTTAATACCCCAAAATAAGCAAGGGCGCCAACAGCAATCAAAACAACAAGAATAGCCCAACCATAAGTCATCAAGAATTCCATAGCAGCTTGGCTTCTTCTTAACATATAAATAACTTATACTTATCCATATATATAATTTTCTAACAAAAAAAAAGAAAAAATAAAAGTTAAGTGCCGATAGTGATAACAACACTACCAACTGTAGATCTGGTTAAACCGCCACCAACAGTGTAAGTAAAAACCATATCTCCTTTTATCTTCTTGCCTTTATTACCAGTAGTTTGTGTACAGGTACCAAGAGTCAAAGTATTATCGCTTGTTCCAGCCGGAAGACTAACTGCACCACCTAAAGCAGCACAAGTTCCGCCTAAACCACCAACAGTATAATTTGCATCTACAGCAGTTATTGAAATATCTTCATTTAATGAATTCCCTAAATTCAATCGAATGTTTTGTGCAGCAGCGCTAGAAGTATAATCATCACAAACAATTCCGCTTCCAGGTGTAATAACACATCTATCAGACAATAATTTATCCGGGCTTAATAATCCAAAATAAGCGAGAGCACCAACAGCAATCAAAACAACAAGAATAGCCCAACCATAAGTCATCAAGAATTCCATAGCAGCTTGACCTTTAATTTTCATCATATCACCTCTTTTATTAATTTATTTAAATGTTTACTACAATAAAAAAGTAATTAGATATATAAAACTTATTATACTACCGTAAAATGAACAATAAACTATAAAAAACAACAAACTCACTTATAAAAGTATGAAAGCCCAAATATCCACAGAATACCTGATGATCCTTGGCTTAATTTTTATTGTCATAATCCCTTTTTTTTATTATTCAGTACAAGAATCCACTCTTAATATACAAATAAATAAAGCAAGTGATGCTGTAGTAACCATAGCAAAAGCAGCAGATAGTGCATACGCACTAGGCAATGGCTCATTAGACACAATAACAGTAAATTTACCCTCAGGTATTGATAGCTTTCAAATAATTAACAAAGAAATAGTAATGAAATTAAAAAAAAGGGGTACTACAAGTGACATAATTGCCCTATCAAAAGTGCCAGTAACTTGTACATACTCAACCCCCCCAACTTGCTCTAATCTTCCAATATCAGAAGGGATTAAATATCTTAAAATAGAGTGTTGTACCTTAATTAATAATACTCTAACTGTAAATATACTTGGTGGATAATATTGAACAAAAAATCACAAGCAGCAATAGAATTACTGCTAGCAATAGGAATAATAATCTCAATTTTTATATCAATAATTCTAATTTATAATTTTAAGAAAACAGAATTAAATGACTTAGAAACCCAATTAGCAAAAAACAAAGAGTGTTCAAAAATATCAAATTTAATTTCCCTAATGGAATCATCCAGAAAAGGTATCAGTATAAACACATCTACACAAAACAAAGTAACAATAAACTCAAGCGGATTAATAAGTATTGGTAATGGGACAAAGAGTGTAATATGCACTACATCCGGAAATATAATTTCAGATATAGAACTAGAAAAGACCACATTCAATATTACAAATATAGGTAATCAAATACTAATAGAAGAAACATGAATAAAAAAACCCAATTAATAGCAATAGACTTAATAATAGCAGTAACTATCTTCGTGTTTATAATAGTAATAACTATCTTTCCTTTGTGGAATATTTACGAAGTAAAATTAAATGAAAGAGTAGATAAAACAAAAATGGAGCTAAAAAGTTTCCAAGTAGCAGATAAACTAATAAAAACACCCGGGATTCCCAATGGATGGGAAACATTAGAAGATGAAGATGGAATAATAAGTCTTGGTCTTGCAATGAGAAATAAAGAAATTTTAAAAGAAAAATCAGAGAAATTTACTCAATTATCAGAAGAAACAATTAAAACAAAACTAAAAATAAAAGAGTATAATTTTTACTTTTTATTAAAAGATCTTAATAATAACGAAATTGGGTCCCGGGGCTCCATTCCTCAAAACCCTAAAACAGTTTTTTCAATAAAAGATTATGTTTTATATAATGACAATGGAGTAAAACAAGATGCGGTCATGGAAATTAAGATTTGGAAATAAATCAATGGTATTATCACTCGATGCGTTTTTTGCAGTATTGATATTTGTAATAATATTAACTGCTTCATCACTATACATAATATCAGCAGAAAAAGACAAATTAACAAAATTACAATTAGTAAGAGTTGGTAGTGATATTACTACAATTCTTGAATATCAAGGTTTATTTGATGAATTTGGGGATTTAGGGGATGCAGAAAACAAATTAAATTCCTTATTATCAAACGAATTCCAAAATTACGATACAAATATTGAAGTTTACTGGCAAGAATGGGATAACAAAGACAATAATGTAACAAGAATAATAGGCAATCCTAACTTGCAAATAACAAAGAAATTTATTGGAACAGGAAAACGTTACTTTATAAGTAATGAAGATTCAAATTTATATTTTGGAACAATAAAATATCAAATTGCTATAAAATGAAAAAAGGGGTATTATTCACAATATCAACGTTTTTAATAGCAATAATACTTTTACTACTTGCTATTTTAATTTACAGAGCATCACTAGAAACAGAAGAGAGATTTGCAGAAGGAGCAGTAATCAACAAAGTTCAAGATTTATACACATCAATAGATGAATCAATAAGAGCCATTTTTATGGCTTCAGAAACAATTGGGGTTGAAATAATAAAAGTTGCAGATAACACATATGATGTAAGGTTTACAGATAGATTAGGTAAAGCTAAAGACCAAAATTACTACGGGCAAGATTTCTATGAAAAACTAGAAGAATTTGCAGAATTTGTAAGTCAAGATGTTGAAATAAATTTATCAGCATTAAATATGAATGAAATAATTCAAGGACAACAACAATCAGATAACGATATCCTTAAATTTATAATAAAACCATTTAACATAGAATACTTGCATAAATTAAGTGGCGGAAATATGGATATACGAATAAGAACCCCAGCATACAATCAAATTGATTTTAAAGGAATAAGTATAGAAATAGACACTGGTGAAAAAGAAGTAACAGATATAAAAGTTCAACCGAGTACTCCAGGAAGCGGGGAAACAGCATTTAATATAACAGCAAAGGGTTCAACCGGAACTCAAATATGGAATGGAAATTTAAATTTTCTAGATTCTACTTCTTTTCAGATTGAAATGAGACAAACAAGCCCAATAACAATAGATATAGATGGTGACAGCAACACCAAAGTAATAATGAGGTCTACTGCAAGCAAATTTGAACCAAGTGTAAACACAACACTTCATAGTTTAGTCGTACCAGAAGGTGAAGAAATAGAAGTAACATTTCCAGAAGAGCTTGTAAGAATAACAGAAGCAGAGTTTGAAATTTCAAAAATATATACGCCAAGCATAACAATTTGAATTTCACTACTTTAAAAATAAAACAATAACTTAATAAATAAAACATTCTAATCAAATTAAGATGAAAAAAAGAGGTAAGAAGGAGATAAAAGTAAAAAAAACAATAATAAATAAACCAAAATCAAATCACAAAAACATATACTTAATATTTTTCTTAATTGGACTAGCTGGATTGATTATATCAGCAATAAAAAAGAATATTATTGGAATAATAATAAACATAGGCATCACACTCTTCTCTATAATAGAAGAAAAAATTAGTAAAAAAGTTAGAAATTATCAAAAAATACAAGAGGCAAACATTCACACGCTTTTACTTACTCTTGGTTTAATAACTGGTTTATTTGGTTTTTACAAAAAAGATTGGTTAATTGTTAGTTTGGGTGGTTTCATCTTTTTGCTTTCATTCGCAATAAAAACAAAAAGAGAGGTACCTAAAGAAAAATCAATAAACCAGTCAATACAAAAAAGAAAGCAAATAAAAACCAAAGAAAAAATAAAAAAGGAAAGTGGTTTCTCAAATTATTATTTGTTATTAATTTTATTAATAATAGCAAACATATTTGGTTTAGTTAAAAAACAACCAATAATAAACTTAATTAGTTTGTTTATTGCAGTAATGGCAATAATTCTATTGGTCAGAAAAATAAAAACTAAAAAAAACAAGAATATTAATAGAGAAACAAGCAAGCCAAGTATAATTAAAAAACAAAAACGTTCACCATTATTGTTCCTCTTATTTTTGGTTGGTTGCGGTTTATTTTATTATTCAAAGATAGTCCCTAATCAAATAATTAGACTTACTTCAATAACCTTAATTTTATTAACAATAATCTTATTTTTTATAAGAAGAAAAAAAATAAAAAAACAGGAACTTGAAGAAAAAAAAGAAATTAAGAAGAAAGGACCAAGAAATTTCATTTATTTCTTAATCTGTTCAGTAATACTAATTATAACAATTTATTATAGTTATAATTCAAAATGGATACCCACTTTAATTGGAATCTATTTATTCTTTTTTTTAATTCTAATTTATAAAATAATACAAAAAAAAAGCGCAAAAATACCAGAAATAAAAAAGAAAAAAATACCCACCATTGTTAAAGAAGCGCTTTACAAAACAGACATAGATTTATTGTTAGACCTTGTAGAAAAAAATGAGCAGATATCAATAAGTGAAGCTTCAAAAAAATTACAAGTAAATAAAAAAGTTATTGAAAAATGGGCAAGGATACTAGAAGAAAATAATTTATTAAAAATAACATATCCAGCAATCGGAGAACCAATACTTGAAAAATGGGAAGAATAATTGAGAAATACAACATAGAAATGGAAGAATTAACAGGAGAAGTAGAGATAATAGAGAGTGAAGAAAAAGAAGTGATTTACAATATAAAAATACTACAACCAAGTCAAGCAACATCTGCATTATTAGATGAAATTAGAAATAGTTTAATAGCAGAGGTTGCAATAACTGGTACAGAAATTCTTGAACATAAGGCACTGGAAGAATTAAAAAAGAGATTCAAACAAAAAGCAGACGCAATAATATTAGAAGTAATGCCAACTATAAAACCACAAACAAAAAAATATCTAATAGGTATTTTATTAAATAAAATGCTTGGTTTGGGTGAAATTGAATTTTTAGTAGACGACCCAAACCTAGAAGAAATAGTGCTTTTGTCATCAAAAGAGCCAGTAAGAATTTATCATAAGAAATATGGTTGGTTAAAAACAAATATAAACATAAAAACAGAGGAACAAATTCAAAATTTCTCAAATATAATAGCCCGGCGTGTTGGAAGACAAATAACAACATTAAACCCATTACTAGATGCTCACTTAGTAACAGGAGATAGAGTAAATGCTCTACTCTATCCAATATCTTACAAAGGGAATACAATAACCATCAGAAAATTTGCACGAGACCCGTGGACAGTTACAGACTTTATAGAAAATAAAACCTGTTCAGCAGAGATATTTGCATTGATATGGTTAGCAGTTCAATATGAAATGAATATTTTAATATCTGGAGGAACTGCTTCAGGTAAAACAACGATGTTAAACATCTGTATGTCTTTCATGCCGCCAAATCACAGGATATTAAGTATTGAAGATACAAGAGAGCTTATGTTGCCATCCTTCTTATACTGGTCACCCCTAATAACACGTCAGCCAAATCCTGAAGGTAAAGGGGAAGTAACAATGTTAGATCTATTAGTGAATTCCTTAAGAATGAGGCCGGATAGAATAATATTAGGAGAAATGAGAAAGAAAGATCAAGCAGAAGTTCTATTTGAAGCAATGCACACAGGTCATTCAGTATATGCCACAGTACACGCAGATAGTGTAGGTGAAACAATAACAAGATTAACAACTCCACCAATAAGCGTTCCAAAGAATTTACTAAGTGCAGTAAACTTAAACGTTGTAATGTTTAGAGATAGAAGAAAAGGGATAAGAAGGGTATATCAAATAGGTGAATTTTTAACCTCTCAAGAAGAAACATCAATAACCCCCAACTTAATTTATAGGTGGAAACCAGAAACAGACCAAATAGTACCACACGCAAAAAGTTTAAGGTTCTTTGAAAATTTAAGCAGACACACAGGTTTAAGTCAAAAAGAAATAAATCAAAACTTAAAAGAAAAAACAAGTATATTAAACGAATTAGTGAAAAAAAAGATTAGAACTATAGAAGAAATAGGAAAAATTATTAACAGATATTACCTCGATAGTGAAAGGGTAACAAAAAACGATAAGAAAATTAAAAAATGATCAAAATACCATTCTCTTTTTTACCAATAAAAGTTGTAAAGGGAATATCCAACTCTTTTCTAAGTATTGGGAATTCATTAGAGAGATTTTTTCCAAAATTAAATGAAGAATTAAAACAAACAGATTCCCCGTTCAGCGCAAAAGAATATTTAACAATGTGTTTAATTTCAAATTTTATCTTTTCTTTATTTCTAATTGTAGCATTATTGTTTCCATTAAAACTCATGAACGTACAAAAAGCAGTATTAAGTAGTATAATTGTAACAGTAATAATCAACTTTTTTATTTTTCTTCAACAAGTGAATTACCCAAAGATTAAAATAAATAAAAGAGCAAGGGAATTAGAACAAAACCTTTTGCCTGCCTTACAGGACATATCTATACAAATAAATTCAGGAATTCCATTATTTAATGTGTTGGTGAGTATTTCAAATGGCAATTACGGAGCAGTTTCAATAGAGTTTAAAAAAATTGTAAAGAAAATAAATTCCGGAATCTCACAAATAGAAGCTTTGGAAGAGGTTACTAAAAATAACCCCTCTCCATTCTTTAGAAGATCTATATGGCAATTGATTAATGGAATGAGAGAAGGAAGTGATATAGCAAAAGTCATAGAGAATATAACAAAAACACTATCAGAAGAACAACTAATCCAAATACAAAATTACGGTGGTCAATTAAGTCCACTAGCAATGTTTTATATGTTGATTGCAGTTATAATACCATCCCTTTCCGTAACATTCATAACTGTTATATCATCATTTATATCAGCTCCGGAACTAGTTACAAAAATTTTATTTTGGAGTTTGTATGGTTTAGTATTATTCTTTCAAATAATATTTTTGGGGTTAATAAAATCAAAAAGGCCTGCATTTTTGGTGGTTTAAATGTCTTATAAACTATTTTCAATAATATACCCGAAGAAGATAAGAGAAAAATATTCTAAATTACTAAAATATTTAGAAATCAAGATTAATCCTGATATTTTCATTGGTTTTATAACTTTTTTTGGTTTTGGTATTGCACTCTTACTGGCATTTTACCTGAACACAATAACAGAAATAAATCTTTTTTTATTGGTGATTTCACTATTTTTATCATTTGAGTTTTTAATATACTTTTATTTAAATTATAAAGTTGATAAAAGAGCAAGAGAGGTAGAAGAAGTTTTACCAGACGCATTACAATTAATGGCAAGTAATTTAAGAGCAGGGTTAACAACAGAAAAAGCCTTATTTTCATCAGCAAGAAAAGAATTTGGAATTTTACAACAAGAATTAAGTAGAATAGGCAAAGAAGTAGCAACAGGAAAAGAACTTAGTGTAGCCTTAAAGGGAATAACAAAAAGAATACGATCAGATAAATTAGAAAAAACCACTTCACTAATAATTACAGGGATAAACTCAGGTGGAGAATTGTCTGAGTTGCTTGAACAAACCTCAAATAACCTTAAACAACAGGCATTAGTAGAAAAGAGAGTAAGGTCCAGTGTACTTATGTATGTTATTTTTATTTTTATAGCAGTTGGAATAGGTGCTCCAGCACTGTATGGTTTGTCCTCTTTTTTAGTAGAAGTTCTAACAGAAAAAATAGCAATTGAAATACCGCAGGAATCATTAACACAAACATCATTACCAATGTCTTTTTCAAAACCAAATATAACAACCCAGTTTACTATAGTTTATACTATAATTTCCTTAATAACAAGCTCTATACTTTCTTCACTGGTTTTAGGACTGATAAGCAAAGGCAAAGAATCAGCAGGAATGAAATATATACCTATTTTAATAATACTAACGCTTACGATATTTTTTATTACAAGACTGATAATCAAAAATTTACTTGGTGGATTATTTGGTTTTTAATTTTTTTTCTTTAATTGCTTTTTTCATAACTTTAATCTCTTTTAAAAAACCAAATTCTTTGCCTAAATACAAAATTTGATAAGCAGCCATAACAAAAACCATATAAGCCATCACTATAAAAAAATATTCAAAATACAAAAATATACCCTGGAAATTTAAGATTTTTGACATTGTATTCCATATAGAAAATAACAAAATGAATATCAAGCACATTAAGAAATTACCTGTATATTTCCTTAATGAAGAACCAGGAGATAAAACAGACCTGGCTTTTAACGTCCATATTATTGCTAATATGCCAAAAGTCAAAGAAATAATACCAACGATTAATTCGACATTTCCAACTAATTTTATTATAACAAACAATCCCAAAACAATAGCAAATAAAGCAATTAAAAATTTTAAAATTTTACCAAACATATTATCACCTCAAATCAGCAGTTAAATCACAAATTTGACTTAACTCATCTATTAATTCTCTATCAGATTCTTTTTTTAAAGATATGATAATGCCCCTAATCTTCCAAGTCCTCATTTTATTAGCTAAAAAATGTATAAATTGGGCTACAACCCTAACATCATTATAAACCAGTAATGTATTTAATGAATCAAAAAACAAAAATTTATCTTTTGAAGGAATCGCTGTTACAGCCTGGTCTATTGCAATAGAAATATCACTTAAATTTTCTGGGCTTCCAATGAATAAACACGCCTTAGTCTTTTTAATCTCACCCGTACTAACTTCCGTAACTGCATCTATAAACAAAATTAATCTAAGATCCACTTTTTTTTCTTCAAAGAATTTTTTTACAGTAATAAATGGTTTATTTAAAGTAACATAAACACCAGGTATACCTTTATCAGTCAAACTTTTTATTATATCTATATTTGTTTGCTGGTATTTCTTCGCATTTACTGTAGCCAACGCAACATAATCCTTCATACTAATCAGTTGTTCATTAAACCTCTTTTTATCAACCATTACAATATTACTTAGATTAGTAAATATTTAAATCTTTCTTAAAATTGGTTTATTTTATATTTTAAAACTAATTTCGATATTTTTATATATAAGTAATGGTGTAAATATAAATATGCCCGATGATTTAATAAAAAGTGGTGTGACTGGTTTAGATGAAATTCTTGGTGGTGGAATTAAGAAAAATTCTTCTGTGCTTATTATTGGTGGACCAGGAACAGGAAAAACAATACTAACCTTACAATTTCTTCAAGAAGGAATAAAAAACAAAGAACAAACATTGTTCATAACCTCAGAACAATCTGCAGAAGGGATTGTTGAAGTTGCAAAAAAATTGAATTTAGAGCATATAAAAAAAGAAAATAAATTTATAAGAATCCATGAGCAGGATGTAGTTAATAAGAACTTAATATCATTAGAAGAACCTCTTTCAATAATAAAAAAAGAAAAAATAAAAAGGGTTGTTTTAGATTCCATAACATTATTTGATTTTATGTATGGTGAAAGTAAAAAAGACTTTAGAAAAGGCGTCCTGAATTTCATAAATAATATAAAAAAACAAGACACCACTATATTGGTAACCTCTGAAAGACCAACAACCGAAATAGATCAATTCAAACACGAACCAGAAGATTTCCTATTTGATGGTTTAATAGTATTAACAAAAATAAGAAAGGGTTCTTCCTATGAAAGATGTTTAACCATAGCTAAAATGCGTTATCAAAATCATTCAATGAATATATACCCATTTACAATACAAAAGAATGGTGTTATTGTTCATACAAAACAAATCCCTTTTTCTCTGATAGAGAGAGACATTAAAAAAAGAGCAACATAATGAAAACTGTCAAAAAAAAGACTAAAAAACTAGAAAGAATACCAACAGGCATACCCAATTTAGATGCACTTATTCAAAATGGTTTTATAAGAAACTCTACAAATTTAGTAAGTGGTGATGCTGGATCCGGAAAAACAATATTTGCTATACAATTTTTGATTCATGGAATAACCAAATGTAACGAACCGGGTATCTACATAACTTTTGAAGAAAAAAAAGAAGAGTTTTACCAAACAATGCTCTCTCTTGGATGGGATCTGGAAAAACTGGAAAAACAGGGCAAGTTTATTTTTCTCGAATATACACCAGAACAAGTAAAAAACGTTCTTGTGGAGGGTGGTGGAACCATAGAAACCGCAATATCAAAAATAAAAGCAAAACGTATTGTTATTGATTCAATATCCTCTTTTGCATTGCTATACACTGATAAATTAAAAAAACAACAAGCTGCATTAAATCTATTTGATTTAATTTCAAAATGGGATTGTACCGCACTATTAACAGCACAAGGTAAACCAGGTAAAAAAAACAACGGTATTTCAACATCACTTGAATTTGAAGTGGACAGCATAATAATACTCTATCATAAAAAAATAAAAGGCATAAGAAAAAGGGCTATTGAAATATTAAAAATGCGTGGAACAAAAATCCCAGAAAAAACATTTGAATTAGAAATAAATAACAAAGGCATTTCAATAAACACAAGAAAAACTATTTCTTTTTAAAAAATCAAGAAAGACCGATGTCAAAGCCAGGAGATTCCGAAGAATCAAACTGGTAGCCCCATCAGCCAAGCCTACCGCTTATTTTACTATAATCCCTTATTATATATAAATTTTTCGTAAAAATTAAGAGAAATTAATCTGGTGTAAAATCTTCTAATGTAACTTTCAAATCTTCGTCTTTCTTTATTACTTCTTTTGCTTTCAAATACTCTTTTGTTAAAATCCAGAGTAATAAACCTAAACTTTTCTTACCTTTATTATTGCACGGTACGATTAAATCAACATTGCCTGCCTCATTATTTGTATCACACAAGGCAATGATTGGTATTCCAACCTTACTAGCATCATTAACAGCATTTTTATCTGGCCAAGGATCTGTAACCAACAAAAGTTTTGCTTCTGTAAAATTTTCTAAATTTGGGTTTGTTAACAAACCAGGAGGATACCTCCCAGTAATAACTCTTATTCCAGTAAATTTAGAGAACATATTAACAGATTTCCAGCCATTCTCTCTTCTACAAACAACTAATATATCCTTAGGTTCAAATTGTGCTAAGAAATTAATAGCCACTCTAATTCGCTTGTCTATTTCTTGTATATTTAAAACTGCTAAACCATCCGGTCTTACTTTATAAATAAAAGGAGCCATATGTTTTGTTCTTAGCTTAGTGCCTATATGTATTCCAACCTTCAAATATTTTTCAAGAGGTACTAAAAATTGTTCTTCTGTCATAAATAATTAGAAATTAAACAAACCTTTATAAAACTTTTTATAATGTTAATCTCAATTGTGGAGAATGAACCACACCAAAACTTTCTGGTTCTAATCCATATCTTTCTGGTTCTAATCCATATTTTTTAAACACCTGGTAAAGATTATTACTTTGTCTTATTTTATATCCCTCATCCCTTTCTACAATTTCTCTATCCATTTGTTCTTCAGAAATCATTCTAGTTATTATTTCACTAATTTCACTATCGTCTAAAGAATCCCTATATTCAATTTGTAAACCACCCCAAATACTCATATTTTCTAGAACATCTTTAAAGTTTATATACTTATCTAAACTCAAAATATAAAAAAGAAAAAGGTTTAATGGGTTTGAAAAGGGTGGAACCCTTTCATTTTTTCATCAAATCTTTCAGTAAGTCTTCAGCCTCTTTCTTTAATCCTAAACCCAAACCAATTCCTAATGCCAAAGCTATACCAACTGCAACACCGCCAATAATCAATAAAAATGTGTTCTCTAGTATGCTTACATTAAGTCCTGCTTGAGTCAAAGCTATAACTCCAATCATAAAGAAGATAACTCCTCTAACAATTGCTGTTAATAATTTAATTCCCCATAACTTGGCTTTTAACATTCTGTTTCCAACATAATGTATTGCTATTAAACCAACGATTACAACCAAAAAAGCAACAATTACATTAGGTAACCAATTAGCTAATTTAACTAGTAGACCTGATAAAACCCATTGATCACTTAAAGCGCTAACTGCTCCTTGCAAGAACAATATAAACACATACCATTTAACTACAGCAGTTAAAATAGCCGATACTGTTACTCCACCTAATGCATTACCTAAACCCCACTTCCTTATTTTTTCATCTAATCTTACATTTTTAAATATTTTTTCGGTTACATATCCAAGAACAAGGGATACAAAATAACCTACTATTAAAGCAATAATAGCAATTAACAATCCAGGTAATACATAAACAAAAGAATCCCATATGTTTACTAGTGGATTGGTAATTGTAGAATAAGTTAATCCTAAAGCATTTGCCACGAAATCACCTCCATTTTTTGTATATTATAACAGATACTTTTCAATGTTTATTTTACAATTTAAAAATCTTTCGGTTAAACAATTCATCTTTTGGGTCTTTTGGTGAAATTTTTGCCAAAAAACTCTTTTGGGTGGTTATTCCGTCTAAAAGATTTTTTTCAATAAGGCCCAATTTTCGTAATTTATTCTCTCTTCCCTCTCCAATAACACCGCATTTTATAAAAGGTATATTCCATCCAACAGCCAGATCCACTATTGTCGTATCACTAGTCTCACCAGACCTGTGTGAGATTATAGGAACAATTTTATTTTTTTTAGCAATATCAATTATTTTTTTTGTTTTAATTAAAGAACCAACCTGATTCGGTTTTATAATAATACTGTTAACAGAGTTTAAATTTTTAGTCAAAATCTCGGGTGAAGTAACAATTAAGTCATCTCCGCAAATTAAAGCATTACTTTTTTTTCTCAATACCTCAAA
This sequence comes from Candidatus Woesearchaeota archaeon, assembly GCA_964367025.1. GTDB lineage: Archaea > Nanobdellota > Nanobdellia > SCGC-AAA011-G17 > ARS1178 > CAYIWE01. The sequence goes on from CAYIWE010000004.1 coordinate 13,764, forward strand.
ACCACTGAAATCTTCCTCATGAAGTGGGTCTTCTACATAATATAATTTATACTTCTTTATTAATTTTAAAACAAAGTCTATTTGTTTGTCTCTATTAAGTTTATTTTTTTTATTTAGTAAAGAAAAATTATTATAATTATAACTAAAACCATCATAAAAATTAGAAGCTGCCATATCCACACCTAACCTAACCTTGATTCCAGTATCTCTACTAACTTCTTTAACAACACCATGCATCACATCTAAAATTTCCAAATTGCTCAAATTAGGAGCTAGTGCCCCCTCCATACTTCTACTATCTACACCTATTCTCTCCCTTAAAATCCTATAACATTTCATATTAGCAAAATTAGCATCAAAAAAGTTATCAGTTTCTGCTATTACTAAAAACTCCTGAAAATCAGCACTCTCACCCAAAACATGTGCACCGCCGCCAATACAATTTCCAATAGGTAAAGGAATAGAAACCCTATTGCTCAAAAAATTATAAACTGGTTGGAATAAATTCAAAATAGCGAATTCCAAGGCAATAACACTATTGCCACCAATAATGCTTAAATCTTTAGTATTATCAAACTCTTTTAAAAAATTCTCTACTTCCAAAAAATCTTCAAATTTATTGATATCTAAAAAACTTAAATCCAACTTATTGATAAAATCAACAGCCTTATCAACATCATTATTGGGAAAAGCTACAACCTCTCGTTTACCAGTAGAAGTTCCGCTTGGAGCACAACCCATACCAAGTCTATTACCACTCTTAACAACAACTTTTATTGTCTCTTCTTTTTTAGAATTTAATATTTTTTTAGCCCAAACATCACTAATAAGCATTTAATTAAAATAAAAAAGAGAATATATAAAACTTACTTTTCTTCTTCATTAATTTTAATTGGTAATGGTCTTTTGATGGTTATAGGTAAAACACTGCTCTCAAATTCTTTCTTGGCTATCTTAACAGGGTCGTAATTTATTTTCTCAAGTTCTTCTTTACTCATCTTAACTAAAAATGGCGCACCCATTGCTATTTGCAAAGCTCTTGCACCAATTATCCTGGCCATTTCATATTTACTGTATTTTATCATTTTAGAACAGCTTCTAATTCTTTATATTTTTTAAAGCTTAAGTCAATCATTTTATCAACATCATCAATACTCAATTCACAATCACTACTTTTTTGTATAGCATTAATATTTTTTCCATCTGTAGTAACAGTTAACCTAGAATCTATAACACTCTCTTCTTCATTATTAACATCCACCAATAATTTATTTGCAATCTTAAATACTGTGCATGTTAAAGGCAAATCCTTTCCTAAAGGCAATTTTTTATTTGTAAAATAGCCATATTTAGCTTTTCCTGTCTTTTCATCATATTCAGGAAATCTCGCATTTCTCAAAGCTGCAACAGCCCCCAAAGCAGCAGCATCAATTAAATTGCCGCCATCATTTATACTATAAATATCAATAAAAACCATCCAAACTTTTTCGCCTTTTTTTATACATAGTTGTTTTGTATCAATAAAGTTGCTCTCTCTAATTCCCCTATCAACAATCCTGGCTAATTCGGTTGTTTGAGCATCAGGAGGACCGCTTTCAAAATTAGGACTAGACATTGGCAACAATTCAGCGCCAGTAATCAAAACACCCCGGTCAGGAGAATCAGGAAATGGTTCACCAACATCTATTTTAACACCAACAATAACTTCTGTTTTACCAATTGTTACTTTTGCACTTCCTTCGGCATTTTTAGAAATATTCAATTCTATTTTAACAGGTTTCCTAAACTCATCTAATTTCCTTCCATCCACTCTCTCATTCTTTTCCAATAAACTAGTAATATAATTTTTCAATTCTTTTTTCATTTTTTATATTTATCCTTTAAAGCTTTTACTTGAACATTGTATATTTCTGAACAAGTTTTTTTGCCGTATTCCAAGGCTTTTAAAAATTCTTCTTTTTTTATATTTCCATCTAATTGCAATAAAGTTATTTTTTCATCTGGCAATAAAATAGCAATTGGTATGTCTGTAGAGCCATCCTCGTAATCTTCCTCTTCTTTATTTAAATCAACAACAACTTTATCTCCAACTTTTCCAACAGAAATTGCACTGACTAAACCCTTCATAGGTAAACCCGCATCTGCTAGAGCTAAAGAAGCAGCGCATATACCCGCACATCTTGTACCTGCATTTGCTTGTATAATCTCAATAAATACATCAATAACAGTATTAGCATAATTTTTTAAATCTAAAGCAGGAAGTAAAGCTTTTTCAGTAACTAAGGATATTTCAACACTTCTCCTATTTGGACCCGGCCTCTTTCTTTCTGGTACTGAGAAGGATAACATATCATAAGTACATTTTAATATGCCTTTTTCAGAATCCTGCAAAAACCTGGGATATAATTCTCTAGGACCATAAACAGCAGCTACAGCAATAGTATCTCCAATTTTGAACATAGCGCTTCCATCAGCTCTATCAATTACCCCAACTTTAGCCTCCATCTTCCTGGGTTCATCAAATTTTCTATTGTCAACTCGTTTAGTATATGTCATTATAATTTAATATCCTCCAAATACTTTTTAACTTTATCAGTCAATCCATCTACATGTGCATTTTCTTCAATTAATTTTATAACATCAAAAGCTAATTTCTCTTGTTTTGGACCATCTCCAGAAATCCAAACCCTACCATTCTGCCCAACAATGATCTTGCACCCGGTTTTTTCTTTTATCATTGATATCATAGTACCTTGTTTTCCAATTACTCTTGGTACTTTAGAAGGCTTGATTGAAATTATCCTCCCGCCAGTTATTTTCTTTAAACCCGGACCTCTCATAGTCAAATCAACAATTTTATTTCTAATAACATTCGTAATATTAGCAACGATAGTATCACCAAAAGTATAATACTGTGTTAAGTCGCTTCCTTTATTGATAAAATCAGATGTTGCATCTTTAATTGACAGATTAGCATTATAAGAGCTTCCAACATCAACTTGCCAGCCACCAAAGTTTATATCAGTAATTTCACCAATAATAGTATCTCCCTTTTTAGCAACATATCTTCCACTCAAAGGAATTATTTTAATAAGTCTGCCATTAATATTTACCAATCCTAAATAAGAGGCAATAACTTTGTCATCCTTTCTAAAAGCGCCCTCAGCAGGCAGATAATCCATTCCTTCTGCCAATTCTTCTCCAGGGACTACAATATCCTTATCTTTAACAATTAATTTACCCATCTTCATTTATTATTTTTGATTCAATCTCTCCATGTGTTAAATTATTCAATTCAGTAAAATACTCCTCAGTTACACCACCAGGAACTTTACTCAAAATAACCAAACTGCCGTCTTTCTCCCAATTCTCTCTTAAAATCTCACCATACTTCTTTACTACACTATAGGCTTTTCCACTATACTTTGACGGAACCTTTATTAATATTTCCTTTCTCACAAATTTTATAGGTATTATTGTCTTTAATTTATCTAAGACATTTTGAACCTGTTCTTCTGCACTTTTAAGTTCATCGATATGAACCTTGGCTTCTTCTAAAGCATTCTCTATTCTTTGTGGTGGGTGTGGTAGTTTTGTCTTTGAATCAACAGCATTTCTATGGATTATATCAACAATTTTCTTTTTTATTTGCTCTTTTAATTTATTTCTGTACTCTTTTGTTAATTGAATCTCTCCTTTTCTTATTATTTCTTTGGTAACAAAATAAAAATCATCACTCCCAAAAACTTTTTTTATGTCCTCATTGGGAGCAACAAATCCCTTCTTGCTATCCTTATATATTTTATCAGAAGCAACAATATCATTTATATCCATTGTTTTTCCCTGTTTGAATTCTAAAGCTCTATCACAATCAACTAAAACTTCAAATTCCTTTCCATCCCTCTTATACTTTGCAACTACTGCTTTATCTATACTAATCATTTTCCACTGGCTTTTCTTACTTCCTCTTTAGTTAATTTTCTGAACATTTTGTCTTTTTGATTTATATAAACACCATCAACTCTTGAAATGTCAAAATCCTTTCCTAAAACCTTTTTTAATGCTCTAATACCTAACTTTAATCCATCATCAAAAGACATTCCATCTTTATACTCTTTGCTTAATATCTCTTTTAATTCAACTTCAAATTCACCAATAGCAGTAGCTCTAAATTCAAAGAATATACCTGTAGGTTCAGTAGCAAACAATTTTATTTTATCATCTTCATCAATACCTGCAAATAGAATAGAAACGCCAAATGGTCTTGCACCGCCATATTGAGTATAAGACTGTTTTACATTGCATATTTCTTTGACTAAACTGCTTATATCTATAGGACTGTCAAAAGTAACCTTATGTTGTTGTGCTAATACCTGTGCTCTTTCTACCAAAATTCTTCCATCACTCACAATCCCAGAAGCAGTTGCACCTATATGGTCATCTACCTTAAACACCTTTTCAATAGACTCTGGAACAAGTAAAGGATCAAGCACTCTTTTATCAACAACTAACAAAACACAATCTTTACAAACTAAACCCAAGGCACTAGTACCCTGCCGTACTGTTTTTTTAGCGTACTCTACTTGTAATAACCTTCCATCAGGACTAAACATAGTACTTGTCCTGTCATATCCCATCATTTGATGTTGTGCTGGTTGCATTTTATTATTCACCTCATCTCATTTTATCATTTTCTTTTTCTTAAACAGTTTCTTTCGTGAACGTTTCTTTTTAAGAAAGGTTCAATTACAAAACTTTTCTTTGGCTTTTTTTAATATACCAGAAACGCCCCTGGTCTTAATTATAACTCTCTCCCCTTTGACATACTCAACTAAAGTTAAACTGCTTCTTAATTCATCCACACACTTATTATTAATCTTTATGATTCCGCAGTTATTTACTTCATCTAAAAACATAATACCTGCCTTGCCAATATTAAACTTCCCAAAAAAATCACTGTAATTACTTAAAATTTCATTATAGGCTTCCCTAGTATTAACTTTTTTATCTGAGATAACTTCATAAACTAAGTATCTCTTTTTTTCCTTCAAACTAGATAACAATGTTTTCATTTTCATCTAAAAACAGAAAGCGTTTAACTTTCCTTTTCCTCTCTCTCATTCAAGAAATAATAACAAATAAACCTTTATAAATTTAACGTTTTTACACAATTCACAGCTTTATCAGAAACTATAAAGATTTAATTATAAAAAAAGGTGAGCTTAATTTGAGCTTGAATCTGCTGGATGATAGCCAATAGCATCCCTATAAAATTGTCTGACTTCAAATTGTCTGACTTCACTTACTACAGGCAATAACACTGCTTCAAGAACTGCTTGGTCCGTTTCGTGTCCTTCTCCCCTAAGTCTTCTAGTGTCTGCCACTTTACAAACAAAATCCAAATTTTCTCTAGCTAAATTCTCTATTTCAGCGGGAGTTTTTGTTCCGTCAGACATTTTTAACTCCCAGTTTCTATATGATTCGAATAATTCCCTCATCCCCGCGAAGTCTTGACTATAATATAAATGTATTAGTTCTTTTTCTAAATCTCTGAAACTAACACCTAGTGGATTTCCAGCATGTTTTAATTTTTCTACAACTGTTTGTTTTTTCATACACTTCAAAGATGTTTTTTATTTTATAAAACTTTTGTTAGTTACTACCCTAACATTATAAACCCAAATCTTTCGATAGATTTTTATATATTATGAAGGAAAAAAATTAGTAAACTAGACCTAGTAAAAATAAACTTAGTAGACATGAACAAAATTATGCGAATCATAAAGATGATACTTTTATTTTGCAACTAGATTAGTTAACATCAAATAAGATTGATTTAATACTCAAAAAAATTTGTTTTTGTATCAACAATCTTTTGACATTTATCGCAGAATTGCTTCTTTGATTCACTCCTGGGAGTCACATACTTAACTTTACACATTTTGCAGAAATGAACTATATTATATTCAACCATTTATCTATACCCCCTAAAAGAATGTTCTCTTCTCTCTGAATATCTCCCATTGTTTATCCCAACAGTCTTTATTCTGTCTAAGTAAAGCCTCTCTGTTTTTTCAATAGAGAAATTTCTATACTCATTTTGTACCCTTGAGAAATTATCATGGTCATACTCACATAATAAATTTATTACTTTTCCAGATTCTCCTGCTCTAGCAGTCCTACCTATCCTGTGAACATAATCCTTAGGATCTTTTGGAAGATCATAATTATAAACATGAGAAACATTTTCAATATGTAATCCTCTTGCAGCAACATCAGTACAAACTAAAACTCCAACCTTTCCATTATTAAACAAATTAATTGTCCTAGTTCTTTTATCTTGTGACAATCCACCATGAATAGCAATCGCATTTATTCCATTTCCACAAAGATTTTTTTTGACAAAATCAGTATTTCTCCTGGTATTACAAAAAATTATTGCTAATCCAAAATTTTCCTTTTTTAGTAAATGCACAAGTAAAGACAATTTCATGTTTTTTTGTATATTGTAATAGATTTGCTTAAGCTTGCTTGAGTCAACAAATTTTATTGCTAATATCTCTTTTGGGGATATCATATATTTTCTAGCCATATTTCTAACATTAGAAGAAATAGTAGCAGAGAAAAAGATAGTCTGTCTTTTTGTTGGACACGCCTTAATAATCTTTTCTATGTCATCTA
>CAYIWE010000005.1:0-7421 GCA_964367025.1 Candidatus Woesearchaeota archaeon
ATTGAATCTTTTTTCAACTCTTGGAAGCTATCCTTTGTTAAAGTTTTACCCAACCAATTTTTTAGGCCTTGAGAAGCTATTTGTGTTATTATAATCTCATAATCATTTTTTATTAAATCTTCAAATACTTTGTCGTGATCTTCACCGGCGTGAGAAGCAAAAACTTCTATGTTTAGTGGTTTTAGTGCTTTTTGAATTGATGCTATTTGTGTTACTTGTAAACCTGTACCACCTAAAATTAAAGCATCTATTTTTGGTTGTTTCTTAACTATTTCTTTTATTAATTGCGCTTCTTTTTCTGGATCTGCTATTGAACATGAGGTTAGAATATGCGGGATGTTTAAAATTTTAGCAATTTCTTTTGTATGTTCTACTGTTGCATAGTGGAATAAATAACAATCTGTTCTTGTTGGTTTTACTGATAAAAGATATTGAATTTGGTGTTTATTTTTTAGAGCGTAGTCTATTGCTAGTGTACTATCTTTTCCACCTGAGTATAAAATTGCTACTTCCATACTTTTTTATTTATAGTGGGGTTATATAAAGGTTTTGCGAAACTTTTTTAAATGGTTTCATTTGCTTCATTTGTTGTGTATACGCACAATTCTTATAAATAAGGGGTTCTTTATTAATTATAAGCCTTATGGCTGATTGAAAAAAAATGCGAAAGCAACGGAGGTTGATTTCTATGGTAAATCAAAGACCAATAAAAAAATTTAGATGTGGTAATATAGAGAGTGCTATATGGTTAAATGAAAGAGAGGTTGATGGAAATATAGTCGGGTTTAAAACTATTAGTTTGAGTAGAAGCTGGAAAAAAGAGGGTGATGTTTGGAGAAATGATCAAGTAAATCTAAGAAGAAATGATCTACAAAAAGTGATTTTAGTATTACAAAAAGCACAAGAAGAATTATTGTTGGAGAAGGAAAATGACTAAAGAAGAACCTTTTTTAGAAAAAAACGTTCACGAAAAAACACCCAAAAAACTTTCTGAGAAAACGTTTATAGAAAAGAAACAAGAATCTAAAAAAATACCAATGGAAAAAACTCAAGAATTCAAGATTGAAGACTTACCTGGTGTTGGTGCTGCAACCGCAGAAAAATTAAGAGATTGCGGGTTTGATAATTTAATGAGTATAGCTGTTGCAAGTCCGGGTGAAATTGTTGAAATGGCGGGTGTTGGTGAAAATGTAGCTAAAAAAATAATTGCTGTTGCTAGAAATAAATTAGACATGGGTTTTGAAAGCGGCGAAGATTTATTGAAGAAAAGAGAACAAATTATTAAACTTACAACAGGCAGCAAAGCCTTTGATGAATTACTTGGTGGGGGTTTTGAAACGGGTTGTATTTCTGAGTGTTTTTCTCAGTGGGGTGGTGGAAAAACACAGATAGCACACGCATTATCAGTTAATGTTCAATTACCCAGGGAAAAAGGTGGTGCTGAGGCTATTGCTGTTTTTATTGATGGTGAGGGAACTTTTAGACCAGAAAGAATAAAACAATTTGCAGAGGGTATGGGGTTAGATGCTAGTGAAGTTTTAAAAAATATTAAGGTTGCAAGAGCGTTTAATTCAGATCATCAAATGTTGTTAGCAGAGAAAGTTGAGGATCTAATAAAGAAAGAGGGGTTAAATGTTAAATTGGTTGTTATTGATAGTTTGACTGCACATTTTAGAAGTGAATTTATTGGAAGAGGGACTTTGGCAGAGAGACAACAGAAGTTGAATAAACATATGCATACTCTGTCTAAATTGGCTAATACTTACAACTTATGTGTTTATGTAACTAACCAAGTAATGGCTAGACCTGATATGTTCTTTGGTGATCCTACAGAGGCTATTGGTGGGAATATAGTTGGACACAATTCTAGTTTTAGAGTCTATTTAAGAAAAGGGAAAAAGGGAACAAGAGTTGCAAAATTAGTCGATGCACCAAATTTAGCTGATGGAGAAATAACTTTTATTGTTGATGAGAAAGGGATTAAGGATGTTTAATTTTCTTATTTTTAAGGTGTAAAGTGGTAAATTACTATTTTGATTTGGAAACTTCTGGCCTCAATCCAGAATTAGATAAAATAATAACTTTACAGTATCAGCAGATTGATTTAGAAGGAAACCCTACAGGAAATTTAACAATTCTGAAAGAGTGGGAACTTGGAGAAGAAGAGATAATAAGACAATTCCTTAAAATCTTTAAAAAATGGGAATTTATCCCAGTAGGAATGAACTTAGCATTTGACTTTAGATTTTTACTAAATAAGATTGAAAAATATACCGGTAAAAAAATAGACTACAATGAACTAAGTGCTATCCCGCATTTAGATATTAAACCAATTTTAGTCTTAATGAACAATGGTAGTTTTAAAGGAGCTAAACTAAGTAACTTTACAGGAAAAGGCCAGAATGGGGTTAATGTTCCAGTTTATTACGACAGCAAAGAATATGATAAAATTATTAACTATATAGAAAGAGAAGCAGAGGAGTTTATTAAATTTTATAAATATATAAAAACAAATTTAATTTTATTAAAAGATGGATGCGATTGAATTAGTTAGGAAAGAGGGTGTTAGGAGGGGATATAGTTTTAGGACTATTAATACTTATATCTTTTCTTTGAAAAAGTTTTTAAAATTTTATAAAGGAGACATTAGAAAGATCGGTAAAAAAGATGTTAAAGCATATTTAAATTATTTAATCAGTAGGAATGTTTGTGGAAGTAGTTTAAATGTTAATTTATGCGCCTTGAAATTTTTAATGAGAGACATCTTGAATAAAAGTTTTGTTTTTAAGATTAAGTTCAGTAAAATCCCTAAAAAATTACCTATTGTTTTGAGTAAAGAAGAAGTTTTTAATTTAATAGATAGTGTAAAAAATAAAAAACATAAGTTGGTAGTCAAATTGATGTATGGTGCTGGTTTGAGAGTTAGCGAAGTAGTTAATTTAAAAGTTAAGGATTTAGAAGGAGATTATGGTTGGGTCAGGAATGGCAAAGGTGGAAAAGACAGATTATTTTTGATACCAAATAGTTTAAGAGAAGAATTAATGGAATTTACTAAAGAAGAAAATTTAGATTCTTGGATTTTTAAAGGCAGAATTGACCGTATAAGTGTTAGAAGTGTTCAAGAAATTGTTAAGAAGGCTTGTAAGAAAATTAAGATTAAAAAGAGAGTTAGTTGTCATACCTTGAGACATAGTTTTTCTACACATTTAATTGAGAATGGTTATGATGTTGCTAGTGTTCAGACCTTATTGGGTCATAGTAGTATGAATACCACTATGGTTTATGTTCATATTGCTAAACCTAAATTAATAAATGTTAAGAGTCCTTTAGATAGTTTAGGAGTTAGTAGTGAATACAGAAAATATGATTATGAAGATAAGAATTTTGAGGATAGAGAGTCTGTAAATAAAGAATTTTAAGGTTTGTGTATATAATTAGTTAGTTTCAATTTGCCCTCAGGTGACAGAAAGAGAAAAATTGGGCTTTATTTACTATTCATACCAGCCATAGTTTCCAAACGAGAAGGCTCTGATTCAGGGATATCTGATAAATTAACTTTAGATGAATCAATTCCATAAGCTTCCAATAGTTTTTTACATGCAGATTGATTCAATGCTCGTGGATTATGTGAAAAAGACAAATAAAGCGGTCCTCCTGTATCCTTATCCCAGTCACTTTCTAAAAATTTGCCAGAAACTTCTGCTAACCACTTATGCTTTTCTTTATCCCAATATAAAGTTGCTTCTGCTTCTGTTTCACAACCTCCCCCCCAATTAGGTTGTACTTCATAACGAATTTTCCCTTCTGACAATCTAGCGACACTTTTTTCCAGAGGTTCATAATCCAATACCTGTATTTCTTGTCCCATGTCATTTACTAATTCGCTTAACTTTTTAAATCTTTCGATTATAACCACTCTATAGTTAATAATAAAATTTTTCTAAGCCCAATTTTTCTTTAATTTTGTCTGCTCCGCAGAAATTTATTATAGTCGCCTTCGGGCAAACTTTGATTTTTTGCTCTTTGAGCATCATTGCACTAAAAATCAACCTCTCCAAGTATTCGGGGGCAACTAACAGGACTTATATACAATCATTCAGGGGGTTTTATCAATAACTTCCTCTAATTCAGAAGGCACAACATATGTATCCGGTACCCATTCTCCATTTTGGGCTTCATGACAAGGAACAATTTCAGTATTCTGTGGGAGAAAGTATGTTTCAGGAAATTTGAATTCAGGTAGTATTTCATCTGGATTCACTGACCCAAATAGATATCTTCGGGATTCTTCCATTTGAGGCAAGTAATCTATATTGTACATAATATTTTAATCTGCATTAGAATATAAATATCTTTCGATTGAAAACCCCTGAATGACTCCTTCGAGCCTTCGGCTCTCGGCCCTCCTTTCAGTCGGGGTGCATAACATCGATTATGCACAATTGAATTCTCTCCTTAAACTTTATATATTAATACTTTTTCTATAATCATATGAAATGCTTATCTGGTAATGAAGAAAAGAAAGCGCTTGAATATATTGCTAAAGCCACTGAGGTTGCTCAAAATGCAACTTGTGAAAGATCAAAATGTGGTTCTGTAATTGTTCAATTAGATGAAATTATCGGTAGTGGCTTTAATAGTCCGCCACAAAACTTTGAAGAACAAAGAAGGTGTTTCTATTCTAAAGATTTTTATCATAAAAAAGTGACGGATAAAACTTGCTGTATTCATGCTGAACAAAGAGCCATGGTGGATGCTCTTAGAAAAAACCCCGATAAACTAATTGGCTCAAGATTGTATTTTATCCATCTTGATAAAAATGGAACACCTTCACGAGCAGGAGAGCCTTATTGTACAATTTGTAGTAAGATGGCTCTTGATGTAGGAATTGCGGAATTTGTCTTGCAACATGATAAAGGAGTTTGTGTCTATGACACAAAAGAATATAACGCGCTTTCTTTTCAATTTGGGATGAACGAAGAGAATTCAACTGTCCCTTCGGTCGATATTGATTAAATGAAAATTCGACTTTGCGGACGCAATTTCCCAGAATTTCGTATGGAAAAATGATTTAACACCATTTGTGTTTAACAAATCATTTCTTCTTTTTACTTTTATCTTTTTTTATGAAGGATAAAACAAACCATGAAGATATAAAAATAGCTAAAGCGTGAGACATATGCATAATTGTATTGTATAATGTTGGGAACATGTAATTTAGTAATATTGAGAATAAAAATGCTGATATTATTGCTATGCTTACAGATTGAAGGTATCTGTTTTTAATTGTTTTTATGTTTAGAATTATTAAACTTATTACAGATACAAACAAGAATTTGAGACCAATATAAATTATTGTTGTTGGATCTACAAATATAGTGAATATTTGGTGAGCGTATTTCCCGGTTATGTGGTATATTTGATCTATTATGATAGAACCTAAGGCTATTAACAGAGATATTCCTATATTTTTTATCTTCATATTATATTTTAAATTAATTTTTTATATAAATCTTTCTAAACCTTTAACTAAAATAGAAGCTATCATTTGATTTGAAATCAATTTGGTTTACTTTAAATCAAAGTCAAAATAACATTTATATATTGGTTATATCTCAAATAATTATATGAACAAAGAGGTTAACAAATTCATTTATTGGACACCAAGACTTTTATCAATAATATTTTTACTTTTTTTGGCAACGTTTTCTTTAGATATCTTTAAAGGAAATTACGGGTTTTGGAGTAGTATTCTTGGATTATTAATCCATAACATTCCAACATTTACTTTGTTGGTAATTTTGTTAATTTCTTGGAAGAACGAAATTGTTGGAGGAATCGCTTTTATCATGGCTGGATTAGTTCATATGATATTTTCAGTTGTAAGGGTTGATGCTGAACCCTGGTACATATCTTTTGTAGCTTCGCTGATAATTGATGTGCCAGCATTTCTTATAGGAATTCTTTTTCTTATTGGTTGGTTTAAGAAGAGAAGATAAATTTGTGAGATCACTTTTTAATGAATCGGGACTTCTCGACAAAATTTATGAAATTCATCTATTCCTTTGTGTTCTTCTGCTGTTAATGGTCTTTTTATCTCTTCAAGACAGTATTCACAAATTCCTTTTACGTGGTCTCTGTGGGAACTTCTATTTGAAATAGAATATTCAAAATAATAGGGTTTTTTATGTCCCTCGATTTCACACTCTTTTGTTCTTGTTGATGATTGTTCAATAAGTTTATTCATTTCTCCTTCCATCTCAGGAAACTTTTTACATACTATCTCTCTTATCCTATCATCTATTGACATATATTCATAAGAATTTTGCAGTATATATTTTTTTCTATTTTTTGGCTCTGCACAATAACTAGACCACTTTTTGTGCAAAGCCCATTTTTTTAATAGAATTATAAAATTGCTTTATTTAAATTCTTAGTAGAAATAGTGTTTACTGCTTTTGCAATATAATTACTTTCTAGTGCAAATCCCAGACTTTCTCCTTTTATTTTAAAGTTATTTATACCAACTACTTTTCCATCTGTGTTGATTAAAGGACCACCTGAATTTCCAGGATTTAAAGCTGCATCTGTTTGTATATATGCAGGCAGATTATTTGCTCCGATTCTATCTTTAGCAGAGATTATCCCTTCTGATACTGAGAAAGATAAACCTAATGGGTTACCGATTGCTACTACTTTTTCTCCAACTTTTATACCATCTGAATTTTCAAGTTCTAGGAAAGGGTAATCCCCTTCTATTTTTAATAAGGCTATATCTAAAGTTGAATTAAATCCTATCAAGGACATACTTTTTATTTCTTGTTTATAGGTTATTGCGTTTGCATATCTTGCACCTGAAAGTACATGAGCATTTGTTACTACGTAACCATTTTTTGTTACTATAAACCCGGTTCCTTGAGCTACATTTGTTTTTATACTTACAACTGATTTTACTGAGTTTTCAATTATTCCTGAGAAATCAGAACTTGTTTTTGCTTTTATGTTGCCTATTTCTTCTTCTAATGAACTTTGTGTTTTCATTAAACTGTCTGATAATTCGTTTATTTTATTTTGAGTTTCTGCCTGGTTTGTATCTATCTTTTCATTAATTTCGGTTTTAGTTGAATTTATTTCTTGCTGAATTTTTGTTATTTTTGTTAGAAAAAAGACAGAGAGACCTATCTGTGTTAGTACTAATATAACAATTAATACTACAATAAGCTTTGTTCTTTTGTTTTTCATGGGTTTTTAGAAAAAGAAAGATTATTTAAATCTTACAGTTTTTATAGTCCTAATTGTTCAGCGAATATTTTTATTCTGTCAGTTAAATCATAAATTGTACAATAATCATTGAGAATTTCTTTTGTAACTTGAATTTCAGAAGGGTTTTGAATATTTTCTTTTTGTGCTTGGTATCTTTT
>CAYIWE010000005.1:7431-15123 GCA_964367025.1 Candidatus Woesearchaeota archaeon
TTTTAATTCACCTTCCAATTGATTTGCTCCGTGTTCATCAGGAATTGTCTTTGTAGGACTTACAAAGTCTGTGCCTAACAAATAACCTTCAATAAGAAGTCTGTAAAATTCAAGAACTTGTTGTTGTTCTATTCTATCAACAAATAAGAATAAACCACGACTTCCCACCTTTTCAAATCCAGATCTTTCTGGTTCTTCACTAAAAGTATAGAATTGGTTTGTTACCTTCATTAATTCACATAGTATAAGCATCCGCCCTACAGTAAGAGGCGTTCCAAAATCTCGTTTGTCTATTTCAGAAAAATACCATTTATAATTTTTAACCTAATCGTTGTGTAAGGCCCAACTTAATGCAGTCCATCCACAATAACCAATTGATTCTTCTATTCTTTTTGGTAGAATTATTTTTTCGTCCATGAAATCAATACTGTTTTGTATTATTTTTAAACATTATTATTTTTAACAATATATCTTTTGATATAGATAACAACGTGGGTGTTTCTTGGATATTATACGCCTGGTATAGTTATACGCTCCTGCCAGGATTTGAACCTGGGTCACAACCTCCGCGGGGTTGTATCTTATCCAGACTAGACTACAGGAGCTTTTTGCTTGATTTACAAAAGCTTTATAAATATTTATCTTTTACGATTATTAAAGAACCTTTCTTGGAAAGAAACGTTCACGAAAGAACTGTTTGAGAAAAGCGTTCATGGAAAAATAAAAATGAAAGAAATAACATGTAATTCGTGTAAAAAAAAGGTAATGAACAATGTAGGTTGTGTTATATTTAAGTGCCCTTCTTGTGGCAAAGAGGATATAGTAAGATGCAAAGAATGCAGGGTTTTGGCTATAAAATATGCGTGTTCTTGCGGTTTTACAGGACCTAATTAAAATGGCAGATGTTGTTGTAACTTTGAAAATAATGCCGGAAAGTGTAAAGATTGATCTAAAGAAATTAGAAAAGGAAGTTTTAGTTTTAATAAAGAAACATGGCGGAGATGTTGGCAAAGTAGATATAGAAAATGTTGCATTTGGATTAAAGTGTATAAATTTTGTTTTTGTTATTGATGAAGATAAAGGCATGGAAGAATTAGAAAAGAGTGTTGAGAGAATAAAAGACGTTAGAAGCGTTGAAATTGTTGATGTAAGAAGAGCTATTGGTTAAGATGAATGAATTATCTGCTGAATTACTAAAAGAATTAAATAATATTTCTAAGTTAGAAGGCAGTGAAAAAAAAGATAAATTGAATAAATTTTTATCAAAATTAACTCCTGAGCAGATTGAGTTTTTAAAAAATAAAGGAAGTGGCAGTTGTGTTTTTTGTTCTATTGTTGAGGGTAAACTAAAAACTAAAAAAATTTATGAAGATAATAAAGTTTTGGCAATTTTAGATATTAATCCCATTAGTTTAGGGCATACTTTAGTTATTCCTAAAAAACATTATTCTAACTTAGATTTGATGAAAGATGAAGAAGTTGGATATTTGTTTGGAATTGTGAATAAACTTAAAGCTCAAATAAACAAATTGATTGATGCTGAAGGAAGCAATATTTTTTTATCTGAGGGTGCTGTAGCTGGACAGAATGTTGATCATATCTTTGTTAATATCATTCCGAGGTTTAGCAACGATGGCGTTGAATTTGATTTAAAACGAAAGAAAATAAGTGAAGAGGAATTAGAAAAACTGGAGAAATTGTTTAGTGCTATTCACATTGAAAAAATTGAAGAGAAAAAAGAAATCAATAAAAATAAGGATGATGTTGGTAAGATTTATAGAAATTTGATTAGGAGAATACCTTAAAGTACAATAAAGTAAATATTATTAGAGAGATTATGTTGATTATTAACCCTGTTTTCATCTTACGTTTTTCTTGTTTGTTAAGTAAAAATAGGAGTATGGTTATTGCAAGATAACCTCCCAAATGTGCAAAGTGACCAATATTATCATTTGTTGGGTATAGTATTCCTTTTATGTCTAAATAAATGGATAACCATCCTATTAACATTATTGGAATAGGAATTATCAGGAATAAACGAGTTATGTAAAATGGGTTTAGTAAAATAGAAGCGGATATTAAACCTGCAATTGCTCCGGAAGCACCAATACCGCCTTGTGAGGCTATTAGTGAAGCAAATATATCGGATATTATTGCTGAACCAAAGTAGATTAAAAGCATTTTTAATGCACCAAGGTTTTTTTCAATTATCTTTCCAAAGATAAATAAAAAAGACATATTACCAATTAAATGGATGATATTTGCGTGTAAAAACCAAGAAACTATCATTGGTTTAAAATTCAATTGAAATAATTGCTCTGGTTTAAAAATTAAGGAATTTAATGTTTGTTCTGGAATGAAGAATGAATAAATAAAAATACTAATGTTAAGTAAAATTAAGGATATTGTTATGCTTGGTATTTTGCTTGTTTCTTTTTTTAAATTTTTATATCCGGTCTTCTTCATTTTAAATTAAACTTCCGAGAATCAGTGAAATTATTACTGATAAAAGAAATGATGGGATAAATGGTATTCCTTGTTTTATAAGAACTTTTTTTATCTTATATCTTTTTAATAATTGTATATGTTTTTTTTCTATTTCTGTTATTTTTTTTGATAAGATAAGTTTATTGTTCAATTTTACATCTTTAGCCAGCCAATCCCCTTCTGTTAAATTTTCTATGTCTATGTTTTTTATTAAACATGATTTTTCTATTGTTTTTATGAAAATAATTAAATATGGATAAATTAAAAGTATCATTGACAAGATTAGTAACATTAATTTAATTTTTGTTTCTGGAATTATTAAAATTAAAGATAAGACTAGTATCGATAGAATTAAAAATAAGTGTGCAAGTAATCTGTATTTTGTGTAAATTGGTTTTATTTCTTTAAGAAATTGTTTTTTATTCATTGTTGCTAGGATAATAGACCAGAGTATTCCGTATACTGAACCTATGATAAGGATATTCATAATTAAAATTAAAAGAAATGGTAAATTTAAATTTGGAGTAAAATAGTTAAGTAATATTTTTGGGTAAGTTGGGAATACTGCTCCTAAACCCATTAGTAATTTTGCATCACCACCACCCCATATCTTTGCGTAGTAAAAAAGAATGGACAATGTAAAAAAAATTATAAATCCTATTAATCCTTGGATTAAGTAAGTAAAATCTTTTGTTGTTAAAGAGTATAATAATCTTAATGTTAGAGCTATGATTATCAAAGAGTATGAAATAAAATCAGGAACTTCTTTTGTTTTTAAGTCTGAAATAGAAGCAATGATCAAATAAGTAATGGTAATAGTCAAAAGCAATATTTCTAACATACTGTTTATTTTATTAATTATGTTTATAAATTTTTTGTAAAAACGGTAAATTATTTAAATAACTTAAATAATTAAGATAATTGAGGTGATATTTTGAAATTAAAAATTTTATTTTGTTCTTTATTACTTTTATCTATACTAATTTTTAGTGGGTGTGGCTCTGATTCTAGTGCAGGAGGAGACTTTTTGGATTTTTTAGGTGGAATTGATAGTTATTACAAGTGTTATTCTGATGATAAATGTCAGGTTATGCTTTATGAAGCTGTGGAAGATGGAAGCATTCCTTATTCATCTATTATAACGTATGGTATTGGTCCTACTAGACTACCTGATCCGGGTCATCCAGGTATTACTGAAGTTCATGTAGATTGTGGAGATAATATGGAGGGGGTTACATTAAATGTTCTTTGTGTTGATGGATCACTTGTTAATAAGGGCTATTCTGTTTGTGGTTTTGGGGGTTGGTCAGAACTTTTACAAAAGAATTATTACATAACTTTTGGGGAAGTTGTTGATTTAGGTTCTGTTCCTCATACTCTGTGTGAGAAAGCTCCTGGTCAGTTTGGATCTGGCGGATTTGGGTCTGCTGGAATAAATTATGGTGGTGGAACTTCTGGTGGTGGAACTATGGGTGGTTTTGGTACTTATTCAACAGGTAATGTGCCATTGTCTCTAAATAAAAGGGGATTTTCACCTAATAATTTGTTGGGTGTAATGTTTGTTGTATTAGTGGGATTGATAGCTTATTACTCTTTTAATAAGAAATAACTTCTAAGAAATACGGTTTAGTTCTGAAGATGTTTGATTTAAGTGTTTTTGGGACTACTGGATAATAATGAAAAACTTTAAATACTTTTAGTATTCCACTGTTCTAACATGTTAAAAAAAGTTTTTTTAGGACTGGGATTAGTGGCTTTATTAAGTGGTTGTCAAAGAAAAATAGACGAATCTATGTATACATTAAATAGTAGGGGTGTTGTTCTTGAGACTTCAAAATCAAAAAGAATTAATGGTGATTTTGGTAAAAATCTTGCAGAAGCAGTTAACTTAGAAATTAAAGAGATGACTCAGAGAGAGAACGTTTTGAATAGTATTGGGGTTGTTAAGAATTATCAAGGATGGTCTTCTGAACAGAAAAAGATAATCATTCATGGAACTCAATTTTACGATGTTGACACTTTTGATATGGATCCAGGAGAATATGATTCTGATCTTTTTTTTCAGCAAATAAATTGCGATAGAAGAAAGTTAAATGTTACAAATGGAGCGGGCATTTATCTTTTAGGTAGTACTGATATAAATAAAATCACTATTGATGATCTAATAAAGTTTGAATATTCTGGTAGTGGTATAGATAGTAGTGATGGTGTTGATGGGTTAAAAGTTGGCAGGGTTTTTGGTATAAAAACTGATGATAGTAATTATGCTTTATTAAGAGTGGATAGACATATTCCCAATATAAATGTTGATGGATTTTATAGAGTTTACGATCTTGTTTGTACACTAAAAGTTTACAAATTATCTAATCCTAAAACTTAGATGGTGCATCTCTATAGATTTTTTTAAGATAATGATAAGTATTATTGGTGCTGGACCTGTTGGAAATTACTTGGGTTATTTATTGAGTAAAAATGGACAGGATGTTAGAATTTATGAAGAGCACAAGGTAATTGGAAAACCAGTTCATTGTACAGGCATTGTAACAAATGCTTTAAATGATATTGTTAAACTTAGTGAGGACTTTGTTGTTAATAAGGTCGATAGAATTGTAATTAGGGGTGATAATGAAGTTGAATTAAAAATAAAAGAAAACTTTATTTTAGACAGGGAAAAATTTGATAAACATTTATTTGAGATGGCTAAAGAGAGTGGCGTTAAATTCTCTTTGGGTAAAAGTTTTAAGAGTTTTGAAGATGGCATTATGAAGATTGATGATGAAAGCGTGAAGACAGATATTTTAATTGGCGCTGATGGTGCCTTGAGTAAGGTTTCAAAAAGTGTTTTTGGTTTTGATAGAGAGTATGTGTTGGGTTTTCAAGCAAGAGTTAAGGGAAATTTTGATAAAAACTTAGCTGAAGTTTATTTGAATTATGGAAATTTTTTGTGGGTTGTTCCTGAAAGCGAGAAAATTGCTAGAATTGGTATTGTTGATAAAAAAGATGTTAAGAGTATTTTGAGTAAATTTTTGAATGATAAAGAAGTAATTGAATGGCAGGGAGGTTTAATTCCTATTTTTAACCCAAGGTTTAAATTGCAAAAAGAAAATACTTATCTTGTTGGTGATGCTGGTGGAATGGTTAAGGCATTGAGTCATGGGGGTATTGTTCAGGGTTTAATTGGAGCCCAGGAATTAAGTAAAAGTATTTTGAATAATGAAGATTATGAGAAGTTATGGAGAAACAAATTAGAGAGGGATTTGGTTTTGAGTTTAAGATTAAGGAGGATACTAGATAAATTTAATGAGGAAGATTATAGAAAATTGCTAGAATTGTGTAAAAGTGAAAAAGTGAGAGAGATATTAGAAAATAGGGATTATGTCTCTAAATATTTTTGGAAATTAATCATTAAAGAACCAAGATTTTTGAGATTTTTGATTAAGGTTATTTAAAGAAACTTTCTACGGATTTCATCAAAAAATTTAAATAGTATATAATTAATTTTTTTGATATGAAAAAAAAAGGAGCATCTGATGCAAGAGGTGTAGCTACTTTTATTGGTTTGTTTATACTTTTTATGATTGGTTATATTCTTTTATTGCCACCATCAGAAAGAGATTCTTTGCTGTTAGACTCTCAAAAAGAAGATGGCAGGACAAGAACACTTCCTGCTGCTGGCGTCTTATTAGATGTGGTTCCCGGGAAGGTTGGCAGTGATAGTTTAGTTGTTTTAAAAGAAATTTCCAATGTCGATCTTTTTAGTACTACTGAGAAGAGCATTTATGAATTAATTGATAAAGTTTACATTAGAAGAACTTTAGTTTCGAATAATGTGAAATCCTTTGATTTTAATTTAGAGAATTTGGGGGAGATTGAGAAGTTTAGTTTATACTTTTATGTTTCTGACCACTTAGGTAACTTGGTTGTAGAGTTGAATGATGTTGAATTTTTTAATGAAGAAGTTAGTTCTGAGAAATTAGTTGGATTACCACTTGGTTATTTAAAAGAAGGCAAAAATACTTTAACTTTTATGGTTTCTTCACCAAGTTCAAAATTTTGGGATACAAATTATTATAGTTTAAATGATTTAAGATTGATTAAAGAAGTTAAAGTTGAGAATAAAGAAGCAGAAACAAGTTTTTATATCTCTCAAGATGAGTTAAATGATTTGAAAAGTGCAAGATTTGATTATTTTGTTTTTTGTAGTTCTTCTAAACAAGTAAAACAATTATTCATTTTTGCAAATGAAGGATTAATATCTTCGGGTGTTCCTGTTTGCGATCAATTTTCTAGTGCTAATATTCCTGAAGAGTATCTGAAAAAAGGAACTAATCTTTTGAAATTTAAAATTGATGAAGGAGACCTTATTATTGAAAGAGGGGAGGTTGGGTTAGAGTTAAAAAGTAAGAAACAACTTACTTATACTTTTACTTTAAAGGATGATGATTATTGGGATGTATTCGACGATCGTAGTATGGTCTTTTTAACTTTGGCTTTTAGTGAAATTTCAAAAGGCAGTTATTTGGATGTTTTTGTTAATGGTAATTTAATTAATGTGGATGTTGATGATGGGGTTTATAGAGATGATGTTTCTAGTTTTATCAAAGATGGCAAGAATGTTTTAATGTTGATTCCTTCAGGCAATTTTGAAATAGAAAGTTTAGTTGTTAGTTTGGAGTGATTTTTATGGTTTCTAATCCCAGGGTTTCGAGAACACCTCCTAGAAGTCCTAATTATGACCCTGAAGCAGCAAGAAAAGCTATGGAACGAATGAGAGAAAGTGCTCCTTCTTTTAGTACTGCTGCTGGAAGAGGTTTTCAGAGTAGAAAGGAAAAAGTTGGTGGGGCTGCAAGTAGAGTTGGCAGCGGTATTAGAGATATTATTGTTAAACCTGAAATTATTCTTGGAAAAGGTAAAGATGTTGGTTTAATTGTTTTAAAGTGGATAATTATTTTGGTTTTATTGTTTGTAGGTATTTATTTTCTTTATAATTGGAATGCAGCTGGTGGCGCTGAGAAGTTAATGGATAATATAAAAATATGGAGTGGGGATAATCCTGTGCTTCAATTTTTTGTTCAGGGTTTATCTAGACTAAGTGTAGAGAGTTTAAGCGGTGATGTTTGGACTGGCGAGGTTGATGGAAATATAAACGAAAATTTAGGCGTTAAAATATTAGAGTTTAGACCGTATCAGGATTCTTTTTTTCCT
>CAYIWE010000005.1:15223-20082 GCA_964367025.1 Candidatus Woesearchaeota archaeon
AACTTGGAAAATCAACAATTGCTAGTTTAGATGTTGTTTATGATTTTGTGACTAAATCTTACTTAAATGTTTATTTGATGGATGAAAAGGAGAGGATGGCTTTAAGGGGCAAAGGTGTTAAAGACATTTTAGATTATTATGGTGTTAATGAAAAGCAACCAATTGAACCGAGGTATACTAATGGGCCTGTTGAAATTGGAGTTGGTGTTGGGAGAGGGGAAAATGTACAACCTATTGGTGTAATTGACCCTGCTGATCCTCCTGAAGCGTATATAGGACAGGGAGAGTTTATTAAACAATTAAATAAAAAATATTTGGGGATTACTGTTAAAAATAGATGGAATGGTGAAATTGTTGATTTAGATTTAAAATTACTTTTACCTAAAGATATGAGTTTAGATAGTGAAAGGATTAATAAACCGTATTGCCCATTTGTACAAGTAGGAAAAAATGATGTAGATTGGTGTAAAATTGAGGATAGTAGATGTTATGAGATAAATCCAGAAGCCCTGAAAGGTTATTATGACATCTATGATAGCGGTCTTGGTGAGGATTTAAGAGAGTTTATGCAATTTTTAAAACAAGAGAGAAGCGAAGAAGATAAACAATTATTTTATCCAATCAAGGATTTTAGGACGTTTTATTGTTTTGTTGATATTAAACCTGAAGCTTATAAACAATTTACTAAAATAACTTATTTGATTGAGGCTGATTATAAGTATCATGTAAGTGAGGATAGAACTATCACTTTTAAGGGCGTTGATGTTGATGAATTGAGTGGTGATTCTTTTTCTGGAACTACTAGGGAGAAAATAGTACAATGTGCTGAAGCACAAAAAAATAAAAATTATGTTTATGGTGCTAATTGTGATGTTACTAATCCTGATTCTTTTGATTGTTCTGGGTTAGTTAAATATTGCTATAATCAAGCGGGTGTAGAAAATGTACCTAGGACTACTTATGAACAAATAAAAAATTGTAATGAAATAAGCAAGAGTAATTTATTGCCTGGCGATCTTGTTTTTAGTACTAGAAATAACCCAGGTCATGTTGGTATCTATGTAAAAAAAACCAATTGTGATACTATTAATGCACCTAAGACTGGGGATGTTGTTAGATGCAGGGATTTAAATACATATGATAATGCTTATTATTGCAGGTATAAAAGCGTATAAAAATAACAAAAACTTTATAAAAAAAGAACCTTTCTTAAAAAGAAAAGTTCACGAAAGAAATCGTAGAGAAAAATAAAAAATGCTAATGAATAAAAAAATTTTAATCTTAGTTTTAATAATTGTTCTTGTTTTTGGAATTTCTGGCTGTTCTTTAGATAGTTTAAGAAAAAGCAAGGATACAAAGGACATTGATTATAATAAAGGTACTCAAGGGCTTACTTTAGAATTTTTAAGCAATACACCACCGAATGAGGCTTGGGCTGATTCTACTTTACCTATACAAATTAAAGTTATGAATTTGGGAAGTACAACTATTGGAACTAAAACTGATGAAACTGAAGGTTATTTACTTGGTGGACAAGGGAGTGGTTATGAGGGCGGTTATCTTGTCTTAACTGGTTATGATCCACAGTATATCTATCAAGGAACAAAAGGAACAAGAATTGAAGCTAAAGATTTGGGAATTTTAAATGCTAGAAATAGATTTAATCCTATGGGAGATTTAAAAATATTAGATTTTAATCCAGATATTAGTAAACTCGAAGAGGTTTTATATGATTATATTGAACAACCAGTTGTTGCAATGGTTTGTTATATTTATAGGACAAAGGCTAGTCCAAATGTTTGTTTAAGTTCAAAAACGGTTGATATTGAAAATGATCCGTGTAAAGTTAGTGATATCACTTTAGATAGCCAGGCTGCACCTGTTGCTGTTAAAAAAATAGAAGTGAGTGCTGCTCCAAGAGATAATATGATAGATTATATATTTGTGATTCATATAAAAAATGTTGGAAATGGAGAGGTGGTTGTTCAAGATATGATTTATAGGGATGAAAGTAATAAAGCTGAAGCGTGTATTGCTCCTTCTACTAGTAAAATACCTTCTTATCAACAATTAAATAGAGTTTATATTGAAGATTTAAGAGTTGGGAATAAAGTATTTCCTGGAAAAAATGTTGCTGGATCGGGGTGTGAGAGATTAGATATATTTAAAGGAGAGGGTGGTTATAGTTATGATAATGTAGTTATTTTAGATGATAAAGGAGAGGGTCTTGCTGCTTTTAAATGTAAATTTGATCAAGAGGAATTAAGAACACCTTATGAAACACCTTTAAACATCAAAATTAAATATGGGTATAGAGAAAGAGTTTCAAAAGTTATTAAAATAAATAAAAGGAGTGAAGAAGTAATCAATTTAGAGAATAAGCAGTAATTTACAGGATAGAAACACTTAAATATTTAAAGTACAATTTTATTGATATTATTACATTTTTTGTAAAAAAAGGAGGTTCAAAGAATGAGGAAATTTTATTTAATAGCTCTTTTTTTAATGTTAATATTATTAATAGGTGTTTTCCCACAAGAAGGTGTAACTACTAAAAAAGCATCTGGACTTTCTGGTTGTGGAAATAAAGAGACAATTGGAAGAGTTTATGTTGGTGGTAGTCAAGGATTAGTTGTTAATTTTAGACCAGAAGAACCTCCTGAAGTTGTACTTGATGAGAGTTTAGAACCTTTTACAGTTGCTTTTGAGATTAAAAATAGGGGTGAGTATAATCTTAAAGAGGGTGAAGCTTCTATTATTTTAAGCGGGATAAATGCCGAGGATTTTGGTTTAGAAGGAAGTATCTCTTCTTCTATTTCGAATAATAGAGACCCTATTCCAGGAAGAGTTAAGATTGGTAATGATATTGTTGAACCGGCTAGTGGAGAGATTTTATTTGATAGCCCTGCTGGTTATAGAGTTGATTTAGAACAGGATTTTAATGCTAGAATAAGAGCAGATATATGTTATTTTTATAACACAGAAGCTGTTTCAAATCTATGTTTAAAGTACAATCCAATTCAAAGAAGACCGGAATTAGATGTTTGCAGAATAGATTCTTCTAAATCTACTGAAAATTCTGGGTCACCTATACACTTTGAGAATTTTAGAGAGAGTAGGTCTGGTACAAGAGAAGTAAGATTTTCTGTTGATGTAATCAATGTTGGCGGTGGAGATGTGTTTATACCAGAAGAATTTAGGGATGATACCCCTTGCATAGAGGATTTAGAACCCAATTCAATGGAGAGAGGATTAGTTAAGAATTATATTTATGTAGAAGTAATTCCACAATCTAGTGTGTATGGTGTAACTTGTAGTAGACTAAACAGTGCAACTAATGGCCTTGTTAAACTTGTTGATGGAAAAGCTAGGATTGATTGTGCTGTAAGTACTGAACGAGCACAAGATACAGCATTTGAAGTTCCTGTTAAACTGTTTGCAGCGTATTCTTATAGGGATTTTGTTGAAAAACAGATTAGTGTTGAAAATGCAAGAATTAGAGGTTTAGATGATACTGGTAGTGGAACTCAGTATACTTAGAAACCTTTTTATTTATTCTCTTTCTTTAATCTGATATGATAATAGGTGATTTACATGTTCATGGAAGATATAGTAGAGCAACCAGCGGGCAATTAGATTTAGAGAATTTAGAGAAATGGGCAAAGATTAAAGGTGTTAATTTGTTGGGCACTGGTGACTTTACACATCCGTCATGGTTAAAGTTATTAAAAAAAGAATTAAAAGAGGAAGAGGGCATCTTAAAAAGTAAAAATGGGTTTAATTTTGTTTTACAAAGTGAGATTTCTTTGATTTATACGCAAAATAATAAAGTAAGGAAGGTCCATAATATATTGTTAGCACCGAGTTTTGAAGTTGTTGATCAGATAGTTGGCACTTTAGGAAAGAAAGGGAGATTAGATTATGATGGCAGACCTATATTTGGATTTAGTTGTATTGAATTAGTTGAAATGATGAGAGAGATAAGTGAAGATATAGAGATAATACCAGCACACATATGGACTCCATGGTTTAGTATATTTGGCAGTAATTCTGGCTTTGATAATATAAAAGGAGCATTTCAAGAAAAAGCAAAATATATCCATTGTCTTGAAACTGGTTTGAGCAGTGATCCTGCAATGAATTGGAGGTTAAAACAATTAGACAATTATAATTTAGTCAGTTTTTCTGATTTACATAGTTTTTGGCCGTGGAGAATTGGAAGAGAGGCTACTCTTTTTGATTTAAAAAAATTAAATTATAAAAATTTGATAAGAGCTTTGAGGGGTGAAGATGGTTTAAGTGGGACTATCGAAGTTGACCCCAATTATGGGAAGTATCACTATGATGGTCATAGGTTTTGTGGTGTAAGTTTAAATCCCCAGGAAGCTTTAGAAAGGAATAATATTTGCCCTAAATGTGGAAAGAAATTAACTATAGGTGTATTACATAGAGTAGAGGAATTAGCAGACAGAGAAGAGGGTTTTAAACCAAAAAATTCCTTGAATTTCAAAACTTTAATACCTTTAAGTGAAATGATTAGCAAGGTTTTAAATTCTGGAATTAGCACCAAAAAAGTTTGGGAAGTTTATAATAAATTAATTGAAGAATTTAATGATGAGTTTAATATTCTATTAAATGTTGGTGAGGGTGATTTAAGGAAGAGTGTTGATGAAAAACTTGTTGATGTTATTCTTAGAAATAGAAGTGGTGAATTAAGAATAATTCCGGGTTTTGATGGAGAATATGGTGTTTTGGTTTTGGATAAAGAAATAAGTAAACAAAAAAAATTGATTGAGTTTTAACCGATGTAAGTTATGTCTTTTCTTTTTTTCTGGTTTAGATCTAATTTTGCTATCTTA
>CAYIWE010000006.1:0-16727 GCA_964367025.1 Candidatus Woesearchaeota archaeon
TTGAAGAAAAAGAAATAAGAGTAATTATAGATGAAAGACAAGAAACAATTTCCAAGAAAGTTCATGATGTGCAATTACAAAAAGTACCAATAGTGATTGTAATAGGAGACAAAGAAATACAAAACAAGAATTTAACTATAAGAACACTGGATGGAAAACTAAAAACAATGAAGAATGAAGAATTACTGGGAAGTATAAAAGAAGATATAGAAAAAAGAAAATGCTGACAAAATTAAAAGAAAGTATAAAAAAACTTGAGTCTTCTAAAACTTTTAAAGATTATAAAAAAACAAATCCGGATGCATATTTAACTTCTACTTTTTTAATGGCAGAAAACCTAGAAGAAGATTGGCAATTAGATTATTACTCAATAAAATCAAAAAAAATAACATCTTTTGTAATAAAAGATAAAATAAAAAGTATGCCAGAAACAAAACCATTTCAGGAAAAAGAAACAATAATTGAAAAGTTGGATATAGACAAAATAAAAATTGATTTTAAAAAAGTTCTGGAAATAGCAGATAAATTAAAAAAAGAAAAATATAAAAATGAAACTCTAACAAAAAAAATTATAGTTTTACAAAATCTAAAAGAATTTGGTCAGATATGGAATTTAACCTTTCTAACATCCTCTTTTAAAACCTTAAATATAAAAATAAACGCTTCTTCAGGAAAAATCTTAAAAGAAAATTTAGCATCTTTGATTACTTTTACAAAGAAATAAAACAGCATAATAACTTAGTAACTTAAAACAACTACCCGACCAAAACAGTCAGAGTCGGCCAAGTTGACCCAACCAGAGGAAAGATTCAAGTTCTTGTCTAAGTTCAGCCGAGAAAGGTTACACACTATTATACGTGATGTTCTTTTTCCATCATAATTAAATATTGGTAATCCATTTTTATTGGTTTTTGAAAAGGAGTCACCATTGTTTTCATTAGTTAATTGTGGCGCATAAATTACTTTAGCATCTTCTTTTAGTTTAAATGCTAATTTAAAAAACGCGTTAGAATCATTTACTAATTCTAAAGAAGCCAAAGGTACCATTACTGGATACTTAATTTTCCTTTTTGGAAACCGTTGTTTTATCTGTTCATCTAAATCAATAGCAAGATACTCATCAAAACCTTTAGTATTCCTCAAAACCAAAGCTGAATCCTCATAAGTTCCACTTAAATCTAAAGCACTAGTTTTTAAGATAGTTTCTAAATCTGCTTGAGTTGCTACTCTCATACCTTCTGGTAAAATTTGGTTTATTAAAACTACAGCAAACGGATTAGATCCTTCAACAACACCATTCTCAAAATAAAGCTTATCCAAAGATATATTTCCATAATAATCCAATACCACTCTCTCTTTAAACTCCTTCAGGGCTTCTTTTCCAAAATCTCCCTCTAAAAAATTAGCTCTTGGAACTTTAGATAAGTCAATTACTGATACTCCATTGAATTGTGTTTTACTTAACATTTAAACCCAGATGAACTTAAATTAAAACCAATATTTAAATCTTTCTATTTGTTACTATTATAAAATAATTAAAATACTCTCAAAATTTTTCTCTTGCTCTTAAACCCCTTCAATATCCTAACTTCTTTTCCAAAGTATTTTTTTAATACCTTAATTAATTCTAAATTAGCTTCCCCTTTCTCAGCTCTAGATTTCAAACTTACTTTATAATAATCATCAACTTTCTCAATTTTATTTTCCTTAGAACCAGTCTTAACAATTACCTTTATTTCCATAACTCCAAAGTTTCCTCTTCCATAAAATGCATACTGCTTGGTATTATAAAACACTGTGGATATTTTACAAACACTCTTTTAACAATCTCTTTTGCTTTTCCTATTTTTATTTCTGGTTCATCACTTCCAACCCCGCCAACACCAATACACAAAGTATCCTTTTCTAAACCACAATCAATCAAAAACTTCACACCCTCGTTAACACTCATAAACCTTTTATCATCTAAATCCAACAAAAATAAAGTATGTAACTCTTTTTCTTTATTACTCAAATAAACTTCATAAGGTGTTTTAACATTTTTGTTTTCAAAGGGTATAGAAGTAACCTTCCCGTATTTATACAATTCTAAACCCAAAAAACCAATAGCACTTAAAATAGAAGCATTGTGTATAACTTTAACTTTTACCCCCTCTTTTCTTGCTCTTAACATTAAATCAACGTGGGTTGTAGCTGCAAAAGGATCACCAACAACTAAAAAAGCTACTTTACTAATTTTAGCCTTTTCAATTATTGTTTCTGCTTTCTTCTCAACTAAATCCCTATTGGCTAATTTAACTTCTTTTCCATAAACTCTTTCTAAATCTTTAACCTTACAATTTAAAAAAGAAGTATAGTAATCTAAATAGATATAATCACATCTTCTAACTATTTCTAAACCTTTAACACTTATATCCTTTTCATCCCACAAACCCAAACCAACAAAATACAAAGTCATACTCTCTCACCAACAACACTCCTTAACATCCAATCTTTGATTTTGACATTTATAAAAGTATCCAATTTAATTCTCCCTCTAACACCAACAATCAACGGGTAAGTTCCTAACTGCCTGCAAAAAGTAGTATTACCATCATAAATTTCTGTTCTTAAATCTTTTAATATCATTCCCTTAGGAACAATCTTCTTTAACATTTCAAAATCTATCTCTTCTCTTATTTTCTTGGTAGCACTATAATAATGTCTCTTGTTTTTTCTTAGAAACTTATTGCCTACTTTGTTATAAAGTTCAGTTCCTTCAAATAAAACAACCTTTCTTATGTTTATTCTTCTCAATAACAAACCAGAATCCAAAATACTCTTTAAATTTTCAAAATTCTTTGCAAAAGTTTCTTTGTTCTCTCCTTTCAACCCATAAAGCAAATTTATCCCGGGTAAAAAATAAGGCATTCCATTCGCACCCCTCTCACATCCATATTTATTGATTATTCTAACAGCTTTTAAAACATCTTCCGGGTTACAATTTAAATTATTATCTTTAATCACTTTTTCATCAAAACTCTCTACACCAAAAGCAGCAACATTTCCTTCAGTACAATACCTTACTATATCTTTTGTTAACTGTTCATTAACAAAAACAGGATTAACATTATCAATATGCAAAACTTTTACTTTTAACTGCTCTCTTATATTTTTTATCAGTTTACTTGCTTCAGGATAAGAATAAAAACAGCTTTGTTTACCAATTCTAAAATGCCTAACACCCAAATCATAAAATTTTTTTACCTCATCAAAAACATCTTTTGCTTTTCTATTTTCAAATTTACTTTTCAGAGGTTCTGTACAAAAACTACAACCCCTCCCTCTCTTACAACCCCTAGAAGTCTCTATTTCAACAATTCTTAATTTATCAATTTGTTTAATGACCTCTGCACCTTTTAAACAATACTTATTAATTTCATCATAACTAAAATTAAAATTCTTTATTTCATCAAAAATATCTAAACTAGTCTTTTCAAAAAATCTTCCACCCTCAACACTTGTTCCATAAACAGCCGGGCCAGTCAATATCTTCTTACAATTTAAATCTTTAATCAATTCCTTAACTTCTTTTAAAGTTCCAGGTCTAGCACTTAAATATTTTCCAGGGGTATGAACACCCAAAATAACAATTAAAATTTTAGTTTTCTTCAAAATTCTCTCAATATCCCCATAGTTCTTACTTAAATTATAAATACTAATATTAGTTTTGCCGCTTTTTTTAACTTCAGGTACTTTTAAATCATATTTTCTAAATAATCTTAAGTCATCAATTGTTAAATAATAAGCGTCTCCCAAATAACCATAAATATATCTTGGATAAACACCTAAATATGGTGGAACTCCCAATCCACTTGGTTCATCTGTATAACAATCAAGAATTGTATATGTCATATTTTCTCAACAAAGCTCCAGCAACAAAACCAAGAAGTAGGTAATATAAATTTATTCTTAAGAAAAACAATAAAAAAGGCACTAAAAACAAAATTAAATTAAATAAAATCCTAAAATTTTTCTTTAAAATCCCGTAAAAAATACCTAAAACAAATATAAAAGAGCTATTTAAAAATAAATATTCATTAAAATTAGCAATTAAACTTAAACCAAATAAAGAGTAAAGAGGGATAAATCTGCTTAAAATTAAACCAAGTAAAATTCCAATATAAAATAAATAATTTTTAAAACCAAGGTAAAACAAGAACAAAATAAACAAACTTAAAAGAATTTGAAATGAAAAAACAAACCATTTCTCTCCTTTTTTAACCTCTTCTTTAACAAACTCTTTAAGAATATAACCAATAACTAAACCAAGAAAACTTATTACTACTACTAAAATATCATACAACATAAAGTAAATATCTAATTAGAATTATAAAAAACTTTCTAATTTTTAATATCTTGTCCTTCTATGCATCCAATCTAAAATCATTTGTTCTCTTCTCTTTTCTTCCCAATTTCTATCAGCTTTCATATCTAAAATTCTTTGCTCTCTTAAATCGTTTCTCCATTCCCTTTCCTCATCCCACTTTTTCCCCCTCTCTTCCCGAATCAGAGACCTATCCTCTCTTTCTTCATCCCACTCTTTTAATTTTTCCATTCTAGAATCATTCCAATCAGTAAAATACATATAATCATACATAACAGAGCTATCATACGGTCTACTTACATAAACCACATCACGTTTTACTTTTTTAGAACATTTCCATTCAGAATAAGAAGTTTTATCACAATTGTAATCTTCATAATAATTATTACTATCATAATATCGTTTATCATAATTATTACTCTCTACATCATAATAAACAGAATACGCACTAGCAATATCTATAAAAAACAACAAAAAAACAAAAACAAAGTATTTTTTCATAAAACTAAATAAATTCAGTAAAATATTTAAAGATTCTTATAAAAAATCACAAAGTTTTTAAAAAGTATAGTTTCAATTTGCCACTATACTCTCCAAATTCAGCATTTTTGGGGATATTAACATTAATTTTAACGCTTTTATTGCCTTCTAAAACAAAATTATTCTCAGAAAAGGAAACCAATTTCTTTATTTTACCAAAAGGAACAATAATCACCCTAACTTTATCAACACTATTAAGTTCCAAAAACCTAAATGCACTATTTCCGGGAGCAACAGTCCCAAAATACAAAGCACTAGTATCTGCATTAAAACCAACATAATCATCAACTTTAACAAACATATCCATTTCTTTAGAACTAAACAAAAAACTAAATAAAACCAATAAAAGAGTTACAATTATTATTGATAAAATATATCTTCTTCCCATTCTTCACTCTTCTTGCCTTTACGAATATACCTAAACATTAAAAATAAAACCAGTAAAATAAGAATAAGTATCAAGATTAAAATAAAAATTTCAAAAGAATAACCACCAATAATCTTTCCTTCGCTTCCACACAAAACCCTAAACTTAGCATCATTATTCCTTGATTCACTGCCACCTAATACATTTATTTTTAACAAATACTCACTAGGATCCAAATTAACAGTATTGATATAACTTGTTAAAACAATATTTGAATCTTTTCCTAAATAATCTGAATTTGTTTTTAAAGTACCAACTTTTAAACCATTTCTTATTACATCAATTACACCATCAATCTCAACACCATCACCTTTATTCTTAACAAAAATCTTAAGTTCTGCTTTTTCTCCACTTACAACATCATTAATTTTAACACTAGTAATCTCAAAATTAACAGAACTAGAACCTGAAAAACCACCCGCATTATTTCCCATATCCCCAACACCACTAACACCAGATTCATTTAAAGTTACATTGGAAGAAACACCATCACAAGTGACAAAACTGCCACCATTATCTATAATAATCCTAACCATATTAGCAACTTTAAGACCCAACATACCACCAGAAAGTCTCTCTTCTGCACCAACCCTAATCTCGTATTTTCCAGTAGGTAAATTACTTGGTAAACTTAAATCAAAATTAAAACCTTTTTTATACTCTCCCTCATTAAAAATAAGTTTATCTGCATTGAGAGTTACACTAAACAAATCATTAAAACACTTGTAATCAACAATTGTATTTAATTCCATAATTTTATCTTCATTATTTATTATAAACACTTCATAAGTATTCTTTAAACCCGGTTCATATTTAACATTAAGAACAGGTGGTGATATCAAAAAAGCAGAAACACTAAAGCTAATTAAAATAATAAAAAAGAATAAAAATAATATTTTTTTAAACATTTTACCATCTTAGACTGATGCTGTTCCTACAAGAGTTACTGTAGAACTTTTAGTTCCTGTTGCTGGTTCATCAGCAGGCACTTTAATGGAAATCTCTACTAATGCCTCATCATTGGTATTTTGATAATGAAGACGGCCAATTGCTAAAGCAGCATCTAAAGGATTCCCGGTAGTAGGTATAGATGTCCATATAGGATACAAAGTTGAAGAAGAACCAAAACACTCAGGACTTATACCAGGAGAATAACAAGCATCCACTCCTGCTAAATCAGGATCCATAATAGCAGCTCTAGGTCTTACACTAACTTGGAAATCTGTTGGTTGTACACTTGGAGAAGTCCATAAACTGTTACTTGCATAAATACTAACATCAACATCAACATTACCCTCATTCCTAACAACAAACGGTTTAATAGAATCTCCTGCAACAGCAGTCGATATACTCTCGCCAGGAGATCTTGTTCCAAAATTAATACTATTAAAACCAGTAACAAGACTTATACCAGACATCTGACCTACACCAACCTGAACTTGTCCAGAAGTTTGAGCCCCAGTAATATCTGTATAAAATTCTCCTAAAAAAACAAAAAACAAAAAAATACCTACAACAACAAGCAATAAAGTAACAACAGTATTACCTCTTTTCATTTTCAATTTGACTTACCTCCTTGTTATAAACATCAACTAAAACCTTGCCAGCAGCATTATTACCAGGTAAAACAGTAACCAAAACCTCTCCGCTCAAAGAAGAAGAGCCTTTTTGGTTTTCTTTGACAGTAACCTCTCTATTTGAAAAGAACAAAAAAACAATAAGAAGTAATAAAGCAACAACAATTAAATAAACCAGCTTCTTTTTAAATTCCATAATACACCTCTTTCACTTGTAAAATAAGAGATAAACATATATAAATGTTTTTCCTTTTTTTAAAAAATGAAGAAAGTTATAATAATCTCAAAAAAAGATCCGGCAAGTTTAAACATAAAAGAAGAGCTAGATAAACTAAACATAAAAACTCAAGTAATTGAACAGGAACCGATTTACGCAGAATATATAGACAAAAAAATAAACGCAGATTTCTTTATTTTTGCTACAAAACACAGATCAGAAAAAGGAGTCAATTCCTTGTCAATACACACTCCAGGAAATTGGAATAAAGCAGATTTAGGAGGAAAAGAAAAAACTCTTTGTACCTCATCAGCATTACTACAAAAAATAGCTTTTCTAAAATTAAGTGAATTAGCTAAAAATACAAATTATGAAGTAACCCTGGAATGTACTCATCACGGCCCTTTTTTAGAAAAGCCCTGTATGTTTATTGAAATTGGTTCATCTTTAGAACAATGGAAAGACAAAAACGCAGCACAAATAATAGCAAAAACAATACAACATCTTTTGAAAGATAATCATCAAATAAAAAAACAAGAAATAGCAATTGGTTTAGGTGGTCCACATTATAGCAATACTTTCAATAAAATCCTATCAAGAACAGACATAGCTATATCTCATATCTGTCCAAAACATATGTTACCTTATCTAACTGAAAATATGTTAATACAAGCCATAGAAAAAACACAAGAAAAGGTTGATTTTATCTTATTAGACTGGAAAGGTTTAGGAACAGAAAAAATAAAGATAAAGAATATACTAAAAAAATTAGAATATAAAAGAACAGACCAAATTTTAAAGTAATCCAGATTCTTTAAGTATCCTCTCCCTACTCCAATTTAATTCAGGATCCCTAAAAACATTATTAAAAGCTTTCAAAATTTTTTCATCTTTTAAACCAGGAATATCACCATAGACGCTTGCTAAAGTTCCAGGCATTAATCTACCAAATACAGGGCCGTCACCAATTCTAAACCCAGCCATTATCAGACCATTCCTAACATAAGTAGAACAACTGTAAGTGGCCAATACTCCTCCTTCTTTGATTAACTTTCTTATTTCATTAAAAAAATCAACAGTCCATAACTCAGGATTTTTCCGGGTAGAAAAAGGGTCTAAAAAAACAAAATCAAATTTTTCATCTAATTTTTTAATACTCTTCCTTGCATCACCAACCAATAAATTGATCTTAACTCTCTCATCCTCATAACTCAAATTCTTAGAAGTTTTCCTTATAATATCAAAACTTTGTTGAATATATCCAGGAACTTTCAAATTATCAATTTTTTTAAGAATTTTTGGGTCTTTTTCTAAACCAATTATCTCTATTCTGCCTTTATTCTTCAAAACTTCATGAATTGCTGCACAACTATTATATCCTAAACCAAAACAAATATCTAAGATTTTAACGTTTTTATAATCCTTAATATTGCACGGTTCAACATATTTTTTAAAAGCCTCTTGAAAAGCTCCACTAATAGTATGATACGCTTCCTTATAAATATCAGAATAAAAGGTATAGCTATTGTCTTTTGTTAAAATTTTCTTCATTTTCTAAAAGTTCTTTCATGAACATTTTCTTCATAAGATAAATTCGCCGAGGCTGGGATTTTCTAACAAAGGTTGCAGGTTGATAAGGATGCAATCCTTATTTTTGAACCCAGACGCCCCGAAGGGCCTGGATTAGCAGTCCAGTGCAATACCAGATTATGCGACCTCGGCTTAAAGTTATATATATGTACAATATTTTTAAAGATTTCTATAATACAAAGGAAAAACAACAAGATTTAAAAAGAAAGTCAATCTCATGAGTAAACAGCGGGATAGGACAGCTAGGAGTGTCCGCTGGGCTCATAACCCAGAGGTCGGAGGTTCAAATCCTCCTCCCGCTACTATCAACATACTAACATCTAATCAATAAAAATATCATAAAAAAATAAAAAATAAAAAGAATTCAAAAATCTATTTTAGATTTACTTCTTTTTCTTTGCTGCTTTCTTCTTTTTAGCCATTTAACTCACCTTCATTTTCTTTTAATCTCCATACAAGTGGATAATGAAAAAATTCAGAAACAAAATTCTTAAGCATTTATATTCACTTTTTAATATTTTTAATTAAAATTGTAGAAACAAACTGATTTAAATAGTTTTCTATTATTTTCTAAAATTTTTCAAATCACCGAAGGAATAAACTCTATCTCCAATAATAAAGATTTTGAAATTATCTAAACTTTTTTTCAGATATGGACTTAACAATTTTTCTTTTAATATATCAGTACCCTCAGTAATTAGGTTAAAAGAAGGCATAACTATAATTTTTTTATTTTCAAATTTACCTTCTAAAAAACATTTAAAGGTCTCTTCTCTTCCACTATTCCTCAAACTAATAGCTGGATGTTCATGACCAATAATAATGTTTTTACAATTACTACTAATAATTTTATCGCCGTGACATATCAGAAAATCATCAACTTCATAATGATTCACAATTTTAATTCCTTTTTTGTCAGCTATAGGCCCCAAAATTGTATCATGATTACCTCTTACTAACAATTTTTTTAGAATAAGTTAATAAAAAATCCAATAATTCAAGAGTATATCTCCATTCAGTATCGCTTATTTTTCCAAATTCGTGTTTTAAATCACCATTAATAACTATCTCATTAACCTTAACAGAATCTAAAATTTTCTTTAATCTATTAATAGTTTCCTTAAATTGAAATCTAGGAATCAAAAATCCTTCTTCATTTAAGGATTCCTCAAAACCCATATGAAAATCAGCAAATACTAAAATCTTCTTCCTCTCCAAATACAAAGCAAGGTCTATAAATTTATAATTTCCCATCTTTACCTAATTTAGCTAAAACTAGATTATGCATTCTCTTCAAAAATTCCTGTTTATCATCAACTTTTAGAATATCGCTATAACCCTGTAACACTAAATTAAACGCAAAAGGACTTGGTATATATGTAAATCTCTCTTCAATTTTAATTTCACCTTTCTCTATTAAATTTAATATTTTAATACTATTATCTATATCCATTAAATCCTCTAAAACTTCTCGTCTGGTTTCTTTCAATATAAAAAAATCATTAGAAATTCTCCTTACAGCACTCATCAGTATCATACTACCAACTTGCTGTCTGCCAACTCTTTTAGTCCTACCCTTATATCTTCTTAAAATCATTAAGGCTCTTGAAGCACAATGTCTAAATCTTCTTTTAAGAACCTCGCTCCTTTCTAAAGCCAATTCCAAAACTTTTCTTAATTCTTCACTTTTCAATAATTTAAATGCTCCAAACATATCAATTTTTTCATCGCTAGTAATATAAAAACCATTATCATTTATGCCAATCTCAACATCTTTATGTTGCGTTCTTGAAATTGCATAGGCTATTGCTCTGGATAAAACATCATTAACCCTTCTACCATACAAAGTATGAAAAATATTATATTTTTTGCCTTTTTCATCTATATAAAGTTCCAAAAGAATCCTGTTTAAATGAGGTATAACCATAAAATTATACTGTTCATTGAAATAGTTATAAATAGCTTCAGCAGCATTATCATCAACATATAAATACTCATTAACAAAATCTATTGTTTCTTTTTTCCCTTTTTTTAATCTTTGTTCCATTAACCTTCTAAACCTTTGAATTTCTAAAGCCAAATCAAAACTTAATGGTAACATCTCAGAAAACCAACTAGGTATAGTAGGCATTTTACCAGGTGCTGCTATAACCTGAGCAACCATTCCTTTAGCATATTTAAATTTGTAAGTTTCTCCACCCAAAACAAATATATCTCCAGAATTTAATTTCTCTAAAAAAGCTTCATCTATAGTTCCCACTTTTTGTTCATTAATTTTAACAATAACACTTGTCTCATCAGGTATAGTTCCAATATTTGTCATATAAATAACTCTCGCTAATCTGCCTCTTTTACCAACCCTTCCATCAATTCTCCATATTTTTGCATAAACATTCCTATCTTCTAAAGTGCTAAACTCACCAGACAAATAACTTAATACTTGTTCAAAATCCTGTCTCTTCAAATCATTATAGCAGTAACTCTTCCTAATCAAATCAAACATTTCACTTTCATCCCAAATATCCTCTAAAACCATCCCGAATATCTGTT
Source organism: Candidatus Woesearchaeota archaeon (assembly GCA_964367025.1). GTDB lineage: Archaea > Nanobdellota > Nanobdellia > SCGC-AAA011-G17 > ARS1178 > CAYIWE01. The sequence continues at coordinate 11,268 of CAYIWE010000006.1, forward strand.
GTGCTAATACATCCAACGCATTCTTAGGGATATGAATCTTATCTATTTTAGATTCTAAAACATTTTTAAGCATGACAGAACACTCTATTAAATCATCTCTATCCAAAACAATTATTCTTGCTTTAACTTTTTCATGTAGTTTATGTCCAGATCTACCGGCTCTTTGCATAAATCTGGCAATACTCTTAGGACTCCCTAAACAAATAACTAAGTCAATATAACCAATATCAATTCCAAGTTCCAAAGAAGTGCTAGAAACAATAGCTTTTAATTCTCCTTTCCTTAACATATCCTCAATCCTAAACCTATGTTCCTTGCTTAAACTACCGTGATGAGCGCCAATCAAACTTTTCATTATTGGTGGCGGTCCTTCATCTAACTCCATATATTTTTTTGGAAATTTACTTTTCAAATGATGAACAACTCTTTCTGTACCGCTTCTTGTATTAGTAAATATCAAAGTAGTTTTATGTTCCTGAATTAAATTATCAATTAATTCATACATTTTTTTGCTTAAGGTTTCATAATCAATATTTATTAAATCTTTAACAGGACTTAAAACTTTAACATCAAAATTTTTAATAAATTGAACATTAATAATTTTGCATTTTCTATTGCCAACTAAAAATTTAGCAACCTCTTCCAATGGTGCAACAGTAGCACTTAATCCTACTCTTGTCATTCCCTCACTCAATCTCTGCAATCTTTCCATACTTAAACTCAAGTGAACTCCCCGTTTATTTTCAGCCAAAGAATGGATTTCATCTAAAATAAACCAGTCAACATTTTTCAAATGTTCTTTAAACTTAGGAGAAGATAACATCAAAGCCAAAGATTCTGGAGTTGTAATCAATATATGGGGGCTATTTTTCAACATTTTCTGTTTTTCTTGTTGTGTTGTATCCCCAGTTCTAACATTTACTCTTATTCCCAATTTTTTTTCAGAAATTCTCTCAATCTCATCCAAAGGTTCTATTAAATTTTTAAAAATATCATTATTCAATGCTTTTAAAGGACTCACATAAACACAATAAACCCTGTCTTCTAAAATTTCTTTTTCACTTAAATCAACTAATTCATTTAAAACACTCAAAAAAGCAGTCAAGGTTTTAGTTCCACCAGTTGGTGCACTCACTAAAACATTTTGTCTGGAGTGTATCTCTCTAACCGCATACAATTGAGGTAAACTAAACTCCTTAAATCTCGAAAAAAACCATTTTTCAACAGTTTCATTCAATATTCTTTTAACTTCTTCTTCCCTATCCGGCTTATCTTTAAAAGTTATCATATCAATATACATACAGAAATAAGATCTAATTTATTTAAATTAAACTATTTATATAATTTTCTATAACTTCTTATTTCCATACATACAATACTTTTCAATTTTACACTTAAAACACAACAAAAACCAAAACATTTATATACTATAGCTATATATATAGTTACTATGGTAACCACAATTCAAGTAAGTGAAAAGCTCGTAGAAAAATTAAAGAACAGAAAGATGTACGATAAAGAGAGCTATGAACAAGTAATCTGGGATTTACTAGAAGACACAATGGAATTATCTGAAGAAACAAAAAAACATATAGAACAATCTAGAAAAGAGATTGCTGCAGGTAAAACTGTCTCACTTGAACAAATTAAAAAGAATTTAGGAATTTGAAATGTTTAGTGTTGAGTTCTCAAAAACAGCTGAGAAGCAGTTATATAAGCTAGAAAAAAATATACAAGTTAGGATAATATCTACATTAGAAAGGATTAGGATTAGACCATACCCACATGTAAAAAAATTAGTTGGAAGCCCTTATTTTCGGTTACGAGTAGGCGATTACAGACTTATTCTTGATATACAACCAGATAAATTAATTATTTTTGTGGTAGAAATCGGGCATCGTAAGGGTATTTACAAGTAAATCAAATAATTAAACTCTATTTAAGTCCTTTTTATCATAAACACAAAACTTTTCAATAATACATCTCCCACATTTAGGATAAACAGTTGTACATACATTTTGTCCATAAATTACAAAAAGGTCATTGATCATATTCCAATACTTCTTAGGCAATACCTTACGAAGTTCAAATTCGGTTTGTTCTGGTGTTTTAGCCTTAACCCAACCTAACCTATTTGATAAAACATGAACATGTGTATCAACACATATACTTGGTTTACTATACCCTAAACCAACAGTTAAATTAGCGGTTTTTCTTCCAACGCCTTTAAATTTTAATAATTCATCTATTTCATCCGGAACTTTACTGTTATACTCTTTAATTAATTTTTCACAGATTTCTTTTATTCTTTTAGCTTTAGTTTTATAAAAACCAACAGGATAAATTAACTTTTCAATCTCTTTAATACTTAATTTAGACATGTCATTAACATTACCAACTCTTTCAAAAAGTTTTAAACTAGCCTTAATAGTAACATCATCCTTAGTTCTCAAACTCAATAAACAACTTATTAAAACTTTAAATGGGTCTCCTTCTAAAGAAATCCTAGTAACTGAAGGTTTATTATATTTTTTAATTTCTTTTCTTAAAATCTTTATTACCTTTTCAATTTCCATACAAAAACCTTAAATATTCTCATTTAAATAGATTTCTTATGTCTTTAATTTGCGGTATAGATGAAGCAGGCAAAGGTCCTGTCATCGGTCCACTAGTAATCTGTGGAGTCTTAATAAGTGAAAAAGACTTACCTAAATTACAAGCCCTAAATCCAAAAGATTCAAAATTATTAACGCCAAAAAGAAGATCAGAACTAGAAAAAAAGATAAAACAAGTAGTAAAAGATTATAAAATAATAAAAGTTTCTCCAAAAGAAATAGACAACGCAGTAGAATCAAAAACTTTAAACCTAAACTGGTTAGAAGCAATAAAATGTGCCGAAATAATAAACTCCTTAAAACCAAATACGGTATTTCTAGACTGTCCTAGCAATAACATAAATGCCTTTTCCGATTATTTAAAAAACTATTTAGACAATAAAAAAATATCCCTAACCTGTTCTCATAAAGCAGATCAAAAATATATAATAGTAAGTGCAGCAAGTATCCTAGCAAAAACAACAAGAGACTCAGAAATTGAAAAAATAAAAGAAAAAATAGGTATAAATTTTAACAGCGGTTACCCATCAGATGAAAAAACTCAGGAATTTTTAAAGAAATACCATAATAAATTCCCAGAAATATTCAGAAAATCCTGGGCCTCTTACAAAAACATAAAAAAAGCAAAACAAAAAAGTTTAGCAGAATTTTAAAATGACTGAAACTATAGGTGGACAGGCAGTTATAGAAGGAGTTTTAATGAGAACAAAAGACAGAGTAGCAATAGCTATAAGAAAACCAAACCAAAAAATAAAAATTAAGAAATTAAAAATAAAACAATTTCAAAATAAATTCTTCAAATTACCATTAATAAGGGGAATTATAGCTTTAATAGAAACACTAATCATTGGGATAAAAGCATTAAATTACTCAGCAAATGAAAACTTGGAAGAAACTGAAAAGAAAAAACAAGAAAAGATTTCTCCAATTTATTTTATAATAACAGCCATATTCTCTTTAATTCTTGCTCTAGCAATATTCAAATTTATACCCTTATTAATAACACAAGCACTAACCAACAAAACCCTAATAAAAAATAAAATTCTATTTAATATAATTGAAGGTTTATTAAAAATAATAATTCTTTTTGTATACATTCTAACAATTTCAAGAATGAAGGATATACAAAGAATTTTCCAATATCACGGAGCAGAACATAAAGTAGTAAATTGTTATGAAAACAAACTGCCATTAACACCACAAAACATAAAAAAGTTTTCAACAATTCATAAAAGGTGTGGTACTTCTTTCATTATCTTAGTTTTAATAGTAAGTATAATAATATACTCATTCCTCCCAAATGATATAACTTTTATCCAAAAATTGACATACAGAATTCTATTGTTGCCGCTAATAGCGGCAATCTCTTATGAAATAATAAAGATAAAAAGGCATAATTTCTTAACAAAATTATTAATATATCCTGGAACCTTATTACAAAAACTAACAACAAAAGAACCAGATGAAAAACAAATGGAAGTTGCTGTAAAGGCATTAAATGCTTTAAAAGAGTAAATTCAACAAAATATATATACATAAACAACATTTATATACTAATTATTAAAAAATTAAAAGGAGGTGTATAGTTTGGATATTAACTCAAATAATAGAACTTTGATTTTAGTTGTGATTGTATTGTTTGTTATTGGTGTATTATTTGTCAGTAATTTTACTACAGGAGCAGCAGTAAGACAGAAAACAGAATGTAATGATCAAATAGACAATGACGGAGATGGTTATTGTGATTTCTTGACAAGAAAAACCGCCTGTATTGATAACGCTATACCTGGTGACAGAGATTGCGCAAGTAGATACGACAATCAAGAAGCACCAGATTGTGAACCTATTCCAGAAAGATGCGATGGTTATGATAATGACTGTGATGGTCTAGTAGATGAAGATTTACCTATAGTATGTGACTCTACTGGTGACTGCGGAATACCAGGATGGACAAGTGATTATTATTGTGGTAATGATGGAAATGTTTACAGAGATTCAATAAGTTATCAATGTAATTTCCCAGGAACATGCAGTTCTAGCTGTTCAAGTCAAACAAAAAGTCAATTACTCGAGCAGTGTTCAGCAGGATGTTTAAATGGACAATGCATAGGCGGAAATACAACAGGTTAATAAAGAACTATTTTTTTCTTTTTTTATTTCAGTTTTCTTCCAACATCTTTCTTCATCAATAAACAAACTCTGCTCTCTTTTTTCTCATCAATAACTTTAACACCTAAACCCTCAGCTAATTCTTCACTAAACTTCCTAATCTCTTCATGCATTGGCATTGCCTCATAAGGTAATTTAGAAAAACCAACTGGCATAAATGCTTTTGTTTCCAAAAACTTAAAATCAACATCTTTTAAAATATTAACATAATCTTCAACATTTAACATATTGGCATTTTTAGCCAAAGTTAATCTAACAGTGCCCCTATCAAAAGAACCCAAAAAACTCAAACTTTTCAAGATTTTATCCCACAATTTATCATTTTTAGGTTTACAAACTTTCATAAAAATACTTTTATTTGGAGCAGGCAAAGTTATATACAATTGTGTTGGTTTAACTTTAATCAATTTTTTAATCATCTCAGGAACTGTTCCATTTGTAACAATAAAACTAGTCATACCTCTGCTTTTAATTTCTTCAACCATTTCAGGTAATCTAGAATACAAACAGGTTTCACCAGTTAAACTCAAAGCAATATGTTTTGGTTTAAAACTCTCTTCTAATCTTATTTTATTAACACTTTTATTACCTTTAAAACCCTGTAAATATAACATTTGCTCCCTAATAAAACCATCTAAAATTTCTTTTGGTTTGTCAGTTTTACCAAAATTTACTT
>CAYIWE010000007.1:0-15899 GCA_964367025.1 Candidatus Woesearchaeota archaeon
GTTTTTCATTACTTTTTCTTCTTTTTCTAGGCTTTTCATTTTTCTTTTCTTTTTTCTTTGATTCGGTTTTAGTTATCTTAATCTTTTCTAATTTGAAAATATCAAATATTTCTTTCGTTGTAGCACCTTTTTGTATTTTAAAAACTTTATTTAATGGTTCTAAATGAGCGATATTGCATTTTCTTCTTCTGGTATTTCCATCTATCAAAACATGATTCTTATCTATTAAATCAACTACTACACACTCCTTTCCTGCATCTCTCCCGTATAATTTGACACATAATCTTCCAATTTCTATCATTTTCTTATTGTCTCTTTTATTTTTTGTTTAGTACATTTTGAACATAAAACTCCACCATATGGTCTTTGCGGTCTCTTCTTAGTTTTTGGTAAGTCTTTCATTTTATATGGTAGTTCTCTTGGTACACCTTTTAAGAGTATGCCACAGTTAGCACATTTTGCTTTAGCTGGTTTTCTTCTTTTGTGGTGAATTTTTGTTTTTCCACCCGGTACTTTTACAAATACTTTTCTAAATGTCCTTGATTTATATTTTCCTTGCGGCATTTTTAATATATTTTAAGTAATTTCCTTAGTACGATACTAAATATTAATGAGGATATCAAATAAACCCATATCCAACCAAGAGGTAATTGAATGTCTTGGTATGTAGTTTTTAACCAACCCAAGATTATAATTAATGGTATGAAAGTTATTAACATTGGTTTAACTGATTTCATCATGTATTTCATATTTTTTTCCATTAATCTCTTCTGGATTTCTATTGCTTGTTTTGGGTTTTCTTTTGAACCCTTTAATTCTTTTTGAATTGCAGTCAATTCATCTTTTAAATTTTTCATCTCTTTTTGATTTGTAAATAATTTGTAAATTATTGTAACAATAAATGTTAAAATAAGGGATATTATTATCAAAGCCCATAAAGGATTCCAACTAACTAAAAATCCAAAAATTTTGTTGAAAAATGAATTTAATACCATCTCATACCTTCATAACTTTTTTTAGTGCTGGATGCATATCAACCATATGTTGGTGTGCTATTTCTTCATATAATTTATAAATAATCATAACTGTTAATAAAATACCTGTTCCTGATGTTAAAGCACCTAGGAAATCTGCAGATGCTGCTAAAAATCCTACTGCTAATGCGCCCATAACAGTTAATGGATTTATATAACGATTTAAAATAGTTTCTAAAACTCTTTCATCTCTTCTGAAACCCGGGATTTGAAGTCCAGAGGACATTATTTGCCTGGCTTGTGTTTTTGAATCCATACCTGCTGTTTGAACCCAGAATATTGAAAAGAGAACTGCTCCGAGCATCATAAAAATTGTATAAGCTAAAGCGTGCAATATTGTTGAAAAATTAAATAAACCAGTGACTATTGATTCTGGAATATTTGGAGCAAATAACCATGTTATTATACCTGAAGTTGGAGTATTACCACTAAAAGTCCCTAAGAAAGTATAGCCAGCATTAGATAATAATCTTGCTGCTAATTGTAAATTAGCTATTAATGCTGCGACTAGTATTACAGGAATATTAGATGTATAAATAAAGTTTAGGGGCCATCTTATTCCGTGCCCGCGAATTCTTCCAAATGATAATGGAATCTCTACTTTCATTGATTGTGCATAAACCGCCATTGCAAAAACAATTATTGTAAAAAATATTGCAAAAAATGCTAATAGTGCTGTTGAAACATTTCCTGTTGTTAAAGATTGGATCAAAACCCACACCTTACCAACTGGTGGTTGACCTGAACCAAAAGCCCAATGACCTAATTGATTTAATGGTGATAGCGCTCTTACAAATACGCTTGAAGATACTCCTGCAGCAATAAATAAGGAAATACCTGAACCAAAGCCCCATTTACTTACTACTTCGTCCATAAATAAAATTAAAAGTCCACCAACACATAATTGGAAGATTAACATAAGTTGCATAATCTTGTATTGTGCAGGTGGTAAAACTGCTGCTGGTGCTAAACCACCCAATAAAACATATATCATTGCTTCAAATAAAATAAAAAATAAGGATAGTGATTTTTGCAGACCTTGGAATGTTCTTTTTCCTTCGTGTGTTGTTAAATCAATTTTTAACAATCCAGACCCTGTTAAAAGTTGTAATACGATAGATGAAGTAACTATTGGTCCTATACCTAAAGATAATAATGAACCAAAATTTGCTCCTAAGATTATGGATAATGCTTCAAATTGTGATAGTGCGTTTTGACCAAGGCCAAACAAAGGTATAACTCCCAAGATAAAAAAAGCAAGCAGTATTATAAAAGTCCATTTAAGTTTTGTATTAAAAGGTAGTCTTTTTTGTTCTGGGGCTCTAACTTCTGGTAAATTTCCTAAAAGATTACTGAATAGAGACATTATTCTTTAGAAATTTCCCCCCCAAGTTTTTCTATTTTTTCTTTGGTATTTTTTGAGAATCTTTCTGCTATTATCTTAAATTTCTTGGTTATTTTTCCACTTCCCAACAATTTGTTAATTTTTAGATCTTTTAAGTTTATTAAAAAAGTGTCTTTTTCTTGTTTAATCAACTTGTTTTTTAGTAATTTATCAAAATTTTTTTCGAGATATCCTAAGTTTATTGTTTTTGTATCTTTTTTATTTGGTTTTTTAAAACCGAATTTACCGAAATAGGATTTGCCGTATTTTTTGAGGATTGTTTGTTTTTTCTGATCTGCTCTTTTTCCTGTACCTGCTTTTCCTCTTCCACCACGATTTCCTGCTCCCCTGTGTTTTTTCTTTGCTCCCCAGCCATGGGTTTTAGATCCCCGTTGCCTTGTATTCTTTTTTCTTTTGGTTATCATTTTACAACATTTTCCTTATTAGTTCATTTATTTTATCTTTTCTGTAACCTAGTACTCCACCAAGAGAATACGGTTTTTTTATTCCTTTTTTTTCAAAACCTTTTTCTGGTGGTTTAAGTCTGAAAAATCTTTTTAATCCAGGAACGTCACTCAATTCTTTCTTGAATTGCATAAACTCATTTGCAAATCCTTCAAAATTTAAATTTGTTTTTTGTTTTAGATAATCTTCAGTTAACTGTTTATTTCCAGGCAGTCTTCCTCGTTGTTGTAATAATACTTTAAGGGTTTCTTTATCAAGCTCCCCCCAAGTAACATAATCTTTAATTTTTTTTAGCATACCAATGCATGCTGGCGAAGTATTTATTATAACACAGGTATTTTTTTTATATAATCTAAGCATATTCATAGTGTCTTCTATTGTTTTCCTAACATCTACAGATCCTCTTATCCTTATGACAACCAATCTTTGTTGATTCATTGATTTATACCCTCAATAATCCTCAATTTCTTTATATCTTCTGGTTTTATTTTTGTGGTATTCAGTTTTTTTAAAGCTGCGAAGCAGGCTTTTATTAAATTAATCCTTGTTCTTGTTTGTCCTTTTGTTTTTGAATATATATCTTTTATTCCAGCTAAGCTAAGAATTTTTTTTAGTTCTCCTTCAGTACAAAGATTAACACCCTGTGGTGCTGGTTTTAAAGTTAGTCTTATACTACCACAACTACCTTCTACCTTAAATGGGATTGAGTGTGATTTATTGCATGCACAAGTCCATTCCCCACATCCTCTTCTGACTTTGATTAAGTTTAATTTAGCATTGCGTGTTGCTCTTTCTCTAGCTGGAACTGTTTCTCTTGATTTTGAATAGCCAATTCCAACATAACCATCAGAGTTACCTACAACGGCCATTGTAGCAAACCGTGGTTTATTTCCTTCTTTAGTTTTCTTTTGTGTTTGTTTCCATATGCTTCTTTTACCACCACCAAATTTACCTTTTGATTGACCAATCATCAATAATTCTGTTTTTAGATTAGGTAAAAGAATATTAATTATTTCAACTTCCATGATCTTTAAACCTTTATCTAATATTTCATCAATATTTTTTATTTCTCCAGATTTTACCTTTTTGCCCAATTCAGTTTTTGGTTTCCATGTTTCTTTGGTTGTATTAATTGCTTTTGTTTCTTCTTCTTTTCTTGCAATTTCTTTTTCTATGATTTCTTCAGTGTTATCTTTTTTTATCATTTTTTATCTCCTTTAAGGATCAAATTTTTAACTTCCTGAAAGGATGTTGATATTCCTTCCGGTTTTATCTGATTTTTGATATATCTTGAAAATTGTTTTTTATATTTTTCTTTATTTGTTTTTAATAAAAGCTGAGCATAATCTGTTATGTGTTTCCCAGATATTTTATCTTCACTGGGTAATATTTCTTTTGAATGGTTTATTTTTAATCCTGCATCAACTAATCCCTTTAAAGAAGCGTATAATACAGAACCCTTTGTTGAAGGATAAATACCTATATCCAAAACTGCTTCTTTTATGTTTTTTTGTTTTGCTTTGACACCACAAAGTAAACCTGTTAAATATGCGGCAGATACATTTCCTCTGTGATATTTCCATCCCAATTTCACTAAATTTCTTGAATTTGCTGAAACTTCAATTTTATCTCCATCTAAAGAAAATTTTGTGATTTGTACTAATATATTATTTAATGACTTTCTTACAACAACCCTTGGTTTTTTAGCCATTAGAAGCTTTAATCTCTTTTTATAATCTGTTTTCTTCTGGTTCTTTCTTTTGAATGGTATTCTTGTTAATCTTCTCATTTTTTTTCCTTGATCAATTTATTGTTAGATAAATATAATTTTAAGTGTCTTCTGCTTCTAAAAAATCCACCTTTCATTCTTTTTCTTATTATGTTATAATTTTTCGTGGAAATTTTTTCTTTCTCTTTAAGTGATTGAAGTAATTTTCTTTGTGCTCTTATCCTGTTAATCCAAGATTTTTTCCTTGGTAATCTTGCAGTGGTTTTACCCTTTCTTGATCCGGCTCCTTTCCTTCTTCCTTTTTTCTTCTGAACTGCTTTTTTTCTTGCTCTTCCTCTTGAAACGCCAACTTTTGGCTTTTTTCTGATTATTTTATCCTTGATTAAAGAACGTATATCTTCTTTGGTTATTGCTTCTTTTACTTCTGTCAATTTTTCTGGGTCGATCCACACCCTATTCGGGCTTATTTTTAGTATTGTAGCTGCTAGTCTTTTTTGTGATTGTAATCTCATTTTTCTTCACCAATTATTTTTGTTCTTTTTTGTTGTTGGGTTGGTTTTTTAACTTCTTGTCTAAGTATTTCCTGTTTTTTGGGTTCTTTTGTTTTTAGTATTTTTTCTTTTTCGTTATCTTTTGTTTTTTCTTCTGGTTCTTTTGTTTTTTTCTTTACTTCTTCAACAAATTTCTTCTTTTTATCTTGTAGTTTTTTCTTTAATTCTTTCTTCTTTACTATTTTTTCTTCTATTTGTTTTAAAAATGAATTAATGTCTTTAATATTTTGAATGGGCAAGTTCAACTCTTTTGCTTTCTTTATTATTTCAACTCTCTTTTTTGAACCTACTGTTTTTGATATCAAAGAAATTTGATTTTCTTTTATTTTTAATAAATCATTTGGTGAGTTGATTAAAACTTCTTTTAGTCCACTTCGATTTAATCCTCTTATTATTTTAGCTGATCTATAACCCTGTGAAATCTTTTTCCCGTGTCCTTTGATATTTAATCTTAGTTTATTATCAATTCCCTTGGGTCTTCTCCATTTTTCACCCAAATTTTTTCTTTTTGTATAATCTCTTCTAATAAAACGCGGTTTCTTCTTCCTTAGTGTAATTGCTGTTTTCATTTAGTGTATCTTTCTTCCACCCTTATCAATTATATAAATCCCGTCCATGAAGACTCTTCGATCCCTATTGGTGATTCTTGTAGCTTTTTCCATGTTAGCGCTGGTTTGACCGACTTTTTCTTTGTCAACTCCTTTAACTGTGATTATGTCGCCTTCGATTTTTATATCTACTCCTTCTAAGATTTTTGCTTTTCTTGGAACTTTTTCACCAAAAAAATTTTTGATTATTAGTTTATTATTGTCTAAAGAAACATTCATAGGAAAGTGACTTGAACAAATTTTTAATTTATAGGTATAACCTTCAACTAGGCCGTGAATCATATTTTTTATATGGGCTTTGTAGGTATTAATTATTTTTTTTTCATTTCTTGAATTTTTTTCAGAAGAAATGAGTATTGTATTATTCTCATTTTTTATATGAATTCCGGGGTGATACAATCTTCTTTTAATTTCCTTGCCATCGTGGTTTAGAGCGATTATATTTTTATCTATTGTTAGATCAATATCTTTTGGTATTTCTATTTTTTGTGCTATATTTTTTTTCTTTTTCATTTTTAATAACAATAGACTAGTAATTTTCCTCCAACCTTTTTATCTTTAGCTTCTTTATTAGTCATAATGCCTTTTGAAGTAGTTAATATGAGTATACCAAAGTCTTTTGCTGGAAGAAATCTTCGTTCATATTTTTCGAATTGGTTTTCCTTTATGGAAAATTTGGGTTTTATTGCTCCACATTTATTTATTTTACCAAGCAAATTTAATTTTAATATGTCTCCTTTATTATTTTTTACCAATTCGTAACTTCCAACATATCCCTCTTTATTAAGTATTTCTAAAACAATTTTTATTGTCTTGGATGTTGGTGTTATATTACAAGTAGTTTTACTAACTTTTTCACAATTCAATATGTGAGATAATGCATTTGATAATGGATCATTTAAAGACATTTTTCCCCCTAATTATATTTCTTAAATCCCAGCTCCTTGGCAATTTCTCGGAAACACTGTCTGCATAAACCAATTCCATATTTTTGTATATGTGCTCCCACTCTTCCACATCTTCTACAATGCCTTATTGCTTTCCCAGTCTTCCTTTCTTTTGGCGCATTGTGTTTAAGGAATTTTTTTAATTTAATTGGTTTATTCTTTAATTGTTTAAACACTTTTTTATGATCACTTGTTGTCATTTTACTTATTTTCCTCCATGTTTATGTTAAATCTTTCTTTTATGAAATCTATTGCTTGTTGTTTTGAGATCTGATGTTTTCTTGGAATATTTGTTTGTTTTACCCTTCTTCTCTTTATCCTAAATCCAGGTCTTTGTAATGTTACAGCAACTTCTAAACCTATTATTCCAAGATTAACTTCATATTTTACATCTGGGATATCGATATATTCTTTTATACCAAAAGAGAAATTACCTTTATCGTCAAACTGTGAAGCTTTTAAATTGTTGTTTACAGCATATAATAGTTTTTTTAATATTAATTCGGCTTTTTTTCCTCTCATGGTCGCCTTACAACCAATGGCCAAACCCGGCCGTATATTCCAGGTTGGTATTCTTTTTTTTGTAAATGTTTTTTTTGGTTTTGAATTTGTAATTTTTTCTAATAAAATCATTGCTTTTTCTAATTTATCTGGTTCATTTCCTACACCAATATTAAGTGTTACTTTCTCTATATTTATATTTTGCATTATATTACTCATTTTCTTGTATGGTTATTACTGGTTTCTCTTTACCTATAACAAAAACATAATTCTTGAAAGTTTCAATTTCAGAACTTTTTGTTTTTATTAAAATGGTGTCTTTGTGTGACCCAGGTTTTTCTATTATTTTATTTACTATAGCAAGTTTACCTATGTGTTTTCCATTAACTAATAAGACCAATGCTCCTTTTTCTAATTTTATGTGGTTTTGAATTTCTTTTTTTATTAAATCTAAGACGATTGTATCTCCTACTTTGTAATCATCTTCCTGTACAATTTTATTTTTGCCATCAAATAAGTTTAATTGAACTCTTTTCTTTTTTAAAATAGATTTATTAATAATCTTACATGGTTTTATTGAGGCTTCTTGTTCTTTTATTGGTTGTAAAAAGAATTTACCTTTTGTATTTATGAGTATTCTGAAAAATTCATTTGTTTTTGGTATTGAAATAACATCCATTAAACCTAATGAAAATTTGTGGTCTGTTATTGGTTTATTATCTACAAGAATATTTTTCCCAGAAAGTACTTTTTTTACTTCTTTAGTTGTATTTGCTTGTTTTAATAAATTCTTAACAATTAAGTTGATAGTTATAGATTTCTCTAGTGAATGTGGCCCGGGGTTAGGTCTTGTTATAAATTTATTCTCTTTCTTTTTTATTGGCCAGGTTCTTGGTGCGACTAACCGTTTTAAATGTTTTTTTACCATTTTTATTTTTTCTTCCTATCTAATACTTTCTGTCTTTTCTTATCGTCCAAATTTAATTCTTGAATAATTAAATTGGATGGGTGAATTGGGTAAAAGGTTTTTGTCCCATCCTTTTTGAATATGTGAATATTAGTGACGTAAATTTTTTTTTCTTTTAAGTTTATCCTCTCTACTTTTCCGGTCTTCCCTTTAAAGATTCCTCGAATTATTTTTACAACATCTCCTTTTTTTAATCCCAGTGATCTTCGATTATATTTTTCTTTTAGTGTTTTTGATAGGTGAGAAGATATTAATCTTCTTTGAATGTGTAATGGAGCGTTAGCTAGGTATTTTCTTTGTTTTCTTCTTTGTTTACTCCCTTCCCATGATAGTGAAAATTTCTTTTTCATTTTAGATTATTATTTTTGCAACTTTTGATACACCTGGCCATTTATTTGTTGCTTCTTTTGCTATCGCACCCTTGAATATAGTGCCTTTAGGATTGCCCCGTTCATCTTTTAAAACAACTGCTGCGTTATCTGAAAATTTTATTCTTGTTCCATCTGGTCTTCGGTATTCTTTTTTTTGTCTGACTATGATGGCTTGAACAACCTGTTTTCTCATTTCTTTTGTTCCATTTATTACAGATGCTGTGACTAAATCACCAACACCGGCAGAGGCTAATCTTCTTTTAACTGTTTTGTGACCTTTTACTGAAATAATTTTTATTATTTTAGCTCCTGAATTATCACAAGTTTTAATTTCGGTTCCAATTGGGAGTGCCCGTGTTACTTTAGCAATATTTGCTTTCATTTTAAAACCTCAACAATAACTGAATTTTTAGTTTTACTTATCTTTCTAGTTTCAATAACTTTAACTTTATCGCCGACTTTAGCATTAATACATGTTGGATTATAAGATATTATTTTTGATTTTCTTTTTTCGTATCTTTCGTATTTTGGCAAGTAAAATAATCTTTGCCATTCTACTTTGGCTGTTTTTTGAGAAGATACACTAGTTACAACACCTATAAATGTTCTTCCGTGTAATTTTAATTTTCCATGGAATGGACATTTAATATCTTCACATTTTTCTTTTGGTTCTTTTAATTTAAATCCTGTTTTATCTTTCATTTTTTAATCCTTTCTTCTGGTTTATTTAGTAAGAGTTTACCATCAATTTCTATTATTTTTTTATTGAATTTAATTTTTAATATCACTTGATTTTTGATTATTTTTTTTACTGAGTGGTTTTTTATGGTAATAGTATTTCTTGTTTCATCTATTATTATTCCTTTAATCCCAATCAGTGATTTGTTTTTTGCTTCTAATATTTCTATAGGCAAGCCTATCAATTCTTTTTTCAAGTAATTTGTATTACTCATTCTTAATCAACTGTTATTGTCTCTGGTGGAAAACCAAGTTTTACTAATTCTTCTTTAATTTCTTTTTTGTGAGTTCCTTGCAGTTCAATTATACCTTTTTTAGCAGTTCCTCCACAAGCAAATTTGGATTTAAGTTTCTTTGCAAGTTCTCTTATGTTTATATCTTTTTGATTAATTCCTTCGACAACTGTAGTCATTTTTCCAAATCGTCTTTTTACCAGCCTTATTTTTATTGCCTGGTCTTCTTTTGCTATGGTTTCACATGCGCAAATCTCTTTTGGTAATCCACAGGTGGGACATATGCCACTCATACTTTTTTCTTATCCTCCTTATTTTGTTTAAATTTATCTAAGGTAAATATTATCTTTGCGATTGTTCTTTTTATTTCTTTTATTTTACCTGGGTTTTCAGGTAAGGTTCCTGTTGAAATTTGGGTATTAAACTTCATTAGTTCTTTCTTTAAATCAATCAATTTATTTTGTAATGATTGTTTATCCAGTTTTTTCAGTTCGTTTTTCTTTATTATAGCCATTTTCTTTTTTTTCTTTTGTTTTTTTTGGTTTTTCTTTTGTTTTTTTCTCTACTTCCTCAATTTTAATTTCTTTGTTTATTTCTATCGTATCTGGTAATTTTACATCCGGTGTTAGTATCCTTACTTTTATACCGACAATACCTGATTTTAATTTTGCAGTACTTATATTTTTTTTAACATAGTTTTCTGAGATATCTCCTGATTTTTTTAAATGACCTGCATAAAAACGCCAATTTCTTGCTCTTGCACTTGGAATTTTACCAGAAATTATTATCTCTGCTCCAACTGCTCCGGCATCCATAACTTGTTGTAGTGCTTTGTAACCAATTGATTTAAATCTGTTTGATCCGTATCTTTCTAAAACAAAAATTATCCTTTGTGCTATTGATTCGGCATTTAAATCTGGATTTTCAATTTCTCCAACTTCAATTTGCGGATTTTCCATTTTGAATTTTGTTTTTAAATCCTCGGTTAATTTTTTAATGTTTTCTCCTTTTCTTCCGACAACTAATCCTGGTTTTGAAGTGTAAATAGTTACTTTTTCGCCTAGTGGTGTCCTTTGGATTTCAGTATGACTGATATTTGCGTTTCCCATTTCAGACATTATATATTCTTTTATTTGAAATTCGCTGACTTTTTGTGAAACAAATTTTCTTTCTATCATTTTTTATCTTCCTTCTTTTGTTTTATTTCTTCTACTACAATCTCAACATGTGTTCTTTTCATTTTTCTTCTTCGGTGTCTTCCAAAATGCCATGGGGTAGAAGCTTTGTGTGCACAAATATGTTTTATCAGCAAATTAGTGGTATCTAGGTTTTTATTTTGAGCGTTTTTTTCTGCATTTTCTATTAATTTTAAAAAATGCTTTGAAGCTTTTTCTGGGAATTTACCTGATGCGATATTCCCTTTTCGGTGTGCGATATCTTTATTGAACCTTTTAAATGGGATTGCTAATTTTTTGTTTATAACCAGTTCAAGTTGTTTTTTTGCTTTAAGTGTTGTTTTATTTCTTAAAAAATTGCAAATCTCTATTGAATGCTTAGTTGAAATTGGTAAAGATCTGCCTAATGCTTTGGCCATAAGTTCTTTGTTGAAATCCTGTATTGCGTATTTATTTACCATTTTTATTTTTTCTTAGTTGCAGCTGATGAACTAGATTTTGTAGCGCCAACACCTGGTGATGAGTGTGCAATTCTCTTCCTTGTTAAAACAAATTCTCCAAGGTAATGCCCTATCATTTCTTCGTTTATTCTTACTTGTGAAAATTCTTTTCCACTATGAACATAAATTACTGAATCAATCATTTCTGGCAAAATAATTAAATTTCTACAGTGGGTTTTGATGATTTTCTTATAATTGCCATCCTTTGCTTTTTTTATTTTTAATAAAAGTCTCTTTTGTTGTTCTGTAAAACCTTTTGATAGTGTTCTTCTTTGTCTTGCTGGAATTAATTTAATAAATTCATTTAATGAAAGTTTTTTTAATTCTTCCATTGTTTTTCCCCTATAAGTAAATTCTTTTTTCAACATATTTATTTCCCTCTACCTGTTTTTCTGGCTCTTATTAAACCTACTTTTCTACCAGGAGGAGCATTCTTTGGTGCTGTGGTTGGTTTTCCTGGATAACGTCCACGACCAGAACCAAATGGGTGGTCTGTAGCATTCATTGCAACACCTGAAGTCTTAGGATATAGTTTGTTTTTAGCTTTCATTGCATGGAATTTCTTACCTGCCTTTACAAACGGTTTTTCAACTCTACCTGCACCAGCGACTATACCAATAGTTGCTCTACACTTTTCATCTAATGTTTTTTGGTTTTTTGAAGGCAATCTTACAACTACTTTATCTTTTAATCGAGATATTACTCTTGCTGATGTTCCAGATGTTCTAACAAATTTTCCACCGTCTCCGGGTTGATTTTCTACATTATAAATAAAAGTTCCTTCAGGTATATTTTTTAAACAGGTTGTATTAGCTATTTGAATTGGTGCTTTAAATCCAGAAGCCACGATGTCATTAACTCTTACACCTTCGGGAGCAATAATAAAAACTTTTTCTCCAGTTTCATAAGCTATTTTTGCTAATGGTGCTGAATGTCCTGGACAGTGAATTAAATCTATTACTTTTCCGTAAATAATATCTGTTTTTTCTTTTTCATCGTATTTTCTGTGAGTAACCTGGGCTTTATATCGATGACTAGGTGCAATATAAGTTGAAGTTCCTCTTCCTCTCCTTTGTTGAATTATTCTTTTTCCCATTTTATACTAAACCTAATGAAGTTGCAATGTCAACTGCCGGAGTTTGTGGAGACAGTTTTACATATGCTTTTTTCTTTCCTTTATTAGTTATTAAAGTATTAACACTTAACACTTTAACATTAAATGCTTTTTCAATTGCTTCTTTTATCTGTTTTTTTGTTGATGTTCTTAAAACTATGAATATAAGTTTATTTTCTGCTTCCATTAACCTAACTGCTTTTTCAGTTGAGAGTGGGTGTTTTAGTATAGTGTATGGATCCATTTTTTATGATAAAAATAATTTTTTTGTTCTTAAATTTTCAATTGCGGATTCAGTATAGATGGTTAATCTTCCTGGTTTTGAGCCTGGAGCCAATAGTAAAGCGTTTAGTGAGTTTATAGGACAGATATCTACACCAGGTATGTTGGGTGCAGCTTTTAATAGGGGACAATCATAAGAAACTACAATTAAAGGTCCAACCTTTTTTTTGTATTTTCTATTACGCATTTTTCCTTTTCCTGCTCTTATCTTCTTTTTTTCGGTTCTTTCTAGTTCTTTTTTTAATCCTAAATTTTCTAAAATTTTTTTTACCTCTTTTGTTTTATTTACTTTTTCAAATTCTGATTCAATTATTATTGGCAAACTTAATGAGAGTGTGGGATTTCTTTCCTTGACTAAATTTAGATTTGCTGTTGCAGCTATTGCTGATCTTATTGCCTTTTTCCGTTCTTTTTTGTTAATTTTTAGTTCCCATATTTTCTCTGCTTTTGGTGGATGTGCTCTTCTTCC
This sequence comes from Candidatus Woesearchaeota archaeon, assembly GCA_964367025.1. Lineage (GTDB taxonomy): Archaea > Nanobdellota > Nanobdellia > SCGC-AAA011-G17 > ARS1178 > CAYIWE01. Next base: position 13,069 of record CAYIWE010000007.1, read on the forward strand.
GCCAACAGTACCAGGAGCAAATGCACCAACCCAACCAAATTGTCTTCCTCTACGCCATATAGTTTTTCTTGGTATTCTTGATATACCGTGACCGTAAGAAGTTTTGTAATCTCTTCTTCTTCTAGATAAAACGGCTGAAGATCTTTGACCGGCCTTTGGTTTTGCACCGTATGGTTGTCTTAAATGACTTCTTATTACTAGAAATGCCCTTCGTATAATATTGGGTCTATATTCTTCTTCAAATTGGATTGGTAAATCTATTTGTTTTACTTTTTCTCCTTTTATCGAATAGACTGTTGCTTTCATTTTATTTTCCTTGTTTTGAAGATAGGCTTGTATAATTTATTTCTACGGGATGTAGGTGTTTTTTGTTTGGCCTAATTGCATTAGTCAGCAATATTGTCCTTTTTGTTGGACCTGGGATGGAACCTTTTACTATCAAATAATCATTTTTTATTAATCCGTAATGCAAGAAACCGCCTTTAGGATTTATCTCATTTGGATTAGAACCCGTGTTTAATACTAATTTATTATATTCGGTTCTTTTATGAAAACCCATCTTTCCTGGTTGGGGCACCCTCCAAGAAACTTTTTTGGGCGTCCATGGACCCAAATTACCGGCGCCTCTTTTTGTTTTTTCTGATTTATGCTGTCTTATCGTTACTCCAAATCTCTTTACTGTTCCCTGAAACCCTTTTCCTTTTGTGATAGAACGTATATCTACTAATTGTTCTGCATTAAATATGTCTGATAATTTAATTTCTTTATCTAATAGTTGTTTAGCGTATTCCAATTTTTCATTTTTATTTTTGCCGCTGATTGGTATTTCTATTATCTCTGGCTTTTTCTTTCCAATTGGCGTTAACTTAGGTTGTGTATAAACTGTTAATCTTAAATCGTCAAAATCTTCCGGGATAGAATCCTTCGGTTCCTTTTTTCTGAATTTAATTTTTCTTTTTAATTCTTTATCGAGATTTTTTGAGAAAATCTGGGTTAGGGGCTGTAATGTATTATTTTGTTTTTTGTAAAAACGTAGAGAAAGAGACTTTAATGGAGGACAATCAATCACTGTTGCTGGACAAAAAATATCCTGGTTTTTAGTTGGTGATGCTTGGTTTGTGTCTTTTATTAATAAATGGGTCATGCCTGCCTTATAACCTATAAATGCTGATAATTTAGTATCCTTCATAGTTCTAGTGAGGTTAGAACTAGATTTTAACCTTAGAGAGGGCAGTATTTTTTTAGCTCTCTTCCTAGGCCAAAACTGCAAAGATCCTCGTCTCGGGTGATGTTTTTTAGGCATTTTTTATTAATGGAAAACTTAATAAGAGGACATGCCCAAACAGAGCACAATCTTCTTTGAAAGATTGCCGCTTTAGAATGCGATGCACCTACTAAATAAGTTTCCTCCAAAACTTATTTTTTTATTTTTAATTAAGTAAAAACCGGTAATTCTTTGTTTTTACTTTTTTATCACGACAAAAGTATTTGATTCATGATATCAGGTTATTTATAAAGGTTTTGGTAGATTTAACCTCTTAATTTATCCGGTTTCTTGGCTTTATTTAAGCATTTATTTGCTTTAATAGTTAGATTTATATATTTTGGACTTTTTTGCTTAAATGGGGTTTTTATTTGGTCTAAAATGGAAAAGAAAATTTTACCTGCTGCTGCGATGGAAAAGATATTGAAAAAAGCAGGTGCAACGCGGGTGAGTATAGATGCTAAAGAAGCATTAAAAGATGTATTGGAAGATATTGCTGAGGAAATAGGTGAAAAGGCGGTTAGATTGGCTAAGCATTCAGGCAGGAAAACTGTTAAAGGCAAAGACATAAAATTAGCTGCTAGATAAGAATTTGTTTTTCTTTTTTAGTTGTTTTTCCATCAAGTGTTATTTCTCTTATGATTTTTCCTTTTCTTTTTGCATTTAATCTTCCGAGTTCAAAATTATTTTGATACTCTTTTGGTATTGTTATGTCTTCAATTACGTAAATATGCTTTATTTTTGCTTCTTTGAAGTCCTGAGTTATATCAAACAAAAATTCGTTTATGTATTTTAGGGGTAGTGTTAATTTACAAAAATCATCTTTTGGTTCTTTTCCTGGTTTTGGTATAGCTGTTTTTGTTATTAGAGAAAAATCTTTTGATTTAATTGTTAGGAGCAAGTATTGATCTTTGAAATTCTCGTATAATTGTTTTAATTGTTCTGGTTCTATTGTTGTATTTACATCTGATATGAATTGTTTACCTTTTTTTTGATATTTCACTTCTATTTTTGGTTCAAGGTCTTTAAAAGAAATTATTTTTCCTTTTACTTGTAATTTTTCTTTTGAGTTTTGGGCAATTAAGTTTACTAAATCATTGGAAAATTCATAACTTGTTTTTATTTTCAGTTCTTTTGATTTTTTTATTGTAATTAAAGCTCTTTCAAACTGTCCTTTACTAAATCGTATAAATTGTTTTTTAACTAAATCATCTATTTTATCTTCAAAAATCTTCTGTATAAAATTCATTTTAGTTAAAAAAAGAACTGTAATATAAAAAATTATTTATTTAATTCTTCTAAAAGTAAATTAGTTAATCCACTTAGTTCTGCGTTGTCTAGTGCTGTTTTAATTTCTTCTATTGAATATAATCCTTCTTTTTTAATTCTTGAATCTAAGATAGTTGAATCTTCAAAAAATTTGCGAGCTGCGAATACCCCAAGGGCAGGATACGAGTAGCCAGGATCCCTGCTGCAATAGAGGAAAGCCCTGCCAGAATCGGCATCGAACCCCGCGACAGATTTGTCTCTTGGGTGCCAAAAATAGATATTATTTCCTTGCTGGTAT
>CAYIWE010000008.1:0-15441 GCA_964367025.1 Candidatus Woesearchaeota archaeon
GACAGATATTTTGATGAAACTTTTTTTAAAAGTTTCTAATAGTCGACCCTCAAGAGCTGTTCCCTCAGTGGGTTCGCAGGTTCGAATATAAGAACTAAGGTTTTTATCAACTCCTTGGACTGTAAGAAAATCCTGCCCTCCGCATAAATTTTAAAAAGATTATGGAAATATTAAACCCAAAAGATCACGAGGAATTTATGGAAATAGCTTGGGAAGAGGCTAAAAAAGCAAAATGTCAAAAATCCCATTTTGGAGCTATTATCGTTAAAGAAGGAATTGTTTTAGCAAAGGGTCACAATAAACCCATTGATAAAATTTGTGAAGTGTGTCTAAGAAAAGAAAAAAATATTGGGTCTGGGATTAATTCAGAATTATGCTTTTCAATACACGCTGAACAAAATGCGCTTCTTCAAGCTTTAAAGAATACAAAAGATATTTCTAACGCAGTAATGTATATTGGCCATATAAAAGATGGACAAATACAAAAATTTTCGGGAAAACCATATTGTACTATATGTAGTAGATTAATTGCTGGTTCTGAATTAAAAGGAGTAATATTTTATACAGGAGACAATTATCTCCTTTTAACCACAAAAGAATTTAATGAGAAATCATTTGAAACCATAATAGAAAAGCATAATCTAAAAAAAGAGTAAAAACTGATTATTATTCTCTTTCATATAAATCTTTATATACCATTTCTACAATATAAACTAAAAAGAGGCGATATTCTAACAACTGGAAAGGGTGATTAAATGGTCAAACCAATGGTGTATAAAGATGAAAAAGGCGAAAAATACAAAATTTCATACAGCGAAGAATTGCAATTAAAAAATCTAAGAGCCCAGAGAAAAACAAACGACTTATTAAAAGCAAATTTATACGCAAAATCAATTTTGATTGTCTTAATGGTTTTGTGGTTTATGTTGTTTTTATACGTGCTTTATAGAATAGACGCAGTTGACTTAATTACACAGCTTGCATACAACTAAAAACAAAAACCTTATAAAGAGTAATTCAATCTTTTTCTTAAAAAGAGGTACAAAACCTCTAAGTTTATTCTTAGGGTATTTAAAATGAAAAAGAAGATAATAAAATTAATTGAATTATGGAAAATCTATAAGCGTGGCAAAATAGAGGTTCCAGCACTAAAAAATATCAACCTGGATATATATCAAGGAGATTTTGTTGCAATCTTAGGCCCTTCAGGCTCGGGAAAATCTACATTTCTGAACTCAATTGGTTCTTTAGATGTACCAACAAAAGGGATTTTAGAATTAGAAGATATAAATATCTCTTCACTGAATGAATCGGGATTAGCACAAATACGAGGTAAAAAAATAGGATTTATCTTTCAGCAATTTAATTTAATAAATACAATTTCAGCACTAGAAAATGTTACATTACCTATGATATTCCAAAATGTTCCAGAACATCAAAGAACAAAAAGAGCTACAGAATTACTAACCTCTTTTGGATTAAAAGATCGTTTGCATCATAAACCAACCGAGCTTTCAGGTGGTGAACAGCAAAGAGTTGCAATAGCAAGGGCATTAGCTAACGACCCGGAAATTGTAGTAGCAGACGAACCAACAGGCAACCTGGATTCAAAAACAGGATTGAATATAATGGAATTTCTAAAAAACCTAAATAAAAATGGAAAAACAATCATACTAGTCACTCACGACCAATCTTTAATAAAATATGCCAAAAGAACTGTTTATTTAAGAGATGGAGAGATATGTAGGGAGGTAAAAAATGCGAATTAAATTGTTAATCTTAATATTACTAATACTATTACCAGTAGTATACGCAAATGATGCTTCAGATGTACAGATTATTTTGTCAAATTACACACCGCAGCCCGTTACACCTGGTAATATTTTTAACATTGAATTTAAAGTAAAAAACCTAGTTAATGAACAATTAACAGACCTTATATTTGATTTAAGTTCGAATAATTATTTTTCTGTTGATACAGATGAAATAAAATTTAGTAATTTAGGTCCATTTGAAGAGAAAATACTCATTTATTCAGTTGAAGTTAAAGATAGTGCTACAACCGGATTTAAAAAAATAGATTTAGATTACGAAGTCAATGATGATGAAGAAACAACATCTTTTAATATTCAAGTAAAATCAATAGAAACAACACTGATAGTAACTTCAGTGGAATCAATTCCAAATAAAATACAACCCGGTCAGGAAGCACAAGTAAAAATAAATGTAAAAAATCAGGCGAATTTCTTACTAAAAGACATCACACTAAAACTCGATTTAACTTCAAATACACTTCCATTTGCGCCAATAAAATCAGTCACAGAACAAAGAATAGATAGTTTGTCAGAAAGTCAAGAAACACAATTTACTTTCGATATTATTTCATTGCCAAGTGCAAAACCAGACATATACAAAATACCAATTAAAATAACTTACTACGATCAATTTAACCAATTTTATACAAAAGACGATGTTATTGCTTTGATAGTTTCAAGCACCCCTTCATTAGATATAAATATAGATAAATCTGAATTAATAGAATCTAAAAAAGAAACACTGTCTATAAATTTAGTAAACCGGGGTTTATCAAATATAAAACTATTAAACATTGAAATATTAAATTCTAACCAATTTAATTTATTATCTTCTAAAAATATATACATAGGGAATCTTGATTCAGACGATTCAGAAACAATTGATTTAGACTTAATACCAATCAAGAAAAACACCATAACAATTCCATTATTAGTAACATACAAAGATACAAATAATCAAGATTATAGCATACAAGAAAATATAGAAGCAAGAGTTTATTCAGTCAATGAAGCAAAGCAAATTGGATTGATAAAACCAAACGGATTTCTTAGGGTTATGGCTTTTTTAGTAATCATAGTCTTCATATACATAATATATAGAAGACGTAAAAGGAAAAATGCTTAAGGATTATTTTTTATTAGCTTGTAAAAACCTAAAATATAGGGGTGTAAGATCCTGGTTAACTATGTTAGGTATATTTATTGGAATAGCAGCAGTTGTATCACTTATATCTTTGGGTCAAGGATTACAGGACGCAATTAATGAACAATTTCAAGAACTTGGTAGCGATAAGATAATTATACAGAGTAAAACAATTGGACCTCCAGGTTCTGCAACAAACAAAGCATTAATTCTTACAAGTAAGGATTTAGAAGTCATAAAAAATACCCGCGGAGTTGAAGATGCAGCAGGGATTTTAATAAAATCAGGACCAGCAAAATTTAATGACGAGATTAATATCGGTTTTATGATTGGTTACGATCAATATTACGAAAAACTTGTTAAGGATACTATGGCTGGTTTAGTTATTGAAGGAAGGCCATTAAAAAAAAGTGACCAGTCTAAAATTCTTGTTGGTTATAATCATGTTTATGGGGATACATGGGACAAGTCAGTAAAATTAAATGACAATATTCAAATTGAAGGAAGAAATTTTAAAGTTGTTGGAGTCTTAAAAAAATCAGGCAATCCTTTTGATGATAATGCTTATTATGTTCAAAAAGAAGTGCTTAAGGAATTGTTGAATGTAGAAGACGAAGAGAGCCAAATAATTGCAAAAACACAAAGAAACTACAATCCCGTTGATGTTGCTGAAAATATAGAAAAGAAACTACGGAAATCAAGAGGAGAGGAAGAAGGTCAAGAAACTTTCCAAGTGCAAACTTCTGAACAGCTTCTCCAAACCATCACGAAGATCTTTAATATTATCCAGGTTGTTTTAGTTGGAATAGCAGGAATCTCTCTTTTAGTTGGTGGAATTGGTATAATGAATACAATGTACACTTCTGTATTAGAAAGAACAAAAGAAATTGGCATTATGAAAGCAATAGGCGCAAAAAATTCAGATATATTCACTCTTTTTTTAATGGAATCTGGTATGCTTGGTTTGATGGGTGGTTTAATTGGTGTTTTGATTGGGATAGGTATGAGTAAAAGCGTTGAAATAATCTCTACCAATATTTACGGAATAACACTAATAAAAGCATCCCTAAATCCTTATTTAATAATAGGCGCTTTATTATTTTCTTTTATAGTCGGTTCTATTTCAGGTGTATTCCCAGCATTACAAGCATCAAAGTTAAAACCAGTAGATGCTTTAAGATACGAATAAATACTCAAAAATTATCCCATGACAACAAAAAATAACAGATTGGGCATTGGAATTAGTAGAAGAACTGAAATTTACATACCCCATAATGACGAGACTTTAACTTTTGTTTATTTAACAAGAGGACAGAGTACTTATACAGAAGTAATGGAACACCTAACAAAAGAAAAATTATTAATACCAACAACTGCACAGATATTTTCTTTATTGGATTTAGCATTGCAAGAACCAAATAATCTTTATTATTCTGAAATATTACACGAGTTTAGATATAACTTCCTATGGACATCTACTGAAAATCTTTTCCTTACAGATGGAAGCGTAATAGTTTATGATAATATGAACAATATTCATACAAGTAAAGAAGATTTAGTTGAAAGATTAAATTCAGGAGATAAAACAGTACGGTTTGTTCCTCCCGGATTTAAAAAAGGGCGTATACCCATCTCAGAACTTTTAGAACACCCGTATCTTATTGCCCAAGTTGGGGAAAATATGTCAAAAACTGTTGAACGTATCGCTAAAAACTGTAATAATGAAGAAGCCAATATCTTCTGTTTAAACAAGTCAGAAGTTGACACAAAACAATGTACACTAGTGGATTCATATTGTGATAAATTAAGTATTTCTGTTACTTATTGTGACAATAAACTAGATGCCTATGTTTTAGGAATAGTCCCTAAAATTTAATAAAAAAGATAGTTTTTTAAATAATAAAAAATTTTTAAGAAAAATGAACAAACACAAAGTAAAAGTTTATTCAACTCGGATGTGTCTGTGGTGTCACAAAGCAAAGGATTTTTTAAAAGAGCATAAAATAGATTTTGAAGATATAGACGTATCCTTAAATCATGCAGCAGCAAAAGAAATGATTAAAAAATCAAAACAAACAGGAGTACCTGTAATAGAAATAGATGATAAGATAATAGTTGGTTTTGATCAAGAAAAAATTAAAAAAGCATTAAATATAAAATGACAAAAGAAGAATTCTTGGAATTTGCTGAAAAACACGCAAAAAAGAACGGGTTTAAAGTAAACCCAAACAAAAAAGTAGTTGACAATATAATAAATCGTCTCTTAGAAAATGAAACAAAACACAGTGAAAAATACTGTCCATGCAGGGCAATTACAGGAGATAAAGAACAAGACAAAAAAATAATATGCCCGTGTATTTATCACAAAGATGAAGTTAAAAACCAAGGTCACTGTTTATGTAACCTTTTTGTAAAGAAATAATAAAAACATTTAAATATTTTACTCTATAACTAAGATTATGGTATCACCTTTAGCTAAAATTGCAAGTGAGATTGTAGAGAATGTAAGGACAACACCAGTATCAGATGAAGATCTTCGCAAAGCTAATAATCAGCTTTGTGAATCCTACAAGGCTCTTATTCCTCCAGATTACCCTAGTGACTGGAAAACAGATAAGGAAGCTGCTGCTGCTTGGACATCATATGCCAAGAAAAAAAACGAGACAATTAATTCTTTTATGTGTGTTTCAAAAGATGAAAATGGTAATTATATTCTTCCTAAGGGATACTCTTCCGCAACTGAAGTTGGCGGACTTCAAGAGATTGTTCATTTAACTCTTCACGATATAATGTCACATGCAGTAATTTGTAGAGCAATTGAATTAGAATGTTTAGACCCACAAAATGCTAATGCAGTTTATATTGATTATGAAAGGTTTGAAAGACTTGATGAGTATTACGGAAAGACTTATTTTCAACCCCTAAAACTTGATAAATAATAATTTGTTTTAATAATAAATTTAAAAGAGAATTCATTTAAAGTTAATCTTTTGCCTGTTCGTTTATTTAATATAATTTTTTGTTAAATGTTTAGATAAGTTTAGCACACATTCAACCATTCTTTTTCCCAATTTCTTTTCTCAAAACAGAATTAGGCACCATAATTCTCTCATCTTTTTTTGTTTTTATTTCAGTTTCAATTAAACCAATTCTGATTATCTCCCCTTTAACACCCTTCAAATTTATAACGTCACCTATTTTTAATATACCTTTCTTTTTTAACAAATATCCAGCAGTTATACTGGGTATAAAATCTTTTGTTGCTAATACTAAAAAAACAATAATCATACCAACCAATATTGCTGAAATTATATAAAAACCACTAGTTGTTATTCCTAATTGGCCCAAGGCTATAATTCCTATGATAATATAAACAACATAAATAACAATCCCGGATATGAATTTTTCTAAATTCATTTTTAATTTAACTTCTTTTCTTAATGTATTATCTAATTCTATCTCTTTTAATATCTTAGCTAATAATTTGCTAATAATTCTTGCGAGTACAACACCGATCAATAAAACAACAATAACAGCTAATAATTTCACACCAATAACTTCAAAGAAATCCTTAAAATTACTCAAATTAACCATACTAATAAAAATTCTACTAACATTTAAAAACCTTGCGCAAATCCAACTAAAAATATTTAAACTTACTTGCTTTTAAATCTAAAATGCCAGTAAATCCAGGAATTGAATACCAAAAAGCAGAAAGAGAATTCTCAGAAGCAACTACAGTAATAGAAAAACTTAGAGTATTAAGATTAATGTTAGCCAAAGTTCCTAAACACAAGGGCACAGAACATCTACAAAAAGAAATCAAGGAAAGAATAAAAAAATATACCTCTTTACTTGAAAAAGAAAAACAAACAAAAAAAGGGAAATCAACAGGGATAAAAAAAGAAGGAGCAGCCCAAATAACCATTATAGGAACAACAAATTCAGGAAAATCAACCTTACTCTCTAAATTGACAAATGCTAAACCATTAATAGCACCTTTCCCATTTACAACAACAAAACCAGAGATAGGTACACTAGATTACAAAGGAATAAAACTTCAAATTGTAGAAATACCAGCAATAATTGAAAATTTCATAGATACAGATAAAGGTTTGCACTACCTAAGTATTATAAAAACTTCAGATTTAGTTGTATTATTATTCAAAGATGAAAAAGAAAAACAGATGTTGTTAAAAGAATTGAAAACTAACGATGTAAAAACAAAAATTTTAATACCAACAAAAGAAAATATAAAAGAAGAAATATGGTCAAAGCTTAATTTAATAAAAGTTTATACAAAACAGCCAGGAAAAAACAAGGATTTTCCGCCGGTTGCACTAAAAACAAATTCAACAGTACGAGATTTAGCACTAAAAGTTCATAAAGACTTCATTGAAAAATTTAACTTCGCAAGGATTTGGGGAAAAAGCATTAAACATCAGGGAACAAAAGTTAGTTTAGAGCATATTTTAAAAGACGAAGATATAGTGGAATTTCACACAAAATGATTTACATCACCAAAACTTCTTCTACTAATTTATTGTAATCTTGTGCACCACTGCTTGATTTAGCATAACTAAATATTGATTTGCCGTATTTTGGTGCTTCCTTAAGTTTGGAATTCTGTCTTATTGGTACTGAAACCAATCTCCCAAATTCTTTTTTCATAATACTCAAGGTTTCTTTACAAATTTTATTTCTTTGATCATACATAGTTGGTATAATTTTAGTAATCTCTATATCATTCCCGTAATTTTCATTTATTTTTTTTACAACTTCAACCATTTTCTTAAGCGCATCAAAACCCAAATAATCTGTTGAAGCAGGAATAAATGCTTCTTTGCAAAAAGCCAGTGCATTTTGATTTAATAAACCTAAAGAAGGGGGGCAATCAATTAATATAAAATCATAACCATTTATCCTATTTAATATATCTCTAATTGTTAATGTTGAATTATCTTGTTTAGCAAGATAGTATTCTGCTTTAACTAATGTTTCTTTAGAAGTGATAATATCAAAATTTTTTGCTAATCTTACAATACACTCAGATATAGGTTTCTTACCAGTTACAACATCGTACAAATTATACTCTGCTTTTAATTTAAGAGATGTATCAACATTTCCCTGTGGATCTAGGTCAACCAATAAAACTTTTTTCATGCTTCTTGATAAACCAGCAGCAAGATTAATTGCAGTAGTTGTTTTTCCAACACCGCCCTTATGATTGATTAAACATATAGTTCTCATAAATATCACTTATTTTTCATATTTAAATTCCTTTTTATAAATATTATCAAAATTAATCATCTATGTCCTAGTATATAAACCTAAACTTTATAAATTACTAATAATTCCTTTATCTTATGAAACAAGTTATTTTAGTAAGAACGGATTTAAAACTTTCTAAAGGTAAGGCTTGTTCTCAAGTAGCACACGCTTCTGTAGAATCTGTTCTTAAATCAGATAAAAGAATAATAGAAGAATGGCAAAACCAAGGAATGAAAAAAGTGATATTAAAAGTTGACTCAAAAGAAGAACTACTAAATTTTAATAAAAAAGCAAAAGCACTGGGATTAAAAACAGCACTGATCAAAGATGCTGGAAAAACATTCTTTAATAAGCCAACAATAACCTGTTTATCAATTGGCCCGGATAAAGAAGGAAAAATAGATAAATTAACATCAAATTTAAAATTACTCAATTGAAAGTTTTATAAATTGCAAATTATCAAATATTGGATTCACTATAATCTTTACCTCACATATAACCTCTAAATTCTCTCGTTTTAATTTACTAGGATCAATTTGTAACTTGTATGTTGCATAATTATTTCCACTAATTTTGCTGTTAATACCATTGAGATTTCCTAATTCACCATTGAAATAACCCGCAAAAGTTACACCCAACACGTTTTCAAAATTCTTTAAAGCTTTAAACTCTGCACCAACACATTTAAAATTAGAAGTCACAGTACTAGTGCTTTTCTCTCCAATATTTTCTAAAGTAGTTGTAATACTGCTGTTTCCAGTTATTTTAAATTCATTGCTACTAATCTCTGTACAATTTTCATCACCACATGTAAAAGATTCTTTTTGATTTACTCCATTACCTCTTTTATCATAAATAATAACAAAACCCTCACACTGGGCCTTGCAGTCTTCAATACAAACAGTTGTGTGTGTTTCTTCATCGCACCTTTCACCACTCTCGCAAACACCATTGCCACAACAACCTTCTATTTGTTCATAACTGCAAGTTTTGCTTACCTCATTAAAAATATCTTTAGTGCACTCATTGCCATCATCACATTTACCTTTTAATATCTTTATTTCTTCCTTGTCTTTTTTACAATCTTTTCTATCCTTGCAATCTATACAACTACAATTTTCATAGTCTTGGCATATCTTATCTCCACAGCCCTCACTTACTACTTCACTAATCTTCACTTTATTATCTCCGCATCCAGCTATTAAAACTACAATAAATAACATAAATACAAATAAAACAAAATTAAACCACTTCATATTACAATTTAAACTACTTATATATTTAAAACTTCTTTATTTACCACTTAGTAAGGAAAAAATTTAAATACTCAATCATAAAATGTTAAGTAAAATGAATCAAAAAATAACTATGGATAGTGTAGAATCACTCGAACAAAAAGCTATATTTGGAGAAGATACAAAATTATTAGAAAAAATAATGCGTTTTTTAGGCGTTGGAACTGATTATTTTGAAAAAAAATACGGAGAAAATTCAGTTGCTCATGAATTATCCCAAGTTATTATTACTGATAGTTTAATATTGAGTAGAGAGGCTGAACAAATATTAACAGATTACCCAGAAGAAACTGAAACAAGATATGTAAAAGGCCGGGATTATTATATACCAAAAACAGTAGAAGAGCTAGACAATTGGTTGATAGGCTACCACAAACAGAAAGAAATACCTCTACCAAAGGGCTTTAGAAAGAGAAACAAAGTAGCTAAATACGCAATGTATTTTGGAATTAGAGATATAGAAGGATAAACTATTTCTGTTTTAAACAATCAACTGCTATCATATCGAGTGTTTGATTACCTAAATTAATAGTAACTTGCTGACATGTTTGTGCTTGTTGCATTAATTGTGTAATTGCTTGTTCATAACCAAAATTTATACCCTGTTGAAAAACAATTGTTTGTCTCTCCCTGTACTTAAGAATAACAATATAAACACTTGCTAATACCAATAAAACCAACAATACTGTAATAATCAATTTAGGATTTTTCATACACTAAACAAAATAACTCCCATTTTATAAATTTTTGTATAAAACACCACAACATTTATAAATCACCCTTGCATGTTAGATTATGGACGATCATAGCGGTCTGGTTCCACCTGTTCCCATTCGAACACAGAAGTTAAACAGGCCTACGTTCTAGGCAGTACTGCTTTCCAGCGGGAAACCTAGAAAGTTGTCCGCTTTTCTAAATCTTTAAATACTCAAAAATCAAATTAAACTAAATGCCAAAGAAACCAAACAAAAAAGAAAACCAAAAAATAGCAAAAGAAAGAATTCTAGAATTATTTAATCAAGCTCAAAAAACAGAATCACAAAAACTAGCAGATAGATACGTATTTCTAGCAAGAAAAATATCAATGAAATACAACATACGAATACCAAGAGAACTAAAAAGAAAATTCTGCAAACACTGTTATACTTATTTTAAACCAAAAAAACTTAGAACAAGACTGCGGGATAAAAAAGTAATTTATCACTGTTTAAATTGTAAAAAATCAACCTACTACCCGTATATAAAAGAAAATTAATTTTTAATCTTTTCATACAACTTAAACCACTCTTCTCTGATCCATTTCTTCTCATTTTTTATATAACTGTTAAACCCCCTATACTTCAGTTCTTTATTAACAACTCCGCCCTTATGCGGATACTTAAATTTTCTTTCATACGGACTTTGGAAACCGTGCATATAATGTGCGAGTTCATGTGCAATAGCTAATTCAACTATATACTCAGGAACTTCCTCATTTCTGAATAACCCGTTAATAGCTATTTCAGTATGATCTTTTTTTTTCTTAATATGCGCAAACTTGTTCTTCCATCTGCCTTTAAAAACAATCTTCACTTCGTTTCTCTTTTCAATATCTGTAAAGAATATACTCCATAAGAAATCTAGTTTACCCATTAACCATAAATCATCCCTCATACAAAAAATAAAGAACAAAAGATTATAAAAAATTAACTCTTCTTAAACTGAGCAACAGTATCCAACAAATCAACATGTCCTAAAAATAAAGCCCTGCAGCAATATCTTTCTAATCCTAATTTATCCATGATATCTTTTGGATTTTTGCCATTTTCTACTTCTTCCCTGTATTTTTCCCATAAATGACCTACAGGTTTTCCACATCCGAAACATCTAACAGGAATAATCATCTGTAACTCTTTTGGCGTTTTGCCCTTGCTTTTGAATCATTTGGTTTGCACTCTTCTTTTCTTCTGACATCTGCAACAAGCAAATGTCTATCATAATCTAAAAACTTTTTCTTTAAAGCACCACTTTTACTCCACTCAACTAAACCTTTTGCTATTGCTAATCTTGAAGCTTCTGCCTGACTTTGCCATCCACCACCCCTGACATTAACACCAATATCTAAACCTTTTGCTAAATCTCCAGCAAGTACTAAAGGTTCTAAGATTTTCATTCTTGCAAATTCAGGTTCATGAACATCTAATAATTTGCTGTTTACCCTTATTACTCCCTTGCCCTCGCTTAAAGTTGCTCTGGCAATAGCTTTTTTCCTTTTTCCAGAAACATGAACAACTTTTTTTGTCATTATACCTTTACCCCTAATTCTTTTGAGATTTGACTCAAACTTATAAATTTTAAATTTTTTACCTTTGAAATATTAATTTGTGGGATAGTTCCAACATTATCCCTGTATTTATCAGGAATACCTATAAAACATTTTATTTTTTTATAAGCTTTTCTACCCCTATCTTTTTTATACGGCAACATCCCTCTTATTGTTCTCCTCAAAATTCTTTCAGAAGTTCTTGGAAAAAATGGACCCCAACGAACACTACCCATACTTATTTTTCTCTTATAATTGTCTAAAACATTTTTTTTACTTCCAGTAATCATAACCTTCTCACTATTAACAATTATAACTTCTTCACCTAATAAAGCTTTTTTAGCAGCAAAACTTGCTAATCTTCCCAAAATTAAATCTGTTCCGTCTATAATCATTTTCAACCAATAATTTTAATCCCACTGCCTTTAGGATTTTTCTTCATTAATTCTTCTATGCTTACTCCTTTGCATTTTTCTTTGGCGCTTTTTGAAAATTGAAATGCAGCAATCAAAACTTTATGGTTTAAATCACCAATACCTAAAACTTTTCCAGGAACAATAATAACATCATTTTCTTTAGTATATTTATTAATTTTATACAAATTTACTTTCCTTCTTATTCTATTTGACCTCTCTAAGTTTTTAGCAACAGCTTTCCAAATTTCAACACTCTCTTTTCTACTTAAACCTTTTAAATCTCTTATCAATCTTTTCAAGTTTGAATCTATTGCTTTATTTTTCTTTACCATTTTTTATATGTTGTTTTGTACACTTTTACAAAAGTGTTTTCCGTGAACGCTTTTCCTAAAAGGGTTCTGCGGGAGACAGGATTTTCTCATAGGATTGCTGGTTGATAAGGGTGCAACCCTTATATTCGAACCTGCGTAGGCACTAAGCCACACGGTCCTTAGCCGTGCTCTTTTGACCGCTCAGACACTCCCGCATAAAGAGTGCCTTATAACTTATCTTCAAAGTCTTTAAGCTTTTCGTTAAAAACATCAATACCTTTGTTTAACATCTCTTTAATTTCTATTTGACCCCATGATTCAATATTGAATATAAATTCATCTTTTTTCCCTTCAACTTTAATATTTTCACAAATTTCAGTGCAAGCCATACACAAATCACAATTAATTAAATTATCCACAACAAGCTTTTTATTAGAAACCCTATAAACTTTTTTTGGACATATTCTTTCAACTTCTTCTACCCTATCACACCTTTCAATTTTAATCTCAGGATATAATCTATAATAAACTAAACCCGGACTCCACTTCATATGTTCCTTGCCTTTTCCTAAAACAGCAATACCCTCTATTTTTAAACTCTGTTTTTTTAATAAATTTACAATAGGTGTTTTTGGGTATACTGCTTTGACACTTTTATCATTGAATTTTAAATCAGAAGCATAAACCATGCCGGGTCCCTCTTTATCTAATTTAAATTTTATTTCACACTTAGCACAGCCTTTGTCTTTACAGCTACACTTATCTTTTAATTCCATACTCTTTAAATCAGTTTTTAACACCACTAACCCCAATCTATGAGCTACAAATTCATCGTATAACGCAGAATCATTTTTAATGAAATGTACATCTTCAATAGCTAAAGTTGGTACCTCTTCCATTATAATTCTCCTTATTGTGTTTGCAAAAGCGCTATTGCTTTTACTTAAAATAAAACTTACTTTATTATCCTCAGAGTCTAATTTTTTAATTTCCATTATTTATACTCTTCTTCCTTTTCTGCCACCTTTCTTCCTACATCCATCATGTGGAATAGGTGTAACATCCTCTATAGTGCCAATTTTTAAACCAGCTCTTGACAAGGCCCTTATTGCAGCTTGTGCTCCAGGTCCAGTATTTGTTGGCTTATTGTGGCCACCAGGAGCCCTAACTTTTATATGTATACCAGTAATGCCCTTTTCAATAGCACCCTCTGCAGCTCTTTTTGCAGCACCCATTGCAGCAGTAGGAGAACTCTCCATCCTATGGCTTTTAACCATCATACCACCAGAGGCTCTTGAAATGCTCTCTGAACCAGTAATATCAGTAATATGAATTATTGTATTATTATAACTAGAAAAAATATGTGCAATACCCCATTTTATTTTTTCTTCTTTATTCAACTTCAATCTCCTCTACTTTTGCTTCTTGAACACTCTCACTTTTTTTAGTTTTTTTCCTCACAATCTTTTTTTCCTTTGGTTTTTCTAAAGGTTTCTTCTCTTTTACATCTTCTTTTTTCTTTTCTTTAACAATGTTTTCTAAAGGTTTCTTCTCTTTTTTAACAATTCTTTCAGGATGGTCTTCTTTATTTAAATTTGATTTTTTATCAAACCCAATTTGTCCCTCTTCTTCTAGACTTACCAAATAAGAAGGCACCCTAACAACCCTGTCTTTAACCATAATATGGCCGTGAACAATAAATTGTCTTGCTTGACTAATACTTTTACTTAAATTTTCTTTAAAAACAATACTCTCTAGTCTCCTCTCTAAAATATCTTTTTTGTTTAAACTTAAAATATCTTCTACTTTTCCCTCACCTTTTATCAAACCAATTTTTCCTAGTTTTTCCAATAATTGCTTTTCTTCTTTTTTACTTTGTTCAGTTTTACTTCCAATAAGTCTCTTAGCTTGATTTCTAATATTTCTTAATATTGACTCAGCTTTCCATAATTCTTTTTTATTTTTTAAGCCAAATTCTTTTATTAAAACCTTTTCTTCTTCAATCCTTGATCTTTCCCAAGGTCGAACTGGTTTCTTGTATTTCTTTCTAGGTTTCTTTGGATCCCCCATCTTTCACATCCTTTCTTCTAAGCAACTTCTTCTTTACAGTGCCTTTTTTCTTTCTGAAATTGCTTCTTGTTCTTTGGCCCCTGACAGGTAAACCTACAGCATGTCTTAAACCCTTGTAACTTTTAATTTTCTTTAATCTTTTAATATCAAATTCTTTTTCAATTTTTAAATCTGAACTAACCACATGTCTATCCTCTCCACTAACAACATCCTTCCTTCTATTATATAACCACTCCGGAATATTGTATTTTTTAGGATTTTTGATACAGTCCTCTATTACTTCTATCTCTTTTTCACTTAAGTCCCCAACCTTTTTACTCTTATCAATATCAATACCACTGCAAATAGCATTAGAAAAATTAAAACTAACCCCTTGTATTTTCATTAAAGCATGGCCAATAGGCACACCACCCTTTAGATCAGTATTAACTATCCTAACTAAATGTTTGAATTCTTTTTCCATTCTTTTTTATAAATATCTTCCTAATAGGTTTCGTGAACGTTTTTTTCTCAAAAAAGGTTCAAGGTTATAAGAAAAATTAACTTCCTATTTAAAAAGGTTTTGTTATTTTATTGGCTATTGGATAATTTTAAAAACTTCAGAATTTTAAAGAATTTAATGAAGTATAAAATTTTTACAACTAAAGAATTTGATAGATTGTTTAATAAACTTGATCCTGAAGTTAAGAAACAAATTGGAAAAAAGATTGACCAATTAGAAAATAATCCTTTTGTTGCAAAACGCCATTAGGTGGACAAATTTAGTTAATACAACAAGAATCCAAAACCAATTCTAAACTTCCCTTAACTTTCAAAAC
>CAYIWE010000009.1:0-14960 GCA_964367025.1 Candidatus Woesearchaeota archaeon
GAAAGATGTCCAAAAACAGAACCGCATACTAGTGGATTAATAGTTGCTATGTTAAGAAATCCTAAAAAATATTTAAATTTTTAAGAAAATTATGAGGCATTAGTTAGAAGATTATTGGAGAGACATGGTCTTTATAATGAGAATAGTGGAAATCATCAATTATATAAAAGAATATTCAGAGTTCTTTTAAGCTGTAATGGTTATAGTTTTAATTTTTAATTCTCTTTAGTGTGTTTAGTATAAAAAGTTTATTATTTAATTGTTAATATCAACAAATTCTCTAGAACCATAGCAACAGTTACAGGACCAACACCACCTGGAACTGGAGTTATTTTTGAAGCAATTTCTTTTACACTTTCAAAATCAACATCACCTACAACTTTATTGTTAATCCTTGAGGTTCCTGCGTCTATTACTACTACTCCTTTTTTTACCATGTCTTTTGTTATTAATTGTGGCTTTCCTACTGCTGTTATTAAGATGTCTGCTTGTTTAGTAACTTCTTTTAAATTTGGTGTTTTGGAGTTACATGTTATAACGCTGTATCCTTTATTTTTCAGTATCTTTGTTAAAGGTTGGCCTACTGTAAATCCTTGACCTACAACAACTATTTTTTTATCTTTTAAAGAAATATTTTCATTTTCTAGTATTTTTAATATAGCTTTTGGTGTACAAGGCATTAAATCAGAATTAAAACCATCCGCATCTTTTTTTGGTGAAATTTCTTTTAGAATATTGTCTCTATTAATATGTTTTGGTAGAGGCAATTGTATTAAAATTCCATTTATTTTTTTGTCTTCGTTTAAAGTTTTAAGTAATTCTATTAATTTTTCTTCAATGGTATCTTCTTGTAAAGTGTATATTTTAAAATTAACTTTTAATTCTTGACACAACTTCTCTTTTTGTTTTATATAAATCAAAGATGAAGGATCTTTACCAACTAAAATAACTGCTAGAGTTAGTCCTTTCACTTTATTTTTTAAATTATTCTTAATATCTTCTGCTATTTTCCTTCCATCAATTATTTTTTCCATTTTTAAAAGAATATTTTAAATAAAATTATATTAAAGATGAAATAAGTTATTGAAAATATTAAAGTATCTTTATCCATTAATCTGAAGATTATAAAAGTGAGTAATGAGTATATAAAAGCTGTTATTAAACCAAGGTAAAATAATGGGATTTCTAAAAGAGATGAGACAAGAGCGATTACAATTAAAAGGATTAAGGCTATGACCATAGACATCCTAAATCTAAAAAAAGATGAAATTGTTATTGGTAAAAAGGCTACAAATAATCCTGAAATAAATCCATAATGTGAAGATGCTATTACTGTTGAAAATAAGAGTAAATCTATACCTAATATATCTGATAAAAAAGATTGTTTAAATATTTGAAATATAGTAGCAAGTAAAATTAAACCAATAATTTCTAAAATCATTTTAGTATATAGGGAATTGTTTTGATAATTCTATAACTTCTTTTTTTATTTTCTCTTTGTTATCTTTATCTTTTAGGGTTTTAACTATTAAAGAAGCAATATGTTCCATTTCTGATTCTTTCATTCCTCTTGTTGTTAAAGCGGGTGTTCCTAACCTTATACCAGATGGGTCTAATGGTGATCTTTTATCATAAGGTATCATGTTTTTATTTACAGTTATATTAACTTCGTCTAAAGTAGATTCTGCTTTTTTTCCAGTAATATTTAAATTTGTTAAGTCTATCAATAGCAAGTGAGTATCAGTACCTCCTGAAACTAGAGAGACTCCTTCTGATAATAAAGAATTTGCCAGGGTTTTTGCGTTTTTTATTATTTGTAAGGAATATTCCTTGAATTCTGGTTGCAAAGCTTCTTGAAATGCAACAGCCTTTGCTGCTGTTACATGATTATGGGGGCCACCTTGCATTCCCGGAAATACTGCTTTATCAATTTGTTCTGCAAATTTTTCCTTGCATAATATCATTGCGCCTCTTGGACCTCTTAGTGTTTTATGTGTTGTTGTTGTAACTACGTCTGTGAATGGGAATGGGGAGTTGTGTAAGTCTGAAGCAATTAACCCAGCGATATGGGACATGTCAACCATTGAATAAGCTCCAACTTCTTGAGCTATTTCATAAAATATTTTGAAATCAATCTTTCTTGGATATGCTGTTGCTCCGGATAAAACTAATTTTGGTTTTTCTTTTAGTGCTATTTTTCTTATTTTATCGTAATCCAATAAATGTGTTTTTTCATCAACACCGTAGTGAATAAAGGTATACGCTTTTCCTGAGAAATTTACCTTATGGCCATGAGTTAGGTGTCCACCATGAGCTAAATCCATGGCTAAAATTTTGTCTTTAAAATTTAATAGTGCAAAATAAACTTCTAAATTTGCTGGACTACCAGAATAAGGTTGAATATTAATATGTTCTGCATTAAATAATTTTTTAGCTCTTTCAATTGCTAAGTTTTCTATTTCATCAATAACTTCATTACCACCGTAATATCTTTTTCCCGAGTAACCTTCAGAATATTTATAGGTTAAAGGTGAACCTAGTGCTTTTAGAACTTCAATACTTGGGTAATTTTCTGATGGTATTAGTTCTAAACCAGAGTTTATTCTGGTTATTTCCTTTTCTATTAATTTTTGTATTTCTGGGTCTTTCATTATTAAGAATATGGTAAAAAGTTATTTAAAGGTTAT
The DNA here is from genome assembly GCA_964367025.1 of Candidatus Woesearchaeota archaeon. Taxonomy (GTDB): domain Archaea; phylum Nanobdellota; class Nanobdellia; order SCGC-AAA011-G17; family ARS1178; genus CAYIWE01. The sequence goes on from CAYIWE010000009.1 coordinate 2,688, forward strand.
CATCTAGTAAAGCCAATATAAAATTTAAAGCCCTCATAATAGCGTTTTACATCATCAAAGGATTTAATACTTTTTAATTTTTTGTAAATAAACTTTGGTCTCATGTAAAATCTTCTAAAAGCTTTTTCCTGCATTTTTTTTACTTCATCCAAGGAAGAATAACCTTCAGGTACAAAGGCAGGAGTCATAGAGTTATAGTAATCTAAATTTTTTAACAAGGAACCACTTGCTAGAGCATCTTGATAGATTTCTGTTCCATCATATGGAGAGGTTGTACAAAATTGAGCGTAGTCAGGATCAAGTTCAATTGCGAATTTTATTGTTTTTTCTGCTTTTTCTGGCGTTTCTCCAGGCAGTGCTAACATAAATGAAGCTCTTATCTCTATTCCGTGTTTTTGTATCATTTTCACAACTTGTTTTATCTGCTCTAAGTTTGTCCCTTTTTTTATTCTATCCAACAAATCTTGATCTCCTGATTCGACTCCAATAAAAATGGTCCAACAGCCTGCGTCTTTCATTTCTTTTAATATCTCTTCATTTAGCATATCGATTCTTGAAGAACAAGACCAAGAAATCGTTATATTTTCTTTTTTTAATAATTCGTTAAATTTCTTTATCCATTTTTCTCCTACTACAAAATTATCATCCCAAAAAGAGATTTCTTTGGCGCCATAATCTTTTATAACTTGTTTTATTTCCTCTACTACATTTTCTGGAGATCTTTTCCTGTAATAAGGACCTAGTCTTCCAGCTTCAAAACAAAAAGTGCATTTACCATAAGGACAACCTCTACTAGTTATCATGTGAACTAATGGTTGTTTTTTATAATGATAGGGCAGTTGTTTATATTTTGTTTTGATTGGAACTAAATGCCTTGCTGGAAATGGAATTTCATCTAAGTTTTTTATATATTCCCTTTTTGGATTTATTATGATCTTATTTTTATAGGTATAAGCAATGCCTTTAACTAGTGATAATGATCTTTTCTTTTCTATTTTATCACATAATTCTGGAAAAGTTAATTCGCCTTCTCCTATAACTATAATGTCTATGAATTCATTTTCTTCTAGAATCTTTTGTGGAAATCCAGATGGGTGAGCTCCACCTAAAACTATTAAAGTATTCGGAAAATTTTGCTTTATTTCTTTTGAAAGTTTTAAGGTATTATTTATTGTTGGTGTTAGTGCAGTTATACCTATGATTTCTGGATTTTGTTGTTTTATTTTTTCTATGATTTCTTGGATTGTATAATTATAAGCTGGCACATCTATAATGGAAACTTCATGATTATATTTTTCTAAAGAGGCTGCTATATACATTAAACCTAAAGGAGGCAAAGTGTATTGTAAATCCTTTGGAATTTTCTCACCGTATCTTTCTTGCAAAGAATAAGGCGGGTTAATTAATGTTATTTTCATTTTTTAAGATTTCAATAATTTTTTGTGCGGCTTTTCCATCACCATATGGGGTTTGCCAGTTTCTTTCTTTATTTAACATATTTTTTACACAATCAAGTATTTTTTCTGGATTTGTTCCTGCTAAAACGTTAGATCCAATTTCTAGAGTTTCTGGTCTTTCTGTTGATGTTCTTATAGTTACACATGGAACCTGTATGATGGAGCTTTCTTCTTGAACTCCGCCAGAATCTGTTAATAATAATTTGGCATTTTTTTGTAATTGTAAAAATTCTAAATATCCCAGTGGTTCTATTGTCATTATTTCTTTTGGTATTTCTATATCAAATTCCTCTATTCGTTTTTTAGTTCTTGGGTGTATCGGATAGATTATAGGTATATTAAATTCTTCTGCAACTAATTTTAAACCAAATAATAAGGTTTGAAGTCTTGTTTTAAAATCTACATTTTCAGACCTGTGTAAAGTTAATACAAAATAATTATCTTTCTGTAAATTGAGTTTTTGTAAAATATTCACTTTTTTATCTGCTATTTCTAAGCTTTGTTGGACTGCATCAACAATGGTGTTACCTACTACAAAAATTGATTCTTGTTTTTTGCCTTCATTTAGTAAAATATTCCTTGAGTTCTCTGTTGGAGCAAATAAATAATCTGAGAATGTATCTACAATTGTTCTATTTTTTTCTTCTGGCATATCCTTATCATAACTTCTTAGACCGGCCTCTATATGTGCTACTTTTATTCTTAGTTTTGTTGCTGCCAGCGCTCCTGCTAAGACAGAATTAGTATCGCCATAAACTAAGACTAAATCTGGTTTTTCGTCTATGAATATTCTTTCTATTTTTTCTAACATTTGACCGGTTTGTTCGCCGTGATTCTTAGAACCAATTTCTAGATTGTATTTTGGCTGGGGCAGTTCTAATTCTTCAAAGAAGATTTTATCCATATTTTGAGTGTAGTGTTGACCTGTATGTATTATAAAATAATTTAAATTATTGTGGAGTAGTCTAATTAATGGACTAAGTTTTATAATTTCTGGTCTCGTTCCCAAAACAATTCCAATTTTCATTTTAGTTTAAATAAACAGGTTTTTTGTTTTTCTTTTAATAATGTTAAATCTTCACAAGAGTTTAAAGTTGTACAAAATTGATTAAATGTTATTATCTCTTTAATTTGGTGTTCATTAAAAAGTTCTAAAAGTAATTTACAATTACCTTCTTTTAAATAGTTTTTGCTTTTTAATATTTCTTGTGGTTGAGAACATATTTCATCGGGTGAATACCATGATGATTGTATATTGTAATTTATAATACCGTAATTATAAATGGATGCTATTTCTGAATTCGGCATATTTGAATTTATAATCAATAGCTTTTCGTTTACATTTTTTAAAAGTTCTAAAGATTCTGTTATTTCTTGTGTGTGTGGGATAAAAAATGGAGTTATAATTATAGAAGCGATTATACTAATAAGGATTGTTATTATTAGTGAGAAAGAGATAATTTTTCTTGTTTTATCATTAAATTTAATTTTTAATAAAAAAGTAATTGAGAGAAAGATAAAATAAATATTATATGAATCTGGGAGAATATTTTTTAGTATTGGAATCAGATTTATGATTTTTGTCAATAAAAATATAGCTAAAATTAAAGATGGTAAATAGAAGTTTTTATCTTTTTTATTATCTTTTATAAAGAATAAGTATAAAATTATAAAAACAATCGGTGTTAAAACTAATAAAATCTTATCTGATTGGGAAAAGGCAATTATAATTTTAGACAATGGAAGATTTTTTACATATGGGAATAACCAAAAAGAACTGATTAAGATTGAGATTAGTGGTATTAATGTTATTTTTAGTTTTTCTTTTATTGGTTTAATTATAAATAGAGATAATAATATTAAAGAAGAAAATATGAATACAGGAACATTAGTTATTAGTATTAAAGTGTAAGGTATTAATATCAAAAAGAACTTTTTGTCTAATTCTTTTTCTTTGTATTTTAAGATTAGAGCAAAAAAGAGTATAAAAAAAGTCCATGCAAGCATTTCTGAGTATTTACCCAACCTTAGAAAATATCCTATTGCCAAAGGATTTGCGTAAAAAAATAAGAAAAAAGCCATTTTCTTAATCTTAGATAAATTTAATAAATTGCCTAAATGGTTTATAAATATAAGCCCTAAGGTGTAGACTAGTATTAATAAGGTATATGCTACTAATTGTGGATTATTAAAAATTAATTGTATGGGTAATGCAAAAAAAGACCATCCGGGAGTATATGCTTTGAAAAGAAACATTTGACATGGTAAAAAATTAGGTATCAAATTATGAAACCCGTAATTCTGTAATAAATGAAGATTTAACATATGAAAACTGTGATCATTAGCAACATTATCTATTGGAAATGTAAAGATCATCTTAGATTGGTTTATTAAACGGTATAGAAAATAAATCAGTAATAAAAATACAGGTATTTTTAGAATTTTGTCGTTTATTTCTTTGATTTTAATCACCAAGTACTTTATTTTATAAAAATTTAAAAAACTATCTTTTAATTGATGATTTTAGTGTCTGATATAGTAAAGATAAGTCTTCTTTGTTTATTAGCCTAAATAGTAGTAATAGGAACATTGCTGGAATGATTATTAAAATCCCATATATTTGTAAATAAAATGAAATTGGTATTGCTAAGAACAGTATTAAAAATAAAATTAATTTTTTGTGTATTCTTGCTATAAAAGAGAGCATTATCAAAGCAGTTAAATGTGCTATTGTTGTTGCTATGACTATACCAAGCAATTGATATTTTGGTATTAAGATTATATCTAATACTATGTTTATGATAGCTGCTAATACTATTGGGATAAAAGATTTTTCTGGTTTTAATTTACCAAGTAAATAAGAATTAATTATTGAGTAAATTGAATATGATAAAATTCCTATGGATAATACCATAAAATAAAGTTCTGTTCCTATGTATTTTGGAAAGAAAGTTTTTATTATTGGATATATTAATGAATTAAGTAAAATTGCTATTATTAAAGAAATAGTGAATGAGATTCTTATCACTCTTTTTAAGATTAATCTTGATTTTGATTCATTTTTAATTTCTGAGCTCCTAGTTAATACAAATAACGAGAGTGATAATGGGATTAAAGCAATTAGATTTGAGATTGGTCCTACAATGTTATACCTTGCTACATTTTCAAAAGTTGAAAGTATGCCTAATATAGTAGAATCAACCCATTGTAAAAATGCAAAGGAAACAAGTATTAATGATGCTATAAATCCCTTCTTTAAATATCCTAGTGTACTTTTAATCTTTATTTGGAATTTAGATAGTATTGAGTATATTTCTTTTCTGTTTAGGTATGTAGTTATTAAAGAAACTAAAATGTAACCCATAGAGTAAGAAAAGACTATTCCGAATTTTCCGTAATTTTTAAGGAATAAGATAGAGATTAAAGTTACTAACATCATCAAAGCGTTATAAAAAGCTTCTAGATGATATTTGTGTTGTGTTTTGAATATAGCGAGCGATAATGAGAAAAATAAAAAGAATGGTGCTGAGATTACTAGTGGTAAAATCCATAAATTATTCATTGAAATTAAAATGCCAATTGAGGTTAATATCAAAAATTCAAATAATAAGAAATAAAAAACAGAAGCTGTGTCTTTTTTATTTATTATCATTGGTGTAAATAAATCTGCTATACTAAATAAAGAAAATAATAAAATTAACCTGAATATAGATAGAGCAAATACTGCTTCACCGTATTCTGAAATCAGGAATATATTTGCTAGTAAAAGTAATAAAATATATGTTAAAACTTTAGAGGTTGCACTAAAGAAAGACGAGTACAATAAACTTTTCTTTTCGTTTATTTGAACCATTTTCTCATTTTAACTACTGAAACCAATTTCGGGGACTTAATTAATAATTTTGCTAAAGGGACTTTTATTGTTGGATGTTTTTTCACAAATTCAAATGATTTTGTTAGAGTAAATTTAATTGGGTACATTATTGTATTATATGAGGTTAGACTAGTATAAGATATTAAATTTTTATTGTTTTTGGCGTATTTTAAGAATTTTCTTGGTAGTGTTGGTGTTAGTGTTATTAATTTATTATAATATATTTTTTTATCATTTGAGAAATTTATTTTATATAATGGGTTATCTTTTTGCCCTTCGTAACTAAAATTGAATAAATCTTCATCGTTTAAGTTCTGAACTTCATTATATGTTTTTGGTTCTATCAAATTATCTTTTATTGCTCTTTCATATAATTCTGTTCCTGGAAAGAAAACAAGATTAAATCCTTGAATTTCAAAGGGTCTTGGAAATTTTAAAAATAAGTCTATTGTTTCTTTTAAATCATCTATCTTTTCATAAGGGTTATTAAAAATTAAGTTATATCTGACTGTAAGGTTTAATCTATTTAGGTAATTTGCTGTTTCTATAATTAATTTTTGTGGTATTTTTTTATTGTATATATTGTATCTTATTTTTTCACTTCCTGATTCTATACCTATATTCATCTCTCTTAAACCCGCTTCTTTTAACAATTGGATTTTTTCTTTGGTGATGTATAGAAAGTGAGCATTGCATTCTAGGGGCAGGTTTATTTTTTCTTTATAAAGTTTGGAAAATTCCTTTATTTCTTCTAAATCTCGTGATAAGAATAAATCATCCCATATTTGAACAAAACTAGTGTACTTAAATTTTTGTTTTGCTAGTTCTAATTCCATTATTATGTTTTTTATTGATCTTTTTCTAAAGTATTTTCCGGTATACTTCTTCCTTTTATGGTTGTTGTCACAAAAAGTACAGGAGAAAGGACAACCTCTGCTGGTTATTATTGGATATCTTGTTGAAATAATTTTATCGATTAATTCTTTAGTTATCTTTTCATAAGTTGTTTTTGTCAGTATATATGTGTCTTCAGTTGAGTAATCTGGAAATGGGTATTTATCTAAATTTTCTTCTAGAATTTTTTGTGGATTCTTGATAATTTTATTATCTTTTTTAAACCACATACCTTGTATGTTTGTTTTTTGTGGATTGTTTAGTAAATCTAATAAAGATTCTTCTGCTTCACCAATACATATTGCATCTGCAAAATCCAGCGATATTTCTGGTTCTATTATTGTATGTGGACCGCCCCAAATTATTTTTGTTTCTAATTGTTTTTTTAATTCATTTGTTAAGAATTTTGCTTTATTTAGAAATATTGTAAAGACTTCTATTCCTATAAAATCCGGGTTTAAGGATTTAATTAATTGTATTAATTGTTTTGTATTCTCTTGATTTAATTGGGTTCTTATGTAGATCAAATTAACTTCATGGCCCCTTTCCTTTAAATATGAAGATATCAAATTTGGGATTAGGGGGTTTTCACAAAAGGATATTATGGCTAATTTCATGAGTGTTTAATAAGAGAACTATTTAAATATATTTTGGTATATACTAATTAGAATGAGGATAGGTATAATTGGTGGTGGAATTGCAGGTTTGAGTAGTTGTTACTTCCTCCAAAAAGAACATGAAGTTGAATTATTTGAAAAAGAAAAAAATGTTGGTGGAGCTTGTAGAAGCGTTAAGATTAAAGATTATGTTTTTGATTATGGTCCGCATGTTTTACATAGTAATAAATTCGGTTTGGAATTTTCCAAAAGTTTGATGGGTGGAAGATTAAAAGAAGTGAAGAGTGAGGCCTTTATTTATTTATATGGATATTATACAAGATATCCTTTTGGTTATTATTTGAAAAATTTACCTTTAAAAGTAAGATTGGATTGTTTAATCGGTTTATTAAAAAGACCCAATATAAAAGTTAATAATTTTAGAGATTGGATTTATAGTAATTTTGGTTATGGTTTTGCTAAACATTTTCATATTCCTCAGAATGAGAAAAAATGGAAGTATGATTTAAGTAAAATGGATTTTGATTGGGTTGGTTTTATTCCTAGATTTAAATTTTTTGATGTGTTTAAAGGCGCTTTTGGGATAAAGAAAAAAGAATTTGAGAAGTTTAGGAGTGTTTTATATCCTAAATCGGGGGGTATTGAAAGTTTTATTCAAGAAATTAGAAAAAGGTGTAAGAATGTTAAAGTGAACAGTGAAGTTAAAAAAATAAGAATTAAAAATAAAGTTGAATTATTTGTTAATGGCAAATGGAAAAAGTATGATAAAGTAATTAGTAGTTTACCTTTAACAGAGTATCACAAAGTTATGAAATTGCCCAGAAGAGTTGAGGAAGCTTTTAAAAGTTTAGTTTGTAATTCCATTGTTATTGTGAATATTGGCTTAAAAGAAAAGATAAGTGAAAAACAATGGATCTATTTTCCCGAAAAAAAATATATTTTTGATAGAGTTGGTTTTTATGATAATTTTTCTGGTTTAAATAAAAGTAGTATTGGTGTTGAAATTAGTGTAAAAGGCAAAATTAAAAGTAAAGTGTATTATAAAGAGAGGGTTATTAATGATTTAATCGAAAGTAAGTTGTTAAAAAGTAAAGATTTAATTGAAGTTGTTGATGTTAGAAGTTTAAATCATAGTTTTGTAATCTTTGATTTAGAGTATAGAAAAAATGTTAAAATAATTCATGATTTTTTATTAGAGAATAATATAATTCCAATGGGGAAATTTGGATTATGGAGACATATGAGTATGTTAGATTGTGTTGAAGAGAGCAGTAAATTAATGAGAATTTTGAAGTAAAATATCTCTAAAAATTGATTTTGAGTTTAATGTTTCTTCTTGGTGATTATATTCTGGTCTAGAATTAAATTCAAAAACAAAACTAAATCGATTTAAAAAACCTCGTAGCTGCTTTATGTATTCTTGATGGTTAATTTGGTCTTTAACATTTACTCCTGAAATTTTTCCTTCAAAAAATGGCGGTAGGTGTGCTCCCGGAAACCAAAAATTACCTTGTTCATCATAACATCTATCTTGAAACATATCAAAACCACATACATGGAAGATTGCTAAATGTGGTAGTAAAGATTCAATATAATGTTCTAAATAACGTTTTGCTCTATCTTTATAATAATCACAATTAGAGAGTAAATTCTTATTTATTAAATCTTCAATTTCCTTTACAGTTGATAGGTCTTCTTTAAGTGGGTTATAAGTCAACCCTTTATTTGGTTCTTTGTCACTTAATATTTCCCCAATTTGGTCTTCTAAAAGAAATAAAAATGATGTTCTATAAACATGCTCTATATCTATTACAGACTGTATAGGTATTTGTGTTTTTCCTTTAGAGTATACCTGACTTCGAATATTGTAAAAATCTTGTGGTGAGACTAATACAGATTTCCCTAATGATAATTCAAATGCCGATAATGGATTATTTTCTAAGCATATTGTTACTTTATTACTACTATGTCTTGGGTATATAGAATCATAAGATCTTGTTATTCTTTCTGCCACTAAATTTTGTTCATCTTGATAATCTTTCTTATTAAAATTAACTTCAGCAATATCTGCGTGAACTACTACTTTTTCTATATTTTCTTCTGCTGCTTTTTCCAACATTTGTTTTAAAGCTTTTTCAGAAGTATCTCCAATGCCTCCATAGTCTACTAAGGTAAAGTAATGGTTTTCAGTATCTACAACTTTTGGGTTGTGTATTGTAACAATTCTTCCATCATTAGATATATTTGAGATCTGTGTTGGATCTCTTAAATAAACTTCAAAGCCGAAATCATCAAAATCACTAATTTGTTCTAATTGTTCTATTTGTTCTATACTCCCTTTTGTACAAAATGTATAAGTCATTTTAGGTATCCTTAAGTGTTTGTTTATTTAATAGCAAAAAAAATATAAAACTATCTATTATAATGATTAAAGGTGATTTTATGTTAAAAGTTGGTGTTATTGGTGTTGGAAGAATGGGCATTAATCATGCTAGAATTTATAATGAGTTTAGAGAAGTTAGTTTGGTTGCTGTAGCTGATACAAATAAAGAAAATTTGAGTAAAGCAAAGGAAAAATATAATTGCAATATTTATGAAGATTACAAAGAGATGTTAGATAGAGAGGAATTAGATGCTGTTTCTATAGCTGTTCCAACTAAAGAACATTATAAGGTTGCTTTGGATTGTATTGATAAAAATATTAATTTGTTAATTGAAAAACCAATAGCTTCAAATGTTCAAGAGGGTAAAGAAATTATTGAAAAAGCTAAAGAGAAAAAAGTAAAATTAATGATTGGACATGTAGAAAGATTTAATCCTGCAGTAATAGAATTAAAAAGAAGGGTAGATAATGGTGAATTGGGAAAGATTTATAGGATAATGGCACAAAGAGAGAGTCCGTTTCCTTTAAGAATAAGTGATGTTGGCGTTGTTATTGATTTAGCTGTTCACGATATTGACATTATGGGTTTTATAAGTAATTCTAATCTTAAAAGAGTGTATGCTGAGACTGGAAAAAGATTACATAGCAGTAATGAGGATTTATTATTGGCTTTATTTAGATTTGATGATGATGTTATTGGTGTCATTAGTACAAATTGGTTAACGCCAGATTTAATAAGAAATTTGGTGGTTACTGGTGAAAAGGGTATGTTTAAGGTTGATTATTTGAATCAGGAATTATATTTTTATCATAATGCTGCCTTACCTAAAGAAATAGATTATAAAAAAATTGTTAGTGGTGTTGAAGCGGGTGATGTCTTAAAAATTAAAATTAACAAGGATGAGCCATTAAAATTAGAATTAAAATCTTTTGTTGATAGTATTTTAGAAGATAAAGAGATTATTACTAAAGGTGAAGATGGGTTAAAAGCCTTAGAAATAGCTCAAAAAATAATTGAATCTGCTGATAAGAATGAGGTTGTTGAGTTAAAATGAATGGCAAAAGTATTTTAGTTACAGGCGGAGCTGGATTTATAGGAAGTCATTTAGTGGACAGATTAATAAAAGAAAATCCTGCAAGATTGTGTGTTATTGATAATTTATTTTTAGGTAAATTGAGGAATCTTGAGGATGCTAAAAAGAATTTTGATTTAAGAATTTATAAAAAAGATGCTACAAATTTTAGAGTTTTGAAGAGTATAATTAAAAAAAACAAAATAGATATTGTTTTTGATTTAGCTGCTATTCCTTTGCCTACTTCATTTGAGAAACCAAGATTTTGTTTTGAAAATAACCTTAATATTGTATTTAATTTGATTGAGTTGATGAGAGAGGGTTTATTAAAAGATTTAGTTCATTATTCAACTTCTGAATCATACGGGAGTTTACAGTATGCACCTATGGATGAAAAACATCCTTTATTACCCAGGAATGTTTATGGTGCAAGCAAGGCTGCAATAGACCATTTATTAATGAGTTATTCAATGGTATTTGATATTAAGATGAGTATTGTAAGGCCATTTAATAATTTTGGGCCTAGACAAAACGAGGATGCTTATGCTGGAGTCATTCCTATTACTATTAGGAGAATTTTGGATGGTAAAAATCCAATTCTGTATGGGGATGGTAAACAAACAAGAGACTATATTTTTGTTAAGGATACTGCTGAGGCAACAGTTAGAATAGCTAAAGAAGAAAAAACAAGAGGCAAAGTGATAAATGTTGCTAGAGGTAAAGAAATTAAAATTGGTTATTTAATTGATAAAATAGTCGAATTGATGGATTTTAAAGGGGGTGTTATCAAAGAACCAGAGAGAAAATCCGATGTTAGAAGACATTTTGCAAGTAATAAGGTATTAATGGAGTTAACAGGTTATACTCCAAAAACTAGTTTTGAAGATGGGTTAAAAGAAACTATTGAATGGTATAAACAAATTTTAAAATGAAGATTATTGTTACAGGAGCGTCTGGTTTCATTGGTAAGAACTTCTTGTTAAATGCTCCTAAAGATTGGGAAATAATTGCGGTTTATAATCGTAATAAAAGATTTATTAATTTTTTAAAGTGGAATAAAGTTAATGTTAAACCAGTAAAATGTGATTTGAGAAATTTTAAAGAAGTTGAGAATTTATTTTCAAAATATAATAATTTTGATGTATGTTTATATTTAGCTTCTAATACTTCTATACCTTACTCAATAGACAATCCCCTAGATGATTTAAAAACTAATACCTTAGGATTATTAAATTTCTTAAAGTTTTTTAAAGGCAAGAAGTTTATTTATGTAAATTCTGCAACTATTTATGAAGGCAATGAAGGCGAAGTTGATGTTAACACTAATGTTCATCCATTAATACCTTATGGTATAAGTAAACTTGGTTGTGAGAATTATATAAAAGTATATGCTAAAAATTTTGATTATGTTATTGTAAGATCTTTTGGTGTTTATGGTCCGTATGAGAGTGAAAGAAAGATATTTACAAGAATGATAAAAGAATTTAGTAGGAAGAAAAAGTTTAAAGTTTATGGCGATGGTGAAAATTTAATTAATTGTATGTATGTTAAAGATTTTGTTAATGGTATTTTTAAAATCATTAAGAGTAAAAAAGTAAATTTGACTGTTGATTTTTATAGTGGTAAGAGTTATAGTATTAATGAGTTAGTAAAACGGGTTGGTGAAGTATTTGACATTAAAGTTGAGGTAACATATGAAGGTGAGAGTAAAGAGAAGAATTTATTTTATTGTAAGAGTGAAGATATGTGGAAAATTTATAAATTTAAACCAAGATATTCCTTGAAAAAAGGTATTTTAAAGTTTGCTGAGTTTTTGAAGGAAAACTAAAAATTATTTTAATTGTTTTAGAAGTAAATCAGTTAAGCCACTTAATTTTGCGTTATCTATTGCTGTTTTAATTTCTTCTCTTGAATATAATCTTTCTTGAATTTCAATTTCTAAAGTGGTTGAATCTTTGGAAAAAATTTGCGTGCA
>CAYIWE010000010.1:0-14914 GCA_964367025.1 Candidatus Woesearchaeota archaeon
CGAAACTATATGGAAAGTTGGTTTAGTTGTTCTTGTTCTTTTGGTTGTTGTTGGTATTTATAATAACAATAATAGATTTAGTGAGGAAGTTACTGGTGAGGCTATTGGTGATAGTACTGGTGGTGAAGGCGGTGGTGGAAGTAGTGGTGGTGCAAGTGGCGGTGGTGAAGCTATTGGTTGTGAAGAAACGGACGATGGTTTTGATTATTTTGTTAGTGGTATTGTAACTTATGATAATGAGGAATATAGTGATTATTGTATTGATGCAAATAATCTTCATGAATACTCTTGTGAGAATATTCTTTCTTTGGAGGGGTCTTCGTCATATATACCCATCCGTATGAATATTAGAGGTGGTGATGGTGCAGCAGGAACTTCTCAAACAATTGGTAAAACTGTTATTGGATTAAAAGGTGAATTAGATTCTAAGGATCTAAGTAGATTAAAAGATACCACAATAAAATTTCAAGGTGTTAATTATGATGTACATGAAATTGTAGCACTTGGATTTTTGAATAATGTTTCTATTCAAACAAGTTTGTCAAGTAATGATGAAGATTATCAAACAAGTGTAAGAATGGAAGTACAAAGATACTCTGTGGGTTATTACTACTTGTTTGATGAAGCAATCAATATCAGTAAAGCAACATTAGAAGAACCATTAGAAATAGAAATTTTAGGTAAAAAATTTAGGATAATAGGAACAGACTCAACAGATTCTCACACAAAGTTTACAGTTATTTTAGAAGATGGATCAAAACAAGTCTTTAAAGATGGCGATCCTTATATTGGAGAAGATGAAAATAATCCAAATTGGAGATGGGACATGGATGGTTTATCCAATAATCAAGCCAGTGATTTCTTTAACAATGAAACTGGAATGGGTACAGAAGTAGATAGTAATAGTTTAGCAACACCAAAATTAGGTGTAATAAATTATGTACTTAAAGATACAGCATCAAGAGGTGCTTTAAAAGAGGGTAGATGTTTTGAATTACCAAATAATTATGTTTCAATATGTTTGAATGGTTTGACAGTACTAGATGACGACTATATGACTGTTACAGTAGAAATTGCATCCTCAACAGATTTGAGTGAAGCAGGGTATGGAAGAGGTTCAAATGAAAAAACAGTTCACATACAATCTATTTATCCGGAAGGATTAGTAGTAAAGCAAAGTATTGGCGATTGGGTTAATACAAATGCATCTAATTCAGGAGACATTAAAACAGACAACATATGGTTATGGAGAGGTAATGTGACTTCTAGAGATGGTGGTGATGGTGCTATTACAGAAGTATATTATAAAGATACAAACAATAAAATACAATATGCTGGTAATATAACTGAAACACCAAATGATAATATGACTTTATTAGGTTACATAAACTTTAAAGATACAGGAAGTAATGATATTAGGATATTTTATGGCGAAGATAATGGTTTAAACAAAACTGTGAATTTAACTTTTATGCCGTATGTAACCACTTATTTAGATGACTATGATGATAATATAACAATAGAACTGGGTTTAAGTGGCGGTACATTTAATTCTATTGGTGATAATAGTGGAATAGCAGAAGGAAAAGATATTTTATGGAACCAAGTTGAAAAAGGTACAAAATACGGAGACCATAGAACTGAGTATGGTATTATCATAAGAAATCCAGCTTCAAATGGCGTTAGTGATAAAGAAATATTAGAAATGCCATCTGACATTGTTAAAGCAATTGTTGTTGTTGAAGGATCTTCTTTGAGTGGAGAAAGTTATTCTGAGAGAGATTATAAATGTCCTGCTGGTTGTAAAGATGGAGCTTGTTTAGAAATTCCTATTTGGTTAACAATTGGAATTGATATTTATAATTCTAATACAGGAAATGTTGGTATTGGTACTAATAACCCTATTGCTAAATTAGATGTTGTTGGGGATGTAAAAGGTACAAGACTTTGTATAGGTAACGATTGTAGAAAAAATTGGCCTTCTGAGACTGGGAGTAGTGAACTATGGTTACAAAATGCCAATGATATTTATTATGATGCAGGTTATGTTGGTATTGGTACTAATAGTCCTAAAGCTAAATTAGATGTTGCTGGTAATATATTAGCTACACGTATGACATTAAAAAGTTCGACTAGTCCACAAATAGACTTTTATGGAGAAAATAGTGATCGTAAATGGGTTATTGGTCCGCACGGTGCAATTGGTATTGATGATTTTATTATCTATGATGATAAATTAAAGAGTATTAAATTCTCTATAAATGAAAGTACTGGTAAAGTTAATATAAACAATTTGGTTGGCAGTGGGAATGCGTATGTTTGTGTTAACAGTGCTGGAGATTTGTTTAGAAGTTTAGTGCCTTGTGGATCTACTACCACATCTAGCAATATGACTTTAGGTTAATAAATTTATTTTTTCTTTTTCTTTTTCAACAATTTGAAGATTCTTGTAAAATTCCATACCTGCTATAATTTTGTATCACTTGCTATAAAATTGTAGCATCTGCGTTATAGATTAAAATATATTTTTATTTTAAAGAAATTTTAAGTAAGTTTAAATATAAGTTTTATTTTTTAATCTTATATGAGAAAACTTCCTTTTTACGAAGCGATTGCTACTTTAGTGGGTTGTACAATTGGTGCTGGTATTTTAGGAATACCTTATGTTGTTGCTAAATCTGGTTTTTTAATTGGTCTTATTGATATTGTGCTTATTGGATTAGCTGTTATGTTTATTAATTTATATTTGGGAGAGGTTGTTTTGAGAACCAATGGAAATCATCAATTAACTGGTTATGCTGAAATTTATTTGGGAAAAAAAGGAAAATTTTTAATGGTTATTTCTATATTAATAGGTATTTACGGTGCTTTAATAGCTTATTTAATTGGTGTTGGTGAGGCATTACACGCTATTTTTGGATTAAATGCCTTTACTTTTAGTTTATTATTTTTTGCTTTTGTAACTACAATAATTTATTTTGGTTTAAAGATAATGAAAAGAATTGAATTGTTTTTTTCTTTTTTTGTTATTTTTATTTTAGTTTTATTAATTGTTTTTTCTTTTTCTCATATAAATTTAGATAATTTAGCAAGTGTTAATTTTAATAGTGTTATGTTACCTTATGGAGTTATTTTATTTGCTTTTCTGGGTGCTGCTGCTATACCTGAACTTAAAGAGGAACTCAATAGAAATAGAAAATATATGAAAAGAGCAATAATTATTGGTGGTTTAATACCACTTGTTTTATACGCATTATTTTCTCTTGTTGTTGTTGGGGTTACTGGTTTAAACACAAGCGAGATAGCTACTATTAATTTAGGTGAGAATTTAGGTAAGTTGGCTATTCTTTTTGGAAATTTATTTGCTGTATTTGCTATGAGCACTAGTTTTTTGGTTTTAGGTATTGCCTTAAAAGAGGTTTATATGTATGATTACAATGTAAGTAAAAATATTTCTTGGTTTTTAGTTTGTTTTGTTCCTTTACTTGTTTTTGTTTTAGGCATTAGAAGTTTTATTAGTACTATAGGTTATGCTGGTGCAATTGCTGGTGGACTAGACGGGGTTTTGATAGTTTTGATGGCTTGGAAAGCCAAGAAAATTGGTAAAAGAAAACCAGAATATAAAATTGTTAAAGGCAGATTTTTAGGTTTTGTTTTAATGCTTGTTTTTGTTTTAGGCATTATTTACCAATTGTTTGTTATTTAAATTTTATAGAAATATTTAAATATTTATTTATTATCTAATTCTTAGGGGGTTTTGATGGGATTAGAGGAAATAGCATATATTTCTGGAAATTGTATTCGTATAAGCGATTTAGATATACCTTTTGACCGGTGTGATTTAACTGGCGGTATAGTCTATCTTGTTGACCATCATTCTTATCTTTCTTCACCTGATGTTGGTTCTATAATTTATAAAATAATGAGGCTTCTTGATTGTGATCGTTGTTTAGTTGAAAGAGTGGTACCAAATGATAATTTAATAAATAGAATAAGAAAATACATTATAAATAATGGAGTAAAAGACAATTTTACTGGTTTAAGATTTAATTAATCTCGTTAAAATTTCTTTGACTGTTTTTGGGTCTGCTTTTCCTTTTGTTTTTCTCATGACAGAACCGGTGATAAAATGTAGTGCTTCTTGCTTTCCTTCTTTGTAATCTTTTACTGCTTGTGGATTTTCTTTTATAGCTTGTTTACAGTAATTTTCTAAATCTTTTTCAATTGAGATTACTTTTAGATCTTGTTTTTTTGCATACTCTTTTGGAGAGAATGGTCTTTCTATCAGTTGTTCTAGTAATTTTTTTGCAGTTGCATCTGTTATTTGTTTACTTTCTACTAATTCTAAAAGTTCTATCATATGTTTTTCATCAATTTTTACTTGTTCTAGAGTTTTTTTGTTGTAATGTAGAACTCTTAATAACTCTCTTCTTATCCATTTTGCTGCTAGCGATGGAGAGATTTTTTCTATTATTTTTTCAAATAATTCTGCCAGAATTAATTCTGATGCAATTACTTGGGCATCTGCTTTTGGTATTTTATATTGTTTTATAAATCTAGAAATTTTTTGATCTGCTAATTCTGGAAGCGTTTTTTTAATGTTTTTTATCTGCTCCTGTGTTATTTCTATTTTTGTTAAATCCGGTTCAAAAATGTAACCATAGTCTTCTTCTGATTCTTTTGTTCTTAGTAAAAAAGTTATTTGTTTTTCTGCATCCCATGCTTTTGTTTGCTGTATTTTTGCTGGTTCTTTTTCCTGCAATTTTAATTCGTGATTTAGTGCTTTTTCCACTTCTTTTATTCCTGTTATATTTTTTATTTCTACTCTTTGGCCGTTTTCTACTGACAAATTGGCATCTGTTCTTGCTGTGTTTTCATTTTTTCTTGAGTAAACTCCCAAATATTCTAGTATTAATGTTAATTTGTTTAGGAATAATCTGACTTCTTCTGGTGATTTAAAATCTGGTTCTGTTACTACTTCAATTAATGGTATTCCAGATCTATTGTAATCTATTAAAGTGTAAGTGTTTTTATGAATTAATCTTCCTGGGTCTTCTTCTAGATGGATTCTTCTTATGTTTATATTTTCTAAATTACCTAATGTTGCCAGCGGGACTTCATATTGTGATATTTGAAAGTTTTTTGCTAGATCTGGGTAAAAGTATGATTTTCTTGAAAAGAACATTTCATTTGATATTTTACAGTTTAAAGCCAAGGCAACTTTTAATGCTTGATTTATTGCTTCTTTGTTTAATGTAGGTTTTGAACCCGGAAAACCAGCACAAATTTCACAGGTTCTTGAATTTGGTATGTCTTTTCCAGAAGCTGGGCAACTACAGAAGAGTTTAGTCTTAGTTTCTAATTGTATATGACACTCTATTCCAATCTTTACCATTCTATTTTTAAATTTTTAATAGTTTATATGTTTTTTTATTTTAAAGTGAATAAACTGAAAGAGGATGAAATAAGTTTAAATATTATTATGTTTTTATTTTTTTTATGAGAAAAAGAGTGCAATGCAAACTGTGTGGCTGTTGGTATGATGATGGTTTAAAGTGTCCAAGATGTTCTAATCAAATTCAAATGACTTTGAAGAAATTTGGCAGAAGTGTTTTTTAGAACCCTTCTAGAAAGTTCTAAAAAGGCAAACATTTTCAAATCCTGTTGAATTCTTTAAAAAATCGATATATATATATATATATATATTAAAAGATTTTATTTATAATTATTTCAATAAAATAATAAAAAAGAGGTGATTTAATGGAGAACGAAACTATATGGAAAGTTGGTTTAGTTGTTCTTGTTCTTTTGGTTGTTGTTGGTGTTTATAATAACAATAATAAATTTACTGAAGAAGCTACTGGTGAAGTTATTGGTGATAGTATTACTGGGATGGCTGTTGGTAATAGAACTGAAGTTGGTGTATTTGATCAGGTTTATATTAATAATTTAGTCGGTGGTGAACCTTCCCTTTACTCAGGACTTTATAGAGATGGGTTGGGAAGTAATGATGCTGCTCTTTTGGTTCAAAGTCGGTCGCCAGGTTCCGAAGTAATTGGTATCTACGATGCCCGAGGTGGTAATGGTGGTAACCCATCAATTGCTTTCTACACTACACTTGATGATTATTCTAGTAGTAGTAATAGGGTCTACCAGAAGTGGAAAATTGGAACTCAAGGTAGGAATAATTCCTTCTTTACAATTGTGGATAGTACACTTCTTAAAACTCCTTTTTATATTAATAGCCCCTCTGAAAATGTTATTATTGGATTTATCGATGATAAAGAGAAAGGTAAAGTTGGTATTGGTACCCCAACACCTACTGCTAAATTAGATGTTGCTGGAGATATAATCGGTTATCAAATAAAAGGAACAAGTTTGTGTATAGGTAAAGATTGTAGATATGGTTGGCCTAGTTCTGATACAAATTTTTGGACTGCTGGAAGTGGTGGTATCTCTTATATTGGAGGCAATGTTGGTATTGGAACTTCAACACCTACTGCTAAATTAGATGTTGTTGGGAATGTTAAAATTTCTGGGTTTACTAAGATGAATAAATTGGCATTTAGTAGTAGTGCTGGAACAAGTGCGTATGTTTGTGTTCTTCCTGATGGAACATTATATAGAAATTTAATGCCTTGTAGGTAAAATTTTATTTTTTCTTTTTTTATTCTGCTTTTTTACCTATACTAAATAATTTTTCTTCTTCTAGATGGTTTGCTATGAACATTATTCCTGCTGGCAAGCCACTAAAGTAACCTGCTGTTGTTGTTAAATGTGGTAAACCTGTTAAATTTGGACCTACTGTCAATACATCCAGCATATAGTTTTGTAGGGGTGTTAATTTTTCTATTTCTGTAAATAGTGGTGCTACAATAGGCATTGTTGGAGATACAAGAACATCATAATTCTTGAAGGCTTTTTTATACTCATTTATTAATAAAGTCCTTACTTTCATTGCTTTTAGATAGTAAGCATTTCTAAAACCGGACATTCTCGCAAAAGTACCTAAAATTATTCTTCTTTTCGCTTCTTTTCCAAAACCATCACTTCTTATTTTTGAGAAGTATTCATTAAAATTTCCTGTCAGTGGTTCTTCTAAACCGTATCTTATTCCACAATATTTTGCCAAATTTGTTGAAGCTTCTGACATTGCAATCAAATAGTAAGTTGAAATTCCATATTTATAATTTAAAGGCAAAGAAACTTCTGAGAATTCTATGTTTAATTCATCCACTTTTTTTAGTATTAGTTCTTTTACCCTTTCATCTACTTGCAAGGATTCTTTTATTATCCCAATCCTTTTTACTTCTTTTTTAGATTCTTTTTCTACTTTTATGGAAGTTGAATCCTTTTCATCATGGCCTTTTATTATATTAAACATTAATTCAGTATCTTCTACACTCTTTGCTATTGGGCCTATTTTATCCAAGGAATTGCCATAATCAATTAAGCCGTATCGTGAAACTCTTCCGTAAGTTGGACAGAAGCCAATTACTCCTGAAAAAGAGGCTGGACATACAATAGAGCCACCTGTTGATTCTGCTACTGCTATATGTGAAAAGGATGTTTTTTGTGTAAAACCTGCTGCTCCTCCTGAAGAACCACCACAAGACCTTTTTTTATCATACGGATTTTTTGGAACATTAAATCCTATGCCAACATTTGTGCTAAAACCACCAAAGCCAAATTCATCCTGAGAGGTTTTTCCTATTACAATTCCGTTTTCTTGTTTTATTTTTTCTATACATGTTGCATCAAATGGCGGAATATAATTTTTTAGAATTTTGGAACCAGATGTCGTTTCAATACCTTTTGTACATATACAATCTTTTACAGAGATTGGCAAACCGAATAATCTTCCTTTTTTTGATTTTTGTTTATCGAGTTGTTTTGCCTGTTCAATTGCTTGTTTTTTTGCAATTGTGTTAAAATAATGGTATTCTTTGTTAATTTTCTCAGCTTCTTCTATGACTTTATGAGTATGTTCTTCTATTGAGATGTTACCTTTTTGTGCTTCTTTAATAAATTCATTTATATTACTTTTGGACATTTGAAAAAACCATCTTTTTTGTGTTTTGTGTTTGAGAGTATCTCCTCTTGTGTTAGAGATTGCTTTTCTTTGTCTTCTCTCAAAATATTCTTTAATTCTATTGGTTGAAAGGAAGGGTTTACATTTTCTGTATCTAACTCATCCAGTTTAGAAAATGCCTGTAAAATTTCTGATAGTTGGGGAGCAAGTTCTTCTATCTCTCTCTTTGTTAATTTTAACCTTGCATTTTGAGCTACTTTTTCTATTGTTTGATTGTCTATTTTCATTTTAAAGAGTTTTTATTATTTTGTATAGTAATAATATTATTCCAATTATCGCTAAGATGATTCCTATGATACCTATTGTTGTTATTATGTTTTGCTTTTTTTTACCCACTTTAACTTTTACGGATTTCATTTACTCTTGACTGTATCTGTTTTTATATGAGCTTCTTTTAATTGTTTTTCATCAATTTGGGATGGAGATTCATCCATTGGACATTGAGCTGCTTTGTTTTTTGGGAATGCAATTACTTCCCTTATATCATTATAGTTGCACATTAGGGCGGTTAGTCTATCAAAACCAAGAGCTATACCGCCGTGGGGTGGAGCGCCATACTTAAAGGCATTTAAAAGAAAACCAAATTTGTGTTCTAATTCGCTCTCTTCTAATCCAATAACTTTCATAACTTTTTGTTGAATATCTCTTCTATGAATCCGAATAGAACCAGATCCGAGTTCAACACCATTTAAAACTAAATCGTATAATTGACCGTGAACTTTTCCAGGATCTTTTTCCAATAATTTTATATCATCTAGTTTTGGCATTGTAAACATATGGTGGCAGGGCTGCAATCTTTGTTCCTCTTCATTCCACTCAAATAATGGGAAACTAGTTACCCAACAAAATTTATATTCGTTTTTTATTAGGTTTAGTTTTTGTGCTAATTCTACTCTTAATTTGCTTAATACTTCATTTACTATTGCTTCATCATCTGCTATAAATAACAATAATGAATCTTTATTTGCACTTGTTTTTTTGATAATTTCTTTTTGTAATTTTTCATTAAAGAATTTTACAATTGAGGATTCTAAGTTTTTACCATCGTATTTTATCCATGATAGGCCTTTTGCATTATTTTTTGTTGCAAATTCAATTAAAGAATCTATTTCTTTTCTTGAAAAGTTTGAATTAGGAACATTAATACACTTTATTTTTTCTGCTTGTTTGAAAACTTGAAAAGATGATTCTTTTGCTATTTCTGTTATATCTATTATTTCTAAACCAAATCTTAAATCTGGTTTGTCTATTCCGTATTTTTCCATTGCTTCTTTATGGGTTATTCTTTGAAATGGGGTCTTTACATCTGTGTTTAATACTTTTTTGAAAACGTGTTTGATTAGTCCTTCTATAATTGTATAAATATCCTCTTCGGTTATGAAGGACATTTCTATATCTATTTGTGTGTGTTCTGGTTGTCTGTCTGCTCTTAGGTCTTCATCTCTTAAACAACGAGGCAATTGGTAGTAACGATCAAATCCAGAAACCATTAAAATTTGTTTGTACAATTGAGGAGATTGAGGCAGTGCATAGAATTTTCCTGGATGAACTCTTGATGGTACAATATAATCTCTAGCACCCTCTGGTGTTGCTCTTACTAAAATTGGGGTTTCTACTTCTATAAATTTTTCTTTATCAAAATACTCTCTTACTGCCTGAGCTGCTTTGTGTCTTAACTCAAGTTGTTTTACCATTTTAGGTCTTCTTAAATCTAGATATCTGTATTTTAACCTTAAGTCTTCATTTGCTTCTTTGTTATCATCTATTTCTATTGGTGGTGTTAAGGATTCATTTAGAACTTCTAAAGTATTTATGAAAACCTCTATTTCACCAGTTTTGATTTTTTTATTTATCATACCTTTTTTTCTTGCTTTAACCACACCATTAACTTTTATTACGAATTCTCTTTTTAGTTTTTCTGCTTCTTTGTATGCTTCTTTGTTGAATTTTGGATCAAAGACTAATTGAGTTAAACCGTATCTGTCTCTTAAATCTGTAAAGATAACTCCACCATGATCTCTTGAACTGTGAACCCAGCCACAAAGAATCACTTTTTTATTTACATCTTTATTTGTTAGTTCCCCGCATGAGTGTGTTCTTATTGTTGTTTTCATCTTTGTTTTATTATTGTTAGTGTGTAATTCCCATTTAAATATTTTTTAGCAACTTCTTTTAATTGTTTTAGAGTTACTTTTCTTATATTTTTTATATATTTTTCTGCCAGTTCTGCATCACTAATCTGTTCGTAAAAACCGAGCAACTCTGCTATTTTTTGGTTATTTTCCTGCTCTAATTTGAATAGACCTTCTATCTGTGTTTTTGCTTCATTCAGTTCTTTATTAGTATATTTCTGAATTTTTTTAAATTCGTTTAGGATAATAGTGATAACTTTATTAATATTTTGTTTGTCTGTGCTTAAATTTACAGCAAAAAAACCGTAATCTTTTGAGGTTTCATGTTCTGCTGATATCTCGTATGCTAATCCTAATTTAGATCTGATTTCTGCAAATAATTTTGAGGATTGTCCGTAGCCAAGAATTACTTTTAATAAGTCTAGTGCGTATGAGTCTTTTTGCAATCTATTTGGGGTTTTGTAACCTAAAACAATATATGAGTGCTGGGTGTTTCTTTTAATTGTTTTTTTTGTTTGTTGATTTTTTGGCTCTTTTGCTTTTAATGGTTCTAGTTTACTTTCTTTTTTGAAATCTTTAAATGCTGTTTCTATTAAAGATTTAATATTTTTTGGAATATTGCCCACTACTGTGATTATTATATTTTTTGGGGTGTAGTGTTTGTTGTAGTACCCTTCTATTTGGTTTTTTGTTACGCTTTTTACTGTTTTATGAGTACCGTAAATTGGGTTTTTTACAGGATGTTCTCTGAAAAGTGTTTTTTGGAAGAGAACCCATTGGTATGATCTTGGTTGGTCTTCTACTATCTTTATTTCTTCTAGTATTACCTTTTTCTCTTTTTCTATAAGTTTTTTTTCGAAGAGGGGATTTTGTATCATATCTGAGAGAACGTCTAAAGCTTTTTGAAAGTGCTTTTTCAAAACAATTGCATAATATGAGGTGTGTTGTGTTGAAGTTAAGGCGTTTATTTCACCACCAACTTTTTCTATTTCATCTACAATTTCTTTCTGGGTTCTTTTTTTTGTGCCTTCAAATAACATATGTTCTATTACATGAGAAATCCCAAGTATGTTTTTTGTTTCATTTACAGAACCAGTTTTTACTGATATGTTTATTGCAAGTGATTTTGAGGGCCTTTTTTTTATTATTAAGGTTATTCCGTTTTTTAATTTAGTTTTTTGCATTTTCAAGATTTTATATTTAATATCTTATAAATGTATAGTGGACTTATGATTAAAATAGTCCAAGCTATTACTATGATAATATTTATATTGAAAATTTCCATATTTGAATATGGAAATTTATAAATCCAATCTTTGGAGAACGTATTTGGAATTTCCCAAATAAAGATCCCAATTATCATTGATGCCACTATTGATAATACTTTATTTTTTAATAGAGAGTACAAGACATTAAATGTTTCTCTAAAAGACATTAATATACTTGGCCAGAATAAGTATCCTATTGTATTTATGAATATTAGTTTTGATAGTGGTTCGTAGCTCCAAAGTTTTGGATAACTCCAGAATTTTAATAATAAACTACCAATTCCTTCAATTAAGAAACCAAATAGGAGTAATGTAAGGTATAAAATAACAAATTTTTTATAATCTCCTTTAAGAATTAAGTCTAAGGTTGTTTTATTTTTTCTTAAGTGTGATAGATTATCAAATAAAAGCCAAACACCAAGGACCCCTGGATAATACCACACTGGACTCTTTAAATAAAAAAGGATAGGTGATATTATCACGAGAATTAAACTTGCGATGATAGATATTTTTCTTAAGTTTTTATATTTTTTATTTGACGTCATTTTATATATTTCTTTAATATCTCAGCAATTTCCTGGCCGTTTGCTTTTCCTTGGTATTTTTTCATTATTATGCCCATGTAGGCTTGAAAGGTCAGGTTTTTATGTTTTTGTATTATTTCTTTAATATCTTTCTCTAATTCTGAGGAGGATGTTTTGTATTTGTTTAAGTCTATTTTTTTATTTTGAGCTTTTTCTATTAAAATTTTTTGAATGGCATCTTTTGGTATTTTTTTAGTATTATAATAAGACAGGGTTTCTTCAATGTCTTTTATTTTTATGTTTATATCAAATCGTTTTTTAATCTCTTTCGGTGTTAAAAGATATGTTGTTGCTATTAGAGATGGTTCTATGTTTGGGAATTTTTTAGTTAAAGAATTTATATCTATTTTTTCTTTTATCACTAAATTTGAAATTTCTGAATTTAAATTAAAATCTTTTTCTAACCTTATTGCTTTTTCTGTTAGTAATTCTGGTAATTTTATTAGATTAATCTTTTCTTGTGTAATATTAATTAATGGAGTATCTGTTTCTGGATACATTCTTGCTGCACCTGGCATTGGTCTTAAGTAATCTGTTGTTAGATCTGTATTAACTTTTCTTACTTCTGATTTTATTTCTTTGAGATTTGATTGCCTTTTAATTTCGTTTTCTATTACTTTTGGTATTGTTCTTAATTCTTGAACACCTTTTATCTCTATTCTTGGTTTGTTGTTTATTGAAATGTTTAGATCCTGTCTTATAGAACCTATTCCACCACGTGTTTTTCCTGTTGATTTTACGTACATTCCAATTAATTGTGCAACTTCTTTTCCGTGTTCTGGTGTTTTTATGTCTGGTTGAGTTGTTATTTCTATTAATGGAATTCCTAATCTATCTAATCTGTAGATTATATAAGAAGGTGTTTCTTGTGTTTTTCTTGCGGCATCTTCTTCCAAGCAAATTGTAGCTATTCTTACTTTTCCTTGAGGTGTTTCAATAAACCCATTTCTTCCTATCAGTACTGTTCTTTGAAAACCAGAAGTATTACTCCCATCAATTACTGTTTTACGCATTATTTGTATCTGATCTACTATTTGTGCATTTAATAATAAACATATTTGTAGGGTTGTATCAAGAGCTTTTTCATTTATTGAGTGAGGCGGTTCTTCATCTAATTCCACTAAGCAGTTTGAATCATTATAAACTTCATACCAGAATTCTTTTTGTTTTTTAAATTCATATAATGCTGCTTCATCTATTTCTCCTAATTCGCTCGCAGATGTTTTTAACCTTCTTTTTACTATTAAATCCGGGTTTTCGTCCTTTAAAGTGGAAGGACAATTACAAAATAGTTTTCCTACATCTAATTGATAGTGAACTTCTAATCCTATTTTTGAATCTATCTTTTCCATATTGTTTTGCTTTTCTTTTTTACTTCTTGAATTCTGTGTAAGGGTATTCTCACTTCTCCTGCTTTATCCCTTAAAACCATAAATGGATCTTCTAATGCTTGTATTTTTGTGTAAGGCATTGTCATTTGTTTTCCCAAGATTCTATCAAAATAAATTATTTCGTAATCTTCTGGTTTTTCTTTTTTATCCCACTTTATTTTATTAAGTAAATCTATTATTGGCATCATTTTAGGAAGTTTATATTACTACATTTAATTATCTCCCCTCTCAGATTTTGAGTTACTAATTTTCTGACTTCTTCTTTTTTGTAATTTGACAGCAACCAGGCCAGTTTTATGAATGCTGTTTCTGTTGTCATATCTTCTGTTCCTATTATTCCAATCTCTTTTAATTCTCTTTGCGGTGTGTAAACATTTAAATTAACCCTTCCAAAAATACATTGAGAAGATAGCAATATGATTGTATTTTTTGATAGTTTTTCCAGTTCTTTTTTATTTTGCTCTTCTATTTCAGATATTTTATCAAAAGATTTTGTTTGAAAGTGACCTAGGCCAGTACCTTCGATAATTAAACCATCATAATTCCTAAAATGTTTTATGTTTTCTGGGTAGATATTTGTGTGACTTTTTAGTATCCCTACTTTTATATTTTCTTTTATTAATCTTAATTTTAAATTTTCTTTTGGTTTTTGTTTTGTTTTTTCAAACATTTCTATTTTATCTGAATCATAGTTGATTAATGCTATTTTTTCAGAATTAACTGGTTTAAATGCATCTCTTCTTGATGTATGCATTTTTCTTGTTTTTGTGGCTGGTAAAATGGTGCATTTATCATCATTCATTGAGTTATGCATACAAATTGCTACACCGTGAAAATCGGCTTCTTTTATGAATTTTGCAGCACAAATTAAGTTCATAGGAGAATCACTACTTCCTCTGTCAGAGGATCTCTGAGCACCGACAAGAATAACTGGTATTGGTAAGTTTTCTAATATAAATGAGAGTGCTGCAGATGTATAATGTAATGTATCTGTACCGTGAGTTATAATGATTCCTTTTGGTTTTGTTTCTTTTATCTCCTTTTCTATTGCTTTTGCTATCAAATTATAATGTGGAAAACGCATACTTTCTGATTGTATATTTGCTACAAATTTACATTTTATATTTGCTATGTCTTTTAATTCTGGCACCATCTCAATTAATTCTTCTGGTGTAAATTTTGCAATTACCGCTCCTGTTTCGTAATCTATTTTTGAAGCAATGGTCCCTCCTGTATGCAAGATAGAAATCGTGGGTAAATTCTTTTTCATAGAAATTTTCTTTTTTACTTGTTTTTTAGGTTGGTATTTTTTTTCTAATGCTATTGATTTTATTTTTTGTTTTTTTATTCCAATGTTATAACCTGAATCCAATTTTATTATAATTATATTTTTATCATTAGTTGGCATTAACTTTCCTTTAATTGTTTCAGAAGAAGTTGTTATTTT
>CAYIWE010000011.1:0-14251 GCA_964367025.1 Candidatus Woesearchaeota archaeon
CTTGTTCTTGTACTGATTTTATTATGTTATTAATGTGAATTGCTTGTTCTTGTAATTCCTGAGATTGATTGGCGTATCTTCTGGATTCTGCACGAGAATATTCTTCATTTTCTTTTCTAAATTCCTCCAATATTTTTTTACCGACTTCTTCTTTTGAGATACCTTTTTCTAAAAATTCTTTTTCTATTTGTTTAATACTTTTAATTTCAAATTTTGGAACGCCGTGTTCATCTACTTCTACATTCCCGAATTCATCTTTTATAGGCATTGGAATTTCCTGATTTCTTGGCAGGGTTTGTATTGCACCGGTTCTATCATCAACAAGATAGATTGGGGCTTTTTCTTCTTCTCCGGGATAGTGTTCAAAACCCTCTTTTTTGTAAGTTGAAACTGGTCTTGGATATTCTCCGGGGTGAACAACAACTGGACCGCCTTGTGCAACATCAACTGCAAAATCAACTGTTCTTTTTACTTCATTTAATGCCTGTTCTGCAACTTCATCCCTAAATTGGTTTTGAGCTAATCCTGATAGACTTGGTATTCGCGGAGATGTGTGTGTTGTTAAATTAACCTCATTAATTTTAGCTAATTGCCTTAGTGCTTCTCTCTCTTCTTTGCCGTACATTTCTGGTGTTGTTGCTCCTTGAGCCATGCTTCCTTTTCCTGCTCCAAAAAATCCAAGTTCTACATGAGTTGCACCCTGGAAAATTCTTGATTTTAAACCTTCTAATTGTGATTTCATTGGGGGTGTTGAGATACCAATATAACTAGGACTAACCTGAAGATTTTCTGCTGCTCTTTTATCAAAAGAGTGCCAGTAATCAGTATCCAGTTCCATTTTTATTTGATGCCTCTGTTTTATATTTTGTTTTTTTTTCTGATTCTTTTGTAAATTGTTCTCTTAAAGATAGCGGTTTACTACCCATTGTTGTTTCTTCTCTATGTTCTCTTTCTCTTTCATAATTTAAATCTCTTTGTTTTTCATAACCTTTATCGTAATTAGTTGAAGATAAGGTGTATGAGGTATCTGTTGTTTCTTCTTTTTCAGTATTTGGCGCTTCTTGGATGATAACTTGCTCTAAATTTTGGACTAATTGTGATCTTTGTGTTTCTTCTACTGTTTGTGTTGTTTGTTGTGGTAGTGCACCTAAATTAAATGTATTTTGATGTTCAATCTCTTTGTGAGTTTGCTCTAATACTTTTGTTAATTCCTCTTTTACTTTTTTATCTTCTGTTTTTTTTATTAAATCTGTTAATTTTATTATTCTTGTTAAAGGGTGTAAACCTTGTAAATTTTGTTTTAATTTTTGAGTATCCATTTTATTCTGTAATCATACCAAATGCTTTTTTAGTTACATAATACGGCATATAAACCATCTTTTTCTCTTTTATGGTTCGTTTTGCCAATTCCTTTTCTGATATTTTTAAATAACTTAAGTATGGTTCTTTTTCTTTTTTTCCTGTTGGGACTTTTACAAAAGAGCCAAGTATCTCTCCTACACCACTAAACAAGGCTGTAAATGGTTCTGCTGCTGTTTTTCTTGATTTTTTTTGTTTTGAGAAAAACAATTTTTGTAAGTAGGGTCTTTTGTCTTCTTCTGTTGTTTCTTCTTCTATGATTTCATCAGCTTGTTTTAAATAATCCATCAAGTCTTCTTTTAAAGCGTCCATTGCATTATTGACACCGGCTAATAATTCTAGGTCTTCTTCCTCTTGTTTTTTTATGTATTCTTCTATTTGTTCTTTTGTTAGAACGTAACCTTCTGTTATTATTTCTGTTCTTCCGGTGTGAATAGCTCCTCTTTGATAATCTTGCTGATAAGCTAATTGCGGTATTGTTACATACCTAAAGCGTATTAAAATACAGGGAAAATATTTTTTAAATTTGTATTCTATATCTCCTGTACTTGTTGTTTTAACATGCGAAGGAATTTCTGTTTTTGATCTTACACCCAAAAGTTCTAATTCAATTTCTGCTGTTTCAAAAGCTGTTACTAAATTATAATTTTCTCCTAATCCCCACTGTCCTCTAACTGGGGATTGCTGTTGTAATTTTCTTATATTCCTCAAGTATGGACGTATCCAACCAAGGTACATCTTTATAACATTATAATGCTGCCTTAGGTATTTTAATTTAAATTTTTGACTTGTATCCATTTCTTTATATGTTCTTTCCTTCCAAAGGGAAAATTGTGATAGTTTTCTTTTTAGGACTTCTCTAACTTTTCTATTAATACCTTCTTTTACTAATTTATCAACTTCTTTATTAACATCATCGCTTGTTTTTGGCGATAATTTAAAAAATAGATCTGGAAGTATAGCAAAACCGAGCTGTGATTGCAAACCAAAAACAGAAGAGGGATTTTTTCCTCCACCTTCAACTAAATCAATCCAGATACCTTTTAATGCCATTTCTGCTGCTTCATCACCAGCATAACTCTTTTTATAATAATCCAAACGTTCGTCTGTTATTCTTAATTCTCTTAGAATTTGAAATAAATCTTTTAACATTTTTCCAACTGTAGCAAGGTATTGTGCTGCTTTTTCCTGCTGCACTCCTTTTCTTGATTCAATATTCCCCCAATAACTTGAGGTTTCTGTTGAAGCGTAGATGTCCTTGATTTTGTAGATATTTTCATCGCCGTAATCAAAGCCGTATGGCGGTTCTCTTCTCATTTGATTCAAAATAAAGAAATAAAATCGTTCAACACCGGATGGACCTTCCATAGTTAAGTGATATGACTTGCCTTCTATAGCTTTATCTATTAAAGGGTTACCTTTTTTTTCTGGCATTTAAACACCTCTTTTAGAACCTTTTTGCAAGCAAAAACGTTCACGAAAAACACTTTTTGAAAAAAGTGTTTAAAAATGAATAATAGACTTGTAGTTATAAATTTTACGGTAATTATGATTTCATCAAAAATTACATATAGGAGGTAATCTGAATGTTACAGGAGATATTTATTATGGCGGTTCTTTAGTGTCTTACTCACCAATGGTTGTAGAGTCTGCTCACAAAGATAAATCAATTATTTGTATGAAAGCAGATGATGATAAATTTGTTGGTTTGTATATAAGTAATATTGATGGAAGTTATACATTTAAAATAGATGAAACTGCTTGTCAAGAGAAATTGAATAGAATTAATGCTAGAAGAAGTTGTGAAGAGCAAGAAGGAATTGTTTGGGATTATGATAAAGGAGAGTGTGTTACAAAAGAAGAATATGAAAGAAGGTATAGCGCATTAAAGTAAATAATTTTTTATTTTTTTATTTATGATATTCAATTTCTAAATAAGGTTCTTGCCCAAGGGCGTATTTTCCATCAAGTCTAACAGCATCATCTTCGCTCTTTGGGTTACTGGACTCCTTGCCTTTAGGATAGAACTATACTTTTGTTTGATTACAGAAAAGATAGTCTCTATCTTACTTCTCTGATGATAAAGCTTTTCATCAAAAATTTTATATAAAATAAGGCTTTTGTTCTGTTTATGGCAAAAATAATAAGGGTTTTATTTTTTATAGCTCCTAAGAATTTTAGAGATGAAGAACTATTTGATACTAGAAAAGTTATTGAGAAGAACAAAGAAAACGTAAAGATTGAAATAGCCAGCATAAGTAAAGGAAGGGCTATCGGGATGTTAGATGGAAGAACTGGAATTGATTTAAGTATAGATAAAATTAAAATTGAGGATTATAAAGCTATTATTTTTGTTGGGGGCAAGGGTGTTTTTGAGTACAGATTAGAGGATAATAAAGAGGTTTTAGGTTTAGCTAAAAAAGCTTATGAAAAAGGTTTACTTGTTTGTGCTATTTGTGCTGCTCCAAGAATATTAGCTAATGCTGGATTATTAAATGGAAAAAAAGCAACTGTTTTTAAGGATAATATAAGTATTAAAATTTTAGAAAAAGGAAAAGCTATATATACTGGAAATGATGTAGAAATAGATGGAAGAATCATTACTGCTGATGGTCCTAGGTCGGCAAACAAATTTGGACAAAAAATTGTTGAGAATTTGTAAGAGGTGATATTTTGAGTATAGGTAGTTGGTTAATAGGTAAAGCAAAAAGAAAAAGTTCTAATTTAAAAGAATTACCGCCATTAGAACCATTAAATGATTATAAAGAACCGTATGCACAATACTCTCCATTAAGTGGAAGAGATAGTGATATTGATTTGATAATAAGCAAAATTGATTTGGTAAATGCAAGATTGGAAAATTTAAATCAAAGATTAGCTAATTTAGAAAGATGGATATATAGTTATGAACAAAATAACAGATATTAAAAAAATAATTATTGTTTTAGTTCTTGTTTTTTTAGACCAAATTAGTAAATACTTCTTTTATGGCAAAAATATTGAGATTATCAAAGATATATTCATTATTAAATCTAGTACTAACACTGGTGTTATATTTGGTATTTTTAGTGGTAATTTTTTTATAACTATTTTTTTACCTTTGTTGATTATTGCATTTTTAATTTATGAGTACAGCGAGGACAGGCATATTAGTTATTTATTTATTATTGTTGGTTTGTTTGGTAATTTATTAGATAGGATTATTAGAGGTTTTGTTGTTGATTTTATTTATATCCCTGTTGTAGAAAAATACAATATATTTTTATTTAATCTTGCTGATTTATATTTAGTTCTTGGTGTTATTTTGGGTTTGGTTTATTTAATAAAAAAGGGTCACAAAAAATAATCAGTATTTTTTCTTGTATCTTTTCATTAATAATGAATTTGAGACAACAGAGACAGAACTAAATGCCATTGCTGCTCCAGCAAGCATTGGATTAAGTAGAAATCCTGTAAATGGGTAAAGCAATCCTGCTGCAATAGGTATACCAACAGAATTATAAAAAAATGCCCAAAAAAGATTTTGCTTTATCTTTTTGAAAGTATAAGCACTTAAGTCTATTGCTGTAACTACATCTCTTAGATCATTTTTCATTAGTATTATTTGTCCGGTTTCTAGTGCAACATCTGTACCTGCACCTATTGCAATTCCAACATCAGCTTTTGCTAGTGCTGGTGCATCATTGATACCATCACCAACCATAGCTACAATTTTACCTTTTTTTTGTAATTGTGCAATTTCTTTTTCTTTTCCTTGTGGCAAAACATCTGCTAATACATAACTTAATCCCAATTGTTTTGCTATTGCATTGGCTGTTCTTTTATTATCGCCTGTAATCATAACAACTTCTTTGTTCATTTTCTGCAATTTTTGAATTGCTATTTTAGAGAACTCTTTTAAAGTATCTGCAACTGCAATCAAACCAATAATCTTTTTATCCAGTGCTAGGATCATCACTGTTTTTCCTTCGTTTTCTAAATTAACTATTTTGTCTTCAATTTGATTTATTTTTATTTTGTGTTTTTTAAGTAAATTTCTATTACCTAGGATAATATTCTTTTTGTTATATTTTGCTAAAATTCCGTATCCTGGTATTGCTTCAAAAAATCCTGCGTTTGGGATTGCTATTTTTTCTTCTTTAGCTTTATTGACAATTGCTTCTGCAAGTGGGTGTTCTGAATTTTTCTCTGCAATTGCAGCGTATTTTAAAACTTCTTTCTTGTTTAGTTTGTCTATCAGTATAATATCAGTTACTTTTGGTTTTCCTTCTGTTAAAGTTCCTGTTTTATCAAAAACAATTGTTGTTAATTTATGCGCAGTTTCCAGTGCTTCTGCATTTTTAATTAAAATTCCATTCTCTGCACCCTTGCCAGTACCAACCATTATTGCTGTTGGTGTTGCTAATCCCAATGCGCATGGACATGCTATGATTAAAACTGCAATAAAAGTGGTTAGTGAAAAAATAAAATTTTGTCCTAAAATAAAATACCATAGTAAAGATGATATAATTGCAATTAAAATGACTAGAGGAACAAAATAACCACTGACTTTATCTGCTAATCTTTGTATTGGTGCTTTATTTGTTTGCGCTTCTTCTACTAATTTTACAATTTGATTTAATACTGTATCTTTACCAATCTTTGTTGCTTTAAATTTAAATGAGCCGTATTTATTTATTGTTGCACCTATTACCTTGTCACCTTTTTTCTTTTCTACTGGGATGCTTTCTCCTGTGATCATAGATTCATCAACAGAAGAAAAACCTTCTATTACTATACCATCCACTGGTATTTTTTGTCCAGGCTTTACAATAACAATGTCATTAATAACGACATCTTCAATAGAAATTTGGATTTCCTTGCCATTTCTTATAACAATTGCTGTTTTTGGTTGCAGACTAATAAGTTTTTTAATTGCTTCTGAAGCCTTGCCTTTCGTTATTGCTTCAAACCACTTACCAAGAATAATAAAAGTGATTATGATTGCAGAAGTATCAAAATAAAGGTAATTTCCAAAACCAGGCACTAGAGTTACAAGAGCACTATAAAAATAAGCAGCAGAGGTACCAACTGCAATTAGAGTATCCATGTTTGCAGTCCCTGCTTTTAATGCTAAAAAGGCCCCCCTATAAAACCCGTAACCAATAATAAATTGAACGGGTGTAGCTAAAATTAACAGAATAATGTTTTGATTTGGGATAATTATTTTAAACCACTCTGGAAATGATAAAACAAATATTGGAATTGAGAATAACAATGAATATACAAATAATGTTCTTAATCTATCCATTTCCTCTTTTCTTATTTGTTTTTCTAAATCAACCTTTTCTGTTTTTGTCTTCTTTTCTATTGCACTATACCCTGCTTTCTTTATTGTATTAATTATTTTATCAACAGTTATAATCTCTGGGTTGTATCTTATAATTGCTTTTTCATTTTGAAAAAGCTCCTTAGAGACAATACCCTTTACAGTTTTTAGACTATTATCAACTGTAGAAATACAATGAGGGTTATCCATTCCGATTACTTTTAGTATTACTTCATTTCCTGATTCTTCGTTGAGAATTGCCTTATAACCTAACTTTTCAATTATATTTTTTATTTTAGTTTCATCAATTAATTTTTTATTGAACTCTATGGTTGCTTTTTCTGTTGCGAAATTAAGATTAGCTGAAACAATACCCTTTGTCTTTTTTAGTGTTTTTTCAATTCTTTGTACACACGAAGCACAATGCATACCTATTATTGAAATTATTATCTTTTTCATCTGTACAATCTCAATTATTTGTTATATATAAATCTTATTCTAAAAATTTTTCCCTTTCATAAGCAGGGTATTTAATACAACTGAAACAGATGAAAGCGCCATTGCTCCACCAGCGATTATTGGAGAGAGAAGCCAACCTGTAAATGGGTAAAGCAATCCTGCTGCAATAGGAATTCCAAGTGAATTGTAGAATAGAGCCCAAAACATATTTTGCTTTATTTTACTTATTGTTATCTTGCTAAGTTTAATTGCTCTTACAACATCATAAGTATTATTGTTCATTAAAACGATATTTCCGGTTTCCATTGCAACATCTGTTCCAGAACCAATTGCAATCCCAATGTCTGCTTGTGCAAGTGCTGGTGCATCATTAATACCATCACCAACCATTGCGACTTTACCTCTTTTTTGTAATTCTTTAACGTGCTTTGCTTTATCTTCAGGCAAAACTTCAGAAATAATATGATTAATTCCTAATTGTTTTGCTATTGCGTTTGCTGTTCTCTTGTTATCTCCGGTAATCATATAAACAAATATCTTATTCTTTTGTAATTCTCGAACAGCTTTTATTGAATCTTCTCTAACTGTATCAGCGATAGCAATTGCTCCCAAAACCTTATTGTTATATACAACAACAACCACTGTTTTTCCATCTTTTTCTAATTCCTCAATTTTGCCGATTATCTTTCCTAAGTTACATATTTTTTTAATGTATTCTGGTTTTCCAACAATTAGTTTTTTTCCTTTGAAAATTCCTTCAACTCCGTGTCCTGCAATTGCCTTAAAATTCTTCACGTTTCCTGATTTAATGTTTTTTTCAATGGCTTTTAGAACGATTGCTTGTGCTAAAGGATGTTCAGAGTTTTTTTCGATGCTTGCTGCTAATTCTAAAAGTTCCTCTTCGTTTTTTTCTGAAATGATATCAGTTACTGATGGTTTTCCTTCTGTCAGGGTTCCTGTCTTATCAAAAACAACGGCATAAAGTTTATGCGCAGTTTCCAGTGCATCTCCTCCTTTGATCAGAATTCCTTTCTCTGCACCCTTGCCAGTACCAACCATTATTGCTGTTGGTGTTGCTAATCCCAATGCGCATGGACATGCTATCACTAATATTGAAACTGCAATAATCAATGCAAAGGAAACTGTTGAATTGAAAACCCAAAACCATAAAGAAAATGCAATAATTGCAATTAAAATGACTACAGGAACAAAATATGTTGATATTCGGTCTGCAAATCTTTGGATTGGTGCTTTTCTTCCCTGAGCATCTTCTATTAATTTAATAATTTGTGCTAAAGTTGAATTTGCTCCAACTTTTGTTGCCTTAAACTTGAAACTTCCATGTTTATTTATTGTTGCACCTATCACTGTATCTTTTATTTTCTTTTCAACGGGCATAGATTCTCCAGTTATCATTGATTCATCTATTGTACTTTCACCTTCTATAATAATTCCATCTACAGGAACTTTTTCTCCGGGTTTTACTATAATCATATCCCCTGAAATAACCTCATCTATTTTGATTTTTTCTTCTTTACCATTTCTTATAACTGTTGCAATCTTCGGAGAGAGATTCATTAATTTTTTAATTGCCTCGCTTGTCTTTCCTTTTGCAACTGCTTCAAGATATCTTCCCAATATAACAAAAGTAATCAAAACAGCAGCTGCTTCAAAATATTGATCACCCATTGGATCAAAGAATATCACATATAAGCTGTAGAAATATGCAGCACTAGTTCCAATCGCAATTAAAGTATCCATGTTTGCAGATTTGTTTTTTAATGCGCCAAGTGCACTTTTATAAATATCCCATCCTACTATGAATTGAACGGGGGTTGCCAATAAGAATAAAATGAAATTTTTATAAGGTATATCAATTCCAAACCACATTAAGACCATACCTATTATTAATGCGGGAAATGCAAATATCAGGCTAAAAATAAATGTATTTTTTAGTTTTTTAATTTCCCTTTGTTTTTTCTGGTTTTCGTAATTTGGGTTTGTATTATCTGTAACTAACTTTGCACTATACCCTAGTCCAGAAATAATTTGGATTAATTTGTCTTGGTTTGTCTTGGTATCATCAAAGTCTACAGTTGCCTTTTCTGTTGCAAAATTAACATTTGCGTATTTTACTCCGGGGTCTCTTTGTAACCCTTTTGTAAGTAATGTTACACAACTTTGACAATGCATTCCAGTTATATCAAGATTAATTTTTTGATTCATATTAATTTAGTTCTCCTTTGCTTAGTGGAATAAAATGCGCCATATCCAAAGCTCCACCAGTTTTTCTTAATACACCAACAACCACTGTATTTTTACTAAAAAAATTTTTTATGGGGTCTCCTATATCGATAAAAAGGCCTCTTTCTCTCATTATCTTGGCTTCTTCATAACCTAATATTAATGGGTAGTATTCTTGATCACTAATCATATGAATCTGGTAATTATCTATATTCCCTTCTGATAGTTGTATATTAAGTGGTTCATTTATTGAGAGATAATAAAATAATTTTTGTGTTCCTTCGGGGTCTGTTTTTATGTAAATTTTATTGTTCTCTGCTTCATTTAACTGATATTTCAAGTTGCTTTCTGGGATATATGGTTCGTTTGATATCATTTGTTTTTGGGGCTCATCTAGGTCCATGAATTTTGATGGTTCAGTGCTCATTTTTGTAGAATCATTCAAATTAGTAAAATAAAAAAAAGTTCCTGTAATCAAAATTATGATAGTTAAGACTAATGCGTAAGTTTTTCCACTCATTGGATTTGCTGAATGGTTTATTTGTTTAATTTTTCCCCCTTTTGTTTTTTCTTTCACATTTTTTACATCTAATCTTAAGATTACTATCAAACTGCTTAAACGCGTCTCTTAATATGCACCATCAAAAATTACCAGACAGTTCGTAGGATTTTTCTTTTCCGTGTTTAACGTATGTAACAATGTTTAAATTTTTTAGATGATTGAGCTGGTGTGAGATAGCAGATAGAGTTATCTTGTCCCTTCCAACAAAATCATATATTTCGTTGACATTTTTTGGTTTCTTTGCAATTGATAGCAGTATTTTTAGTCTTGTTTCATCAGCAAGACTGGCAAAAAAATCTAGAACTTTGTTTTTTGCGTTTTCTTCTATGTCTTGTTTTTTTGTTTGAATAGTGTTTGGTTTCATAACAATTGAACAATTGCTCAACTATTTAAATGTTTTGGTTGTTTTGATATTTAAATGTTTTGGTGATTGTTTTTTTAAGAACAAAGAAGGTTTGTTATCCTGAGTTTCATTTTTCCCCACTTGTCATTAAGAAGATTAAGCAAATTCTCTTTTGTTTTATGTTTTTAAAATTATTTTCTTTAAATAGGTTCCTAAACTCTAACCTAGAAAATATTTTATTGTTTCCGGGTTCTATGATATGGAATAGAAAATTAAGAATAAAACCCACTTCAAGGTCAACAATAATCAATTTTCCTTTTTTATTTAATGCATTATAAAAATTGTTAGTTGCCTTTTCGGGATTAGAAAAGTGATGAAAGGCCTCTGTTGAAAAAATATAATCAAATTCATTTTTAAATTTCATACCTTCTGCTGAATTTATTAGAAGGGTTGATCTTTTTAGCTTATTTTCAGCTACTCTTAACATCTCTTTTGAAATATCTATTCCATATAATTTGATGGTTTTGTACTTTTTTTCAAGGGTTAAGAGAAAATTTCCTGTTCCACAACCCACATCTAAAATTTTTGAGTTCTCTTTAATACTAAGATGACTTATAACCTTTTTTTGTGCTATTGTAAAAAACCACTTTATTAATGGAAAATCATAATACCTTGCTATTCTATCAAAAAGGTTTATATTTACCTTAGTTAATTCACTGTTATTTTTCATTTATTTTCTTTTATTGGCTGATCTTATTAACCAGTATATTGCTGCTACAATCAAAGCGATAAATAACAAATAAGTTATCCATCCAAAAAACATCATTCCTGATCCGTAATTGCCGTACATCATTCCACCCATTGGACAGTCGCCTACATCTGCTGAAGCAGTAGCTGCTAAACTTAATGTACTTAAAGCAAAGGCACTTATTCTTTTTAAACTTTTTTTCATTTTATCTCACCTCTTTTTTAATTTTTAAACGTTTCTTACATTTTGTTTTTTTATTAAAATGTTTGAATGCGTCTTTAATTATACACAAACAAAACCCATCGGACAATTGGAATATTTTTTCTCTCCCGTTTTTCTTGTATAAAACAATTTCAATATCAGTTAATTTACTCAACTATTTAAACTTTTTAGTTATATATAAACTTTGAAAAGTGATGCTAAAAGAGCCAATGTGATGTGTAACAAAACAAACAGGCGTGTTGGCCATATTAGTAAGGAGTGTACTTTACATCGTATATTATTTGTTCTGGCAGAACATTTTATTAGGCTTATTTGACAGGTTAATAAATAAGGTATCAAAAAAACTCCGGTAAGGATGCCCGACCAAAAAATCAATCCTTTGTCCAATATAAGTAATACCATCTTACTAAACTATTTTACTATTAACCTACCACCCATCTCTCCGTGTTTATCTCCACACATATTTGCACAATACCAATCAAATTCGCCTGTTTTTTGTGCTGTAAATTCAATAGAATTATCCCCCTTAATTCCAAGATCTGGTATTCTTATTCCGTGTAATGTATCTGTATTGTCAATTTTTATTCTGATATTGTCTCCTTTTTTAACGGTTATTGTATCTGGTGTATAACCAAATCTAAAAGCCTTTATAGTAAATTCCTTTGGTGTTTCTTTAACAGTATTGCCTATTGTTACATTGTAAGCACCAAATCCAACAAGCAAAATCAATATAAAAATAATTAAAATTATATTTAGTTTTTTCATTTTATTTTATCTCCGTTATTTGACCTAACAACCAAAACCACCAAGCGGACAGCTGCTGTTTGTGGTTCTTATTTTTGGTGTTCCTGGCTCTGAACCACTTACAATATAATCCAAAACATTTGTTTCATTCCATTCTTGGTCGTGATTCCATAGTGTCCAGTAGTATCTCCATTCATTCCAGCCTATCCCCAATTGTTTTACATAAATTCCATTTTCAGCAAGCATTTTTCCTATTTTTCTTCCACTCATACAAGGCATACTATAACAATAGACTACAATTTCCTTATCTTTTGGAAGTTTAGAGAATTCACTAATTATTCTGTCTTCCTCATCATAAGCTGGTGTATTCTTATCTTTATATGCTGGTATATTTATTGCTCCAATTATGTGTTCTTTTTCGTATTCTTCTTTACTTCTTACATCAACAAGTGTATAATCATTAATGCCTTTATCCATCTTTACTCTTAAACTATGAGGACTTATGTGCACTGCATTTTCAGTCAAATAAAAATCCTTGATTAAATATTTTTCTGAGTTTAGAATAAAATTAATTGTCAGTACACTTGTGATTATTCCAATAACCACAGCAAATAAAATTGCTATGATTATTGTTGATTTATTGTTCATTTATTCAACTCCTGTTCAATCGCTTGTTCAAATACATTGTAAGGTTGAGCACCAACAACCTTAATTCCGTTTATGAAAAATGTTGGTGTACCAGAAACGCCTGCTTTCTGACCGTCTTCAAAATCTTTTTGTGTTTCACTTGCGTATTTTCCCGAATCCAAACATTTATTGAATTTTGATTCATCTAATTTTAGTTCTTTTGCGTATTTTTTAAGACTCTCTATGTCTAATGCATTTTGATTTTTAAATAAGATGTCGTGATATTCCCAGAATTTCTTTTGTTCATCTGCACACTCTGAAGCTTCAGCAGCTTTTTGTGCATAGGGGTGGAAACCTAATGGAAAATCCCTATAAACAAATTTTACCTTATCTTTGTATTTTGATAGTATTTGCTTTACTGTAGGTTCTGCTCTTTCACAATAAGGACACTGGTAATCTGAAAATTCTATTACTGTTATTGGGGCATTATCAGGTCCAATTGAAGGGTCATCATCAGAACTTACAGTAATTCTGTTGGTGTTTGTGTTTTTTGGGGGTATGTTGTTTTGGGGTTTTTTTTCATCTACATTTGCAATATCTGAATTTGATTTATTAAAACCAAATATATTTACACTAATACTGATTATTAAAAGTATCCCTAAAATAACTGAAGTATATTTCCATATACTTATTTGAGTATCCTGTTTTGGTTTTTCGTGGATAACTTTATGCTTATGCTCTCTTTTTGTTTCTTCTATCTTCTCTTTATTTTTTTCTAATTCTTCCAGTTCTTTTTCAAGTTCATTTTTTAAGTTGTGATATTCTTCGGCTGATATTTCTTCTCTTAAAAATTGTTCTTTTAGATCCAATCTTTTTTTAAATAAGTCTTCTTTATCCATTTTAAAATTATCTTCCATATTTATTTCACCTACTTGTTATATTTTTAACCACCGCAACCACAACCGCTACCCATACCACAAGAACTTCCTTTTGGTACTTGAACTGCGGCTAATTCCTTTTGAATGCTTTCTTTATCTGTTAAATCTACGTTGTCTTTTACTATGAATTGTCCCTGTCTCATTCCCATCCAACAACTAAAAGGGATTGTTCCTTCCTCTTTTGGTGTAAATTCTATTGTTTGTATTCCTGGTTTTATTTTAAAGTTCAGTCCTAATTTGGGAACCTGTATTGCATTATTACACCCATTAAGCTCCTTACCATCAATTATCCATTTTACTGGAACATCTTTTTTAATTATAAATTTATTTGGGTCCCATCCTGATGCCAGTACATCCATTCTTATTTCTTGGTATCCGTCTTTTACAATTATATTGTCATTATCGTTTGATGCTGCAACAAAATTTTCTGATGATGCAAAAAATGAACCTACATCATAGCCTGTTCCTGTGAGTGCAAGACCGCGATTAATCATAATAAGTCCTAAAATGATTACAATGGCGCCTGATGCTCTTAAAATTTTATTTGCCATTTTTGAAGATATAAAACTTGTGAAATAACCAAAACCAAGCATAACTGGCAGTGTTCCTAGAGCAAATATAAATAGTAATTTAGCACCCTCAATCCAACTTCCTGTACCTGCAGCCATGATATAAATTGCTTGTAATGGACCACACG
>CAYIWE010000012.1:0-13467 GCA_964367025.1 Candidatus Woesearchaeota archaeon
GTTAAAACCATGGGCGGCGTTTTGGTTAAAGTCTTAAACGAAGTTGAAGTAGAAGAAGGTGGTAGGAAATTTAAGATGGACAAAGGTGATTTAGAGATGAGATTTAGGGCTTACATCTTAAAAGATTATGAAGGAAGGTGGGAAAAACCATTTTTAAAATTTCTAAGAGAGGTTTATGATAAATACATTTTTGGTTCTAAACTAGAATTGTATGAGGATGATCTATACGAAGAAACATACTTGTTAATGGATGAGGTTAAGGCTTTTTTAAATCTGCATAGATTTACATAGAAAAATTTTTAAAGGATATTAGATTTATTAATTGAAAAGAGGGATTTGGATGAATAAAATTATTTTAAGTTTAATTGTTTGTTCTTTAGTTACTAATGTTGTTTATGCTGTTGATGGTGTTTCTCATACTGGAAATGAAATTTTTGGTGATGTTGGACCTATCAGCAGATTGAATGTTGATGGAGCTTTAAGCATTGGAGTCAATTTAAGCAGTACTAGTAGTACTACTCCTTTTGTTTTATGGGATGGCAGACACGGTGGAATGGAGTATGTTTACGGGATAAGACAAAGAAATGACTGGTTATATTTTCAAAGTTATAAACCAAATGATGCTGGTTTTTGGAATGATGTTAGAAGTGCAATGATATTTGATCCATTAGGTAATGTTTATCTCCCTGGAAATGCACAGGTTACTGGTAAATTTGGTGTTGGTACAAGTAACCCTAGTGCTAACTTAGATGTTAATGGTAGTATAAAAGGTAGTGGTGTTACTATAGACAGTCCAAATGCACAAATTAAGTTTTATGGAGAGAGTAATTCTATAAAATGGAATATTGGTTCACATGGCGGTGTAGGCATAGATGATTTTATTGTCTATGATTATATTTTAGATAATACTATAATAAGAATAGATGCTAATAGTGGTGATGTTGGTATTAATACAAGATTATGTATCAATGGTGATTGCAGGGATAGTTGGCCTAGTGCTAGTACAAGTTTTTGGACTTCTGGAACTGGTAGTATTTCTTATGTTGGAGGTAATGTTGGTATTGGAACAAATAGTCCGGGTGTGGCATTAGATGTAGGCGGAACTGGTTCTTTGCGTGTTCAAGGTGGTAGTGCTGCTACTACTGGTGCAGGTGTAGAAGTTATGTACACTGGAGGAACAGGATATATTTCAGCTTATGATAGAACAGCATCTTCTTGGAAACCTCTTGTATTAAGAGGTGATGATATTATTTTACAAGAGGGTGGAACTGAAGTAATGAGAATTGTAAATGGTAATGTTGGTATTGGTACTAATAATCCTATAGATAAATTACATGTTGTGGGTGGTGTTACTATAGATGATCCAGATGCACAAATTGAGTTTTATGGAGAGAGTGGTAGAAAGTGGGTTGTTGGTTCAAGTGGTGGTCCTAGTGATAATTTTAATATTTATGATCGTGATTCGAGTAGTGTTAGATTAACAGTAAATGCTAGTAATGGTAATATAGGTATTGGTACTTCAACACCTACTAGTAAATTAGATGTTGTTGGTGATGTAAAAGGAACAAGATTATGCATTGGTAGTGATTGTAAAGATAGTTGGCCTGATGCTGGTACAAGTTTTTGGACTTCTGGAACTGGCGGTATTGCTTATGTTGGAGGCAGTGTTGGTATTGGAACTTCAACACCTACTAGTAGATTAGATGTTGTTGGAGATGTAAAAGTTAGTGAAAGTCTTACTGCAAAGTCTATTCATCTTAATAATGTTCTTTATACTAATTCAATATATAGTAATCCTATGGGTGGTCAAATTAATTTCATGGATAATGTAAGGGTTGGAAATAATAAGAACTTGTATGTTGATGGTAATGTTGGTATTGGAACTGCGGTGCCTAGTGCTAAATTGGATGTTGTTGGTAAAACAAGCGGTATTTTTGATGATTGTAGAATAACACCACCTAGTCCTGGGACTGATGTAAATTGCCAATCTGGCGAGGTTGTAATTAGTGGTGGTGGTAACTGTGGTTCATATCCAATAAGAGCAAGTTATCCTTCTTCTACTACTAGGTGGAGTGTTATGTGTATGACTGGAGCACCATCAAGTGTATATGCTATTTGTTGTCCTGCATAAGAACCTATGGTTCTTATCATCTCCTTTATGATTATTATTCTTCTTTATAATTATTATCATCTTCCTGAACCTTTAAGAAGCGTTCATGGGGGAAGGGTTTCACCCTTTTCAAACCCAGTAAGGTTTTCAAACTTGTGAAATCCATCTTTAGAGAAATTTCTAAAATAGAAAAGTATTTAAACCACTTTTGATTAATTACTCTAAAAGCCCACATTGAGAATACTCAATGGAGCATACGCTAACAGCAAGCAATGAGCTTTGGGAGTTAATTTGTGGGCCACAAAACAACAAAACCCGTTTATTTGGGTTTAAGGTGCTTTAAAAAAATAGAACAAGATAAAGCTTATATATTTCATTTTTAAGCTCAACAATCAATTTAATCATAAAATAAAGTAAGTAATTAGTAAAAATAAGAGAAAACATCATATTCATACTTATAAAAAAATCTTGTTCTATAAAACTTAAAGAATTCAGACTTTCAAAAAAGTTTGACAAAGAACCTTTTTAAGAAAAAGTTTCATCAAAAAAAGAACTTGCTCGAAAATAGGGTTTATAAAAAACTTTTAGAAATGGTTTGGATAATATCATTAAAATGGAAAATAACAATATTTATTTGGGAGGAGAAAATGGGAAAAATAAGTCCTGTTTCAGCAAAATATATAGTTCACAGTCAAATCTCTATAGATGGGGTCGTAGAAAGACCGGATGTAATTGGTGCTATCTTTGGCCAGACTGAAGGTTTACTGGGTAATGATTTAGAATTAAGAGAGTTACAGAGAAGCGGAAGAATTGGAAGAATAGAAGTAAACGTTGATATTAAAAGTGGAAAAAGCAACGGAGAAATAATAATCCCTAGTTCTTTAGACAAAGCAGAAACTGCTATTATAGCAGCAGCTTTGGAAACTATTCAAAGAATAGGTCCGTGTAATGCTAAAGTCAGATCAATGAGTATAGAGGATGTTAGAATAAGCAAAAGAAAATATGTAATTGAAAGAGCTAAGGAGTTGTTAAGGGATTTAACTAGTAAGGTATTGCCAGACAGTTCTGAGATTACAGAAGAAGTAGCACATAGCGTAAGAATGATGGAAATTACTGAGTATGGCAATGATAGATTGCCTGCTGGTCCATCAATTGAGGAAAGCGATGAAATAATAGTTGTAGAAGGAAGGGCTGATGTTTTAAATTTATTAAAACACGGCATTAAGAATGCTGTTGCTTTAAATGGAACAAATATTCCACCAACTATTCTTGAATTATGCAAGAGAAAAGTAGTTACTGTGTTTGTTGATGGCGACAGGGGAGGAGATTTAATAATTAAAGCATTAAGTGATGTTGCTGAGATTGATTATGTTATCAAAGCT
The DNA here is from genome assembly GCA_964367025.1 of Candidatus Woesearchaeota archaeon. Classification (GTDB taxonomy): domain Archaea; phylum Nanobdellota; class Nanobdellia; order SCGC-AAA011-G17; family ARS1178; genus CAYIWE01. The sequence continues at coordinate 3,493 of CAYIWE010000012.1, forward strand.
CCGGATGGCAAAGAAGTTGAAGAGATAACAAAAAAAGAAATACACCAAGCATTAAGAAATAAAGTAGCTGTAGAACAAGTAAAATCAGAAATAAAAGAAGATGTAAAGAGCGATGAAAAAAATTTTACTAAAAGAGATGACAGAAAAGATTTTAGAAAGTATCCAAAAACCAGGATAGGCAACAAAGATTCTGATATCTTTAGGGATATGTTAAATGACTTAATTGGCACAAGAGGCGCTTACATATTAGACCAAAACTCGAATATATTGGGGAAAGTGCCTATAAGTGAAATAAGCAGCACTATAAGAAGTTTAAATGGGATATACGCCATTGTATTTGATGGCACAATTAACAAGGATTTAGTGGGTGTTGCAGAAAGAGCCGGTGTTAAATATGTTGTCGGTATGAAAAGTTTAGTAAATAGCAATGACAGCAAAGTGGGCATATTGACGTCTGGCGATTTTTAATTTTTACAAAAAGTTTATAAACTTTTAATTTAATTTTTTATTTAATGAAAAAAAGAGGATTAAAAAAAAGTACAATAATTCTCTTAATCATTTTTTTATTGATTTTCTTGATGATTGTTTTTTATAAAACTAATTGTAAAAATGATATCGGTTGTTTTAATAAACAGGTGAGTAAATGTTCTATCCCTGCAAAAGTTGTAGTTGAAAGAGAGGGAAATATTTTTGAGTATAAATCCAAATGGAGTTTTGGTAAAGATTGCAATATAAATGTTAAAATGATTAAAGCAGGTGGTGGATTTAGAAAAGAATTAACTAAAGAAGTTGAAGGCAAGAGTATGAAGTGCAAGATTAGCAAAGAGAAGTTGAGAAGTGATAATTTTGATGAGGTTAGTGACTTAGTAGAGTATTGCAGTGGAAGTTTAAAAGAAGGGATTTACAAGGTAATTATAAAGAATATTTATACTATTGTTCTAAAAAATATGAATGAATTTGTTGATGATATTGAAAAAGCAAGCAAGGGTGTTATTTAGAGTTTAATGCTTCTAAATTTTCCGCCCCTTTTGTAAACTCTGTTTCTTCTTTTTAGTTTTTTTTCGTTTTTTGATTTTCTTGAACTGTATGAGGGTTCCATTTTTATAATTAATGTTTTTGGGTATTTTAAATGTTTTTATTTATTGGGCATAAGTTTATAAACTAATTTGTAATATTTAAATAAAATTAAAAAAATTTGGAATAATATGAAAAAAATAAATTCAGATGATAACTTTATTAAGAAAAGTCCAAGAAGACCTAGAAGAGATTCTGGAGGACCTGATAGAAAGGAATTAGTAAGGTCTAGTAGAAGAGATTCTGGAGGACCTGATAGAAAGGAATTAGTAAGGTCTAGTAGAAGAGATTCTGGAGGATCTGATAGGAGTGAATCAGGAAGATTCGGTAGAAGAGATTCTGGAGGATCTGATAGAAGGGGATCAGGAAGAGGGAGAGATTTTGGGAGACCAGATAGAAGAGATTCGGGAAGGTTTAGTAGAAGAGATTCTGGAGGATCTGATAGAAGGGGATCAGGAAGAGGGAAATATTTTGGGAGATCAAGCAGAAATTCTGAAGAACAAATTATGCATGAAGTAACTTGTGATAAGTGTGGTAAAAAATGTGAGGTTCCTTTCAAGCCAACTCCAAGTAAACCTGTTTACTGCAATGAATGTTTTAGAGAGAAAGAAAATTCAAGGTCAAAAGATAGATCCAATGAATTTTCAAGAGAGTTTGAACAAATTAATAAAAAACTTGATAAAATATTAGAAGCAATGGATGTTGATTAATGTTTTTGAAAAGATTTAAATAATTGTGATTATTTTTTATGTAGAGGTGATTGACTATTGAAAAAATAACAAAAATGTTAGTGATAGTATTAGCTGTTCTTTTGATTCTTTCTGTTATCAAGCTTAGCAATGATAAAATAAAAACTTCTGAGATCAAAGAAGACATAAATGAAATGATGATTCCGCCAGAAGTAAGTGGTGGTGAGGAGAGTCCTTCTGATGATTGGATGGTTCCACCAAATGATTTAGAAAATAATGAAGTAGATCAAACTGCCCCCAAAGATGAAAGTGTTCCTTCTGATGGTTCTTCAGAAACTTATGATGATACACCTAACCAAGATACGGGTTCAGGTGATGGGAGTCCTTCTGATGATTGGATGGTTCCACCGGATTTGTAATTAAGATAAAGTAGGCGTGTTCAAGAATGGATACAAAAACTTTAAGGTGGTTTATCTTGATCTTTCCTCAACTTCGCTACCCTACCAGCATCAAGGATTATGATAAAAGCTGCTCCATCCCTGGTCTGACTTGGTTTTCACAAAGATTGATCCAATAGGACAAAGTCTCAATGTACGGATCAAGGCCAACAAAAAGAGTTTTATACCTCTTCCTGAACTTCGACTCTGTCATAAGCCCGTTTACAGTTACAATGGAGGGCTAACCCACCAGTCTAGCCTACAAAGCGATTAAAAGTTTTTGTTGTTTTTAAGTCTTTTGTTTTTTTAAGTTGTTAATTGTATTCTATTTTGCTGTAATAAATTTGATGAAAATCCCTGACCAAAATAATAGAATGAAGAAGAATAGAGTTGAGAGAATATATCTAATAAAGTTCTTCTTTGTTGATACCTAACTAATTTTGCTTCTTTTATTCCTGCTTTTTCTTTTAGAATATTTATTGCTGTTTCTTCATTACCTAATTCGTCTATTAAGCCATAATATTTAGCTTCTGCTCCGAGATAAAACATACCAGTTGATAATTCTTTTACTTTTTCTATTGGTAAATTCCTATTTTTGCTTACATCTGCAACAAATTTTAAATGTATTAAATCTATTTTACTTTGTAAAATCTTCTTTTCTTCTTCTGTTAATTCTTTAAATGGGCTTCCTGTATCTTTGTAACTTCCTGAAACTAGTCTTTGATAAGTTACACCGTACTTTTCCAGTAGTTGTGAGAATTCCAAATAAGAACCAATAACGCCAATTGAACCTGTAATTGAGAGCGGGTCTGCTACAATAACATTTGACGAGGATGCGATCCAATAAGCACCAGAAGTTCCAATTTCACGTATATAAGAGACTACTGGTTTATTCATTTGTTTAACTTTATCTGCTATTTCTTTTGAAGCCACAACAGTACCACCAGGAGAATTTATTTCTAACAATACTCCCTTTATGTTTGGGTTTCTCTGTGCTAAATCAAGGTAATTTAAAATTGCAGTAGATGAAGTTTCTTTTTGTTGCATAAGTGATGAGGTTAATTCTGTTGTTATGGTTCCTGTAATAGGAATTATAACTATTTGATTTGTAGTTTCTTTTATATCCCATACTTTAGATAAAGAGTAACTTAGTATAAAAAGTATTACAAGGGTCCAAACAATTATTTTTATTTTCATTCTTCAACATAAGTTTTACTAATCATTTCAGATATTCTTTGTTTTTTACCTATTATAGTAATTGAATCTATCAGTAAAATGATAAAAAATGTTTTTGTTAAATTTCTGATTAAACATTGTGAAAATGTTAATTTTTTATTTTGTGTAGTTACATAAATTTGGAAAAGCATTTTTCCAATAGTTTGTTTAAGTTTAAATTCAAGGATTGACCAGTAGAATAGTGATAAAATAGCTATGGTTATTGAGATTTTTATTAATGACATGGTTTGAGATGGGTTATTTAACAAGAAACTATAGATTTGGTAAAGATCAGAAGTTGAGATTATTTTGTTGATTACTGGTTTAAATGGTGATACTATGACTATATTTATTACTACCATATCTACCAGATATGCCAATACTCTTTTGTAAAGTCTTGCTTGTTTCATAATAAACCCTATTCCTATATTTTGAAAAAGTATATAAAAGTTGTTTTTTTAAATTGTTTTATGATTAAAAAAGCGTGTTTAGAGATTTTAGAAGAGTTAAAGAAAGATAAAATAAAAGACCAGGATAGTTTTAATATTCTTAAAATAAAGATTAGTAAAAAATACAGGTTAAAGGAGATATTAACAAACATTAAAATTTTGTGTTATTTGAGTAAAAAAGATGTTGAAAAATTTAAAGATATTCTAATTACTAAACCGAGTAGGACTTCTAGCGGTGTTACTGTTGTTGCTGTTATGAGCAAACCTAAAAAATGCGAGCATGGGAAATGTATTTATTGTCCCGGAGGACCTGGAAGTATTTTTGGTGATGTACCTCAAAGTTATACTGGAAGCGAACCAGCAACGATGAGAGGTATAAGAAATAAATTTGACAGTTATTTGCAGGTTTTTAATAGACTGGAACATTATGTTTTAATGAATCACGATATTAGCAAAGTAGAATTGATTATTATGGGTGGAACATTTATGAGTTTTGATAAAAAGTACAGGGATGAATTTGTTGGCTATGCGTTTAAGGCTTTAAATGATTTTTCTAAAATGTTTTTTGATAAAGAGTTTGATCTTGAGGAATTTAAGAAATTTTTTGAGTTACCCGGAGAAGTAGACGATAAAAAAAGAACATTGAAAATCCAAGAGAAATTATTGAAGTTAAAAGGTAAGTGCGAGTTGGTTAAAGAACAATTAAGAAATGAGAAAAGCAGTGTTAGGTGTGTTGGTTTAACAATAGAGACAAGACCGGATTTTGCTGATTTAGAATATTGTAATGAAATGTTGAGATTGGGGTGTACGAGGGTAGAGTTGGGTGTACAAAGTGTTTATGATAATGTATTAAAGAAAATTGAAAGAGGGCATACAAGCAAGGAAAGTATTGAGGGTATAAGAATTTTAAAGGATTTGGGTTTTAAAATAAACATTCATTATATGGTTGGGTTGTTTGTTGATTATAAAAAAGATTTAGAAGGAATGAAAGAGTTGTTTATTAATGAGGATTACAAACCAGATATGTTAAAAATTTATCCATGTGCTGTTATTAAAGGCACAAAGTTGTATGATTTGTGGAGGAATGGTGAGTATAAGGCTTTAAGCAATGAAGAAGCAATAAAATTAATTTCTGAATTTAAGAAAATTGTACCGGAGTATTGCAGAATTATGAGAGTGCAGAGAGATATTCCCAGCAAAAATATAGCTGCTGGTGTTAATTTAAGCAATTTAAGGCAGTATTTGGATAAAAATTGCAAGTGCATAAGGTGTAGGGAGTATAAAAGTGGAGAGATTGGTGAAGTAAAATTAAAAGTTTTTGAGTATAATGCTTCCAAGGGAAAAGAGTTTTTCATCAGTTACGAGAATAGCAAATTGTTGGGATTTTGCAGATTAAGGTTTCCTTCACAATACTTAAGAAAAGAGATTGTTAAAGGGAGTGCTCTGATAAGAGAATTACATGTTTATGGAAGCAGTGTGAAAATTGGTGAAAAAGGCAAAGGGATACAACACAGGGGTTTTGGTAAAAAATTACTGAAAAAAGCAGAAGAGATTTGCAAGAAGAATAATATTAAAAAAATAATTGTTATTAGTGGTGTTGGTGTTAGAGAGTATTATAGGAAATTGGGTTATAAAAAAGAAGGAGTTTATATGGTTAAAAAATTAAATTAGTCATTTTTTCTAAAATAATAATAAGATATTAAAATTACCAGAGTTAAGATTAAATTAAAAGTTGTGAAAAAAGGTACTTCTTGTGGTTCTGCACAGGAGAGGGAGTATTGTTTTGTTTGTTCGCCACAACAAGCAGGATCTGTTGATGTAAGAGTTACTACTTGCTGACCTTCTGCACACGAACCAATATTAGTAACTTCATACGAACAACTAGCACATTCATCAAATATATCTTTAGGATAAGCATAACAACAATCTTTACCAGTATCACAACGATATTCCCATTCATTAGCTAGTGATGGGTCTATTGCTGGACAATCATCATTTGAATTACAAGGACGACGACATTCATTATCTTCTGTTCTTGAAGTACAATCATTAAACGAAATATCGCAAGTGATAGAATCACAAGTTAGATCTCCTACCCAATTAGCAGTAATAGATGTACAATCCACTTGCCCATTATTTATATTAGTACAAACATCCTGTGCTTCTTGATTATTAATGCATTCAGAACAAACAGAAGTATTTAATCCTTGACAATCAGAACTACATTGTGTTAATAATTGTGTTGGATTACTGGTAAAACCAACTTCTCCACAAGTTATACCTGCTAAACTTCCTAAAGTGGTGTCATCACAAACTTCTCCTGAATCTATATGGTTGTTTCCACAATAACAATCTCCTGGACAATCAGTATATGTTTCATTTGAATCACAAGTTCCGTCTCCACAAACTATTGGACAATCGTTTTGACAATTAGAATTTGTTTCTCCTTGATCACATATACCGTCATTATCACAAGTTGATTGTTGACCAGTACCCTTACAACAAATTAGAGTAGAATAACTAGATTGTATTGAAGAAACATGAGCATTTGTTTCAGAAGATAATCTTGCAATTTCTGTATAACCAAAACTACAACTTGAGTCTGTAGACACTATACATTCTAAATCACCAAAACAAACATCAGTTGAGTATTGTGTTCCTAAGTAATCTTTTGTTTGAGTGTGTGCATTTGTTGGAGAAGACAATCTTAAAATTAAATTATTACCTGTACAATTGTGTGTTCCTGATGCAGACCAACAGACTCTTGTTTGATAATTTACTTGGTCCCATAATTCAGCGTGAGCATTTGTTGTACTGGAAATTTTGAAAATGGTTTGAGAATCAACACAATTTTGTGAATAAAATAAAGGTATTAAGAAAATAAAAAAAAGTGTGTATAAAAATGCCTTTAGTGATAATTTACTTATTTTTGAGTAACTCATTATTAAAACCTCTTTTTAAGTAAAATTAATCTTGGGGTATTTAAATTTTTTTCTGTTGGGCTCTGCTGAAATCCCATCATATCTTGTGTCTTAGTATAATTCTTAATCACAACCTGTTGTATGTTCAACATAGGGTTTCACCAAAGCCGTATGTTGTTAAAGGAAAAGAATAAATAGGGGGGTGTCCTATCCTGTTTTATGGGTTTAGAGCATATTTGTTTTTGTGAAGAGCATGGAGTTGTACCTATAAATGAGAAATGGCATCCTTATAGACTAATAGATAGAGAAGAGACAGATAAGGAATTGGAGAGAGTAAGAAAAGAGGGTGTAAAATTAGAAGGGCATAATAGAATGGTTGACTTATTAATTAAACATGTTCCTACAATCTATGGTAGAATTTTGAATCCTTACTTTGGGGTTCACTATCATTAAAAGAGTTCTAATTTAATAGAAAAATATATTAATAAAATGAATAAATGATTAAGAAAATGGAAGAAACTATCAATCTAGGAGAAAGTATAGAATTAACAGGGTCAAAAGAATTAGACAAAGGAGTGGTTGTTATTCTAAAAAAGATGATTGGGAATTATGTAAAAAGGATTAGTGATCATGAAACTGGATTTGAGAAGTTTAATGTTACTATAAAAAAAGTACATGAAACAGAGAAAAATAGTAAATTCCAGATTAATGGAAAGATGAGGGTTAATGGCAAGGTTTACAATGCTGAAATTACTGATTTTAACTTATTCTTTGCTTTAAACAGTATTTTTAACAAGATAGAAAAGGAAATCAAATAAAAAGCTTTTTAAATGATGGGGCCTTTCTTAGAGAGAAAAAATGGTAAAAAGAATGAAGGTCATCCTTTCCAAACCTGCTTAAAAGAAAAATGGTAAAAAGAACTGGCGGAAATAGGAGAAAGACAAGAAGTATATTACGAAAGCATTTTAGTTTAAGAGGCAAGATAAGCTTAAGAAAATACTTTCAGGAATTTAAAAAAGGAGACAGAGTTGGTTTTAAGGCTGAACCTGCTATTCATAAAGGAATGTATTTTAGAAGATATCATGGAAGAACAGGGGTTATAGAAGGTAAAAGAGGAAATTGTTATGAAATTAAGATAAAAGACAGGGATAAGGAAAAAATTTTAATAGTACACCCTGTACATTTAAATAAATTATAAAAATGGGAAGTTTAAAAATTTTGAATGAGACACCAACTAGTATGTTTGAAGTAAAGAGGAAATTGGAAGAAATTGAGAAGAAGGGACATTTAAGCGCAAGAGCTATAAAAACAAAAGAGTATTTGAACATATTTGTCAAAGACAAGAAAAGTGAAGAATTAATCAAAAAATTAAAAAGTTTGGATATTTCAAGATTAAGCGATAAAAGCATAGTAGGTATAGTAAATTTAAGACCTAAAGAAGCAGATGGATTAAAGGTTGTGCTTTCAGGTGAAAATTTAACATTAAAACAAGATGATTTAAAGAAGATAATAAGTGTAGTGAATGAAAACTAGAGAAAATGACTGGGAAAGAAGCAAGGGAGGAATATGTAATAGTATTAGACTTTTTGCCACACGGGTATCCCTTCGATTCAAGGCCTATGTACAAAAAGACTTCAATAGCGCAAGCTATAGGTAAAAACCACTTTGTTCTATTAGAATTAGTTCCAAAAAAAGGCGTTAGTTTAGAGATTAATGAGGAAGTCTACATTGGAGAGGGTAAAAGAGATAAAATACACCACATACTTGGGAAAATTCCTTTTGAAAAACTCACAGAAACTGCTAAAGGAGAAATTGAAGTTATATTAAAAGAGTTAGTGAAGAAAAATGAGAAAAGATTTGTTGATTTTTTTAATAGTGCTCAACCAATAAACACAAGAAGGCACCAAATTGAATTATTACCTGGAATAGGAAAGAAACATATGTGGGAGATAATTGAGAAAAGGGATGAAAAACTTTTTGAGGATTTTGAAGATATAAAGAAAAGAGTAAAATTAATGCCAAATCCAGAGAAGAGTGTTATAAAAAGAATTTTAATGGAACTAAATAACGAAGATAAGTATAAATTGTTTGTTGAGAGTTAACTCTTTCTTGATTGTGTATAATTGTTGTAAGTGGTACCGATGTAACAAAGCTTTTTTATTTGCCTTGAATTATTCGATTTATTGCTTGCTCTATTTTAGCGCTCATGTTATATCCTTTTTGTCTGCAGTATTTTTTGAATTGAGATGCTGTTGTTTTGTCTATTGTAAAGTTTAGTCTAATTTTAGTCTGTATTTTTTTTGTTTTTTCAAATTGGAGTAGTTCGTTAAATAGTTCTTTATCTGTTTTTGTTATTTTTGTAGCTACTTTTTGGAATTTATTTGATTGCATCTTTAATCATGTCCTCTATCTTTTTTATTTAAGATAAATTTCATTATAAGTGTGTATAAGTGTGTATTTATATTTAAATGTTTCTAAATTTGGTGGGATACTAGTTCTTAAATAGAATGAGATAAGTTAATTAGTTTTTATAATATCTATCAAGAAATTCTACAACTTCATCTATACTATTTGCACAGTTTACGGAATTCCATGTAGCCCTACGCATTATAATCGTATCTTTATCGCTCTTAATAAATTTCCAATAACTAAATCCAATAAATGTTTCAACTTTATGTCTGTCAAATGTTTCTTCAATTTTTGTGATTTCTTCTTCACTTAAGTTTTCATAGTATGCTCTATCTGGGGTTCTTTCTGAAGGTAAAAATAGTTGAGCGACATCCATGGTGAGTTTAAAATTATAGGTTATATTTAAATATATTGTATAAATGCTGGTAAATATTTCTGAATTTAAGGTTTGATGATAAGGTTATTGTTTAGTACAATAATTTATTTAAACGGGTTCTTATTATAAATTATATGGAACCAAGAATAAAAATAGGTGGAACAGCTTCCTTGCAAGAAATTTATAGAAATGAAAATGACAAAAGATATTATATAATTTTATCTGCGACTGTTAAAGCAGAAGGAGAAATCGAATTTTTTCCACCAGAATTGAAGATTGAAGTTCCAATAACACAAGAAAGTTATGATAGTTTAAGAAAAGCTCTTTCTGAATCAACAGCTGAAAAACCTGTTTTGAAAGTTAAGGGAAGTTTAGAATTGGTTTTGGATTCTTGTTGTATTAACT
>CAYIWE010000013.1:0-3608 GCA_964367025.1 Candidatus Woesearchaeota archaeon
TAGAGATGCTAGTTGCTTACTTTAAAGTTCATTTCCCAGGTGGTATTAATCCACTTGTGAATAAGGGTGAAGCTGCTCTTTTGTTTTTTGTAGCCTTCCTCGTGATTATGGCTTTTGGCCCTAAGAAATTTGCTTTGGATTATTTAATAAAAAAACGATCAAAATAATTTTTTCTTTTTTTATATTAAGGTGAAGGAATACGATGTAGTAATTATTGGAGGAGGAGTGGTTGGAACTGCTTTACTTTATGTTCTTAGTAGGTATACTGATATTAAAAAAATTGTACTTATTGAAAAATATAGTAAGCTTGGACAGGTGAATTCTAATAAAAATAATAATAGTCAGACTTTGCATTTTGGAGATATTGAAACAAATTATACTCTTGAAAAAGCAAGGAAAGTAAATGAAGCAGCAAATATGGTAAAGAGGTATTTGAAGAGATGTGATAAAGGTGTGTTTATTAAAACTCATAAAATTGTTTTGGGTGTTGGTCATGAACAAGTTGAATTTCTTAAAAAAAGGTTTGTTGAGTTTAAGAGAGTATTTCCAGGATTAAAACTTATTAATCAAAATGAAATTGGTGTTGTAGAACCAATGGTGCTTGAAGGCAGGGATGAAAATGAAGAAATTATGGCGCTTTATAGTAGTGATGGGTATGGGGTAAATTATGATGCTTTATCAGAGAGTTTTGTTAGAGACGTTAAAAAGAAATTTGAAGTAAGGTTAAATGAGAAAGTTAGAAGAATAATTAAAAAGGATAATGGGTATGAGATAATAACTTCTAAAGAGATTTATAATTCAAAATTAGTTGTTGTTTGTTCTGGTTCACATAGCCTTCTTTTTGCAAAGAGTCTTGGCTATGGCAAGGAATTTGGCATACTTCCTATAGCAGGCAGTTTTTTTGGGACTAAAAAGAAGTTTTTGAATGGGAAGGTTTATACTGTCCAAATAGAGAAGTTACCATTTGCTGCAATACATGGAGACCCATATGTTGATAATATCAATGAGACAAGATTTGGTCCAACAGCAAAAGTTCTTCCATTACTAGAACGCCATAATTATTCTACTGTTTTTGATTTTTTGAAAACTTCTGTTTTTAATATTATGGGTGTTATAAGTTTGTTTAAAATTTTGTTTGATCCTGTAATCTTTAAATATGTATCAAAAAATGTTTTTTATGATATTCCTTTTTTTGGTAAATTGATGTTTATTAAGGAGGTTAGGAGGATAGTTCCTTCGATAAAGTTTAGTGATTTAGAATATAAAAAAGGTTATGGTGGAATACGTCCACAAGTAGTGAACTGGAAAAAGATGAGGCTTCAAATGGGTGATGCTAAAATTTATGGTGAAAACATAATATTTAATATCACTCCATCACCTGGTGCTTCTGTTTGTTTAAAAAATGCAGAATTAGATACGAGGAAGATACTTGATTTCTTTAAAGAGAATTTTGGTGAGAATTACTTGTTTGATGAGATAAAGTTTAAGAGAGATTTTTATTTATAGTTAGAGTTTGGAAAAGCGGGTTCATTAAGTGATTCTCTTCCATAATCTAAATATTTTTTAGGCAATATTCTTTCAATAAAACCATATAGTTTGTCTGTGTACTCTATTGCGACACGATCTAATTGTGTGTTCTCTTTGACAGGAATTATAGAATCCTTGCCTGCTAAATAAAGACGCATATTTACATTAGCTATTAGTTCTTCATTACGACACCTAAGATTTCTTCTTACAACTCCTTTTCCAATTCTTTTTAACAAATCCTCTAAACATTTCATGATTTAGTGATGTTAGGTGAAGTATTTATATTTTTTGTAACTACTAATTCACGAAACTTTTAAAAACAGCAATTAATTCTCTTTTCTTAAGCCGGGATCGCATAAGCTGGTATTGCACAGAAATAAGGGCAAGCCCTTATCAACCTATAAGGTCCTTATTGTGTAAGCCTGGAACAAACTTTTTGGAAAAGTTTGATCAAAACTTAAGAAAAAGTTTACAAAAAGGAATATCAGTTAGCCTGGCCCTTCGGGGCGTCTGGGTTCAAAGGAACCTTTTTTGGGAAAAAAGCTTCACCAAAAAAGCTGAGAAAAAGGTCTGGAATTCCCAGTCCCGGCGTTTTTTTATAATGATTGAAAAAAGAAGAAAGAAATAAAGTCAATAAAACACTAATTTGTACAAATTAAAAAATTAAGCTTTCATTAATATAGCAACAACTACAGCTACTAAAACTATACCAATTATTACTTTTGTTGTGGTATTCATTTTTTACCTCCTCTATACTGTTTTAATAATATTAGAGTATTATACTATAACAAATTTAAATCCCTTTATAAATCTTTTTATTATGTAACATACGGTTTTAAAATTATATCATTAAGCTATTTTATCGTCAAGTTTTTCTTTCATAGCTTGTTTAGCTTCTTTTTCTAAATCAACACCTAGTTTTTTTAATTCTTCTAAATGTGCTTGCATCAATTTTTCTGTTATTTGTATTATTTTTATGAACTCTATTCTTTCTTTTGCCAGTGTTGATAAAGCTCCTTTATGAAAGCCGATTTTCTCTAATTTTGGCGGTTCTTTTGTCATAATGATGATTATTTATTACCCTATTTAAAACTTTCTTAGAATTTTCTGAGGAAGTAAAATAGAATAAATACAATCATTGTTAGAATAAGCAGTAAATAAAACATTTTTTTGTCTGATGCCCATCCTAATGGAAAAGGGCCTACAAAGATTATACCTGCTGATTTTATGTTTGTTTTTTGATTTGATGAGTAAATTGATGAAACAAATAAAATTACTATTCCCAGGAAAATTAATGTGATTCCTATTACTGGCAGGTATTTTAGAATGGCCATTTTGAGTGTCCGAATTGGATTAATAAATCTATATCTTTTAAATTAGGTATATCACAAGAACCGAAGCAAGAATCTAGGTAAATAAATATTTTTGCTTTTGTGTTTTTTTCTAAAAAATCTGAGATTTCTGTAGCTTTTGGTTTTAAACCATCTGGTAATTGAATACAGACTGTTTTTGCTTTATGTTTTTTTATTTCTTTTATAACTCTGTTTAATTCTAGATCATACATATTGTAATAAATAAAATGTATTATTTTTAAATGTTTTGTATGATAAGGTCTCATTAACTCAAAAGTTTTAGGAAAAGTTTAAAAATACGGGCTTATTCCCTTGTATAATGAAAGCTATTATCTTGGCAGCAGGTTATGCCACCAGGTTATATCCGTTAACTCTTCATAGAGCAAAACCACTCATAGAGATAAACAACAAACCTATTATAGATTATTTAATAGAAAAAATTTCTGAATTAAAAGATGTTGATAAAATATATGTTGTTTGCAACCAGAAATTTTTTAATCAATTTACCTCCTGGAAAGAAGAGAGGGGGTATGATAATGTAGAGGTAATAAATGATGAAACAATAAATGAAGAACAAAAATTAGGAAGTATCGGGGATATAAATTTTGTTGTTGAAAAAGAAAAAATAAAAGATGATGTTTTAGTTATGTCTGGTGATAATATGTTTGATTTTAGTCTTGTAGATTCTTATAAGTTCTTTAAGAAAAAGAAAAAAGATGTTACTATTGT
>CAYIWE010000013.1:3708-13008 GCA_964367025.1 Candidatus Woesearchaeota archaeon
ATAAGGTTAAGAATGTTTATGCTTATGTTTTAGATGAGAAGTATAAATGGTTTGATATTGGTAATTTAGATTGGTTGAATCAAGCGAGAGAGTATTTTAAGGCTTAGAAATTCCCACCACCACCAAAGAAGATTGCTGAGTGTCTATAATCTCTTGAACTTATACGATATTCTAGATTTAAGACAATATCTTTAGGATTTTCGTTTCCTAAGTTTAAATTTAATCCAAGTTCATAAAAAGTTCCTCTGTTGAAATAATGTTCTCCTTGAGCAAATAATTCAATTGTGTTTGATGGACCAGAACTTAATTTTAATCCTGTATGTAAATTTGAGATAATTGGTGTTACATGAATTCCACTAATTTCTTGTGTATAAGATAAACCAACCCATGGGTGGAAATTACTTGTATTAACTCTTTGTGGTATATATTCAACTATACCTCCTGTAAATACTCTTAAATTTCCTCGTTGATAATAAGCTTGCAATTCTGCCCACATTGAACTTGAAGGAATTTTTAATGATTTAAAATTTGTTTCATCTCCTGAACTTGTAATGTAAGCTTTTCCTGTAATTCCAAAGCTATCGGAGAATTCTATTTTTGCATCTTCTACTTCCATTAATACGCCGTTATTTCCTGTTAAAGGATTAATCATTTGTATATTAAATTGTATTGCAGCTCTTTTTCTTTCTGTTTCCAAATCTTGGGCTTTTATGCTTGGGGCTACACTTAGAAGAATTGCTGCCAGGGCTGCTGTATTTGTAATTCTTTTTAATAAGGATGACATTTTAGCTATATAATGAAGAAAGTCTTAAAAAAGTTTTGTTAAGTCTATTTCAAATGCTACAACAGGCATTTTTAGGTCCCATGAAGAGATTACAGATGGGTGAACTTCCCCAATAAAACCTACTTCTTTGTTATTAGAAATTATTTTTCCTATTCTACCTAGTATAAAAGAGGAATGTTCTATTGGTTCTATTTTGTACTGTATGTCTAATAGTAGTAGTAATGAATCTAGAAGTTGTTTAATTTCAGTGAAATCTGTTTCTTTTGAGGATATTACTGTGGATAATTTGAATGGTTCTTCTAAGTCTGGTGTGAATACTTTTGCTATTTCGAATATTTTTTGTGGGTATTCATTATGTTTGTTTTTTGATAAAACTTCTATTAATGATGGCGATAACCATGATCTTAAAATATTGTATTCCTGTGTTAGTGCATTTTTTAATTCTACAAATTTGATATTGTAATTCATTTTATTGCATAAATTCTCTTTGTTAGTTATATGGAAGGTGTTACATTGTACAAAGTTAAAACCGACTAAAATTTGTGAAATTTTTTCGTGCAAAAGTTCTTCTTTATTTTGAGATGCTATTGTGGCTATTTGTGGTATTTCTGGCTTAAAATTCTCATAACCATATGCAATTGCTATATCTTCTACAATATCAATTTGATGTAAAATGTCTGTTCTGTAACATGGGATATGAACTGTTTTATCTTTGTAAGTATAATTCATTTTTTCCAGTAAATTTTTAACTTGTGTTTCTGTTAAAGATAAACCTAAAAGTTTGTTTACATAGCTTAAATCTAATTTTATTTTTTCTGATTCTAAGTTTGGAGATTTTATTTTTTTATTTTTGTAAATTAAATCCATTGAGTATATTTCTCCACCCATGTCTGCTAATGAGGTTACAATTATATTGAGGCATTTTGATAAAACCCTAAAATCAAAACCAGAACATTCTATGAATATGTCTTTTGTTTTTTCTGTTATTTTTCCTGTTGTATGAGAATTTATTATTGGTGGCATTGATAGAATTTCATTATTAGAGTCTATGAATATGGGAAATTTTGTTTTATCTTCTAATAAATGTGCGTAATCTCTGTATTTTTGCAAAATTTCAGGTGCTGTCATCTCTTTAGAGGATTCTAGTGGTTGAAATTTGATTTCAGAAGGTTTTTTTGCTAGGTATTTTATTGGTGTTTTAATCTTTTCGAATGGATAAATACCTATTGCTACTTTTTTTCTGTTTCTTCCGTAGGTTATATGCAATTTTTCCTGTATGTTTATCACTTCTTTTACTTTTTCATTATCAAATTTTAAATTTTTTACTATAGCGCATGCTGTAAATGGCCTTACCTCATTTACAGAAGAATCTATTATGACTTTTTGTTTTGAATCTTTGACTTTATATTCTTTTAATGATTTTTTTGAACCTATAAAAGATGAAAGTGCTCTTGCAAAACCTTGCTCTGATAACATATCAGGTCTATTTGGGAATACTTCCACTATAATTTCATTTTCAGTTATAGAACTTAGGTCTGTTCCTAACATTTCTATTGAATTTTTTAATTTATCTAATGGAAGTTTTTTTCCTATTAATCTTTCAATTGATTTTCTGTTTAGTGTTATTGTCGGCATTTTATTTCCAGATTTTTGTTTCTTTTAATAATTTGATATCATTATTGTATAATTGTCTTAGGTCCTTTATTTTATAGTAATCCATTATTCCTCTTTCTAAACCCTGACCCCAGGCTAATACTGGTATATCTTTTCCTAAAAGAGGTTTTACTACTTCTGGTCTAAAGATTCCTGCTCCTCCTAGTTCTATCCATTCTTTTTTTTCTGGGACATAAGCTATTGGTTCTACACTCATTTCAGTATACGGGAAGTAAGCAGGTCTAAATCTTATTTTTTCAAATCCAAGTTTAGAGTAATACTCTTTTAAATAACCTAATAAATGTTGAAAATTAGCATTTTCGTCTACAACAATTCCTTCTACCTGATAGAATTCAAAAGAGTGTTTCCAGTCAATTGTTTCATTTCTGAATACTTTTCCTACTGTGAAAAATTTTGCTGGTAAATCTGTTTGTTTTAGTGTTGAAATTGTTTTTGCTGAGAGAATGGTTGTGTGTGTTCTTAATACGTATTCTTTTGCTTTTTCTTCATCCCATTTGTACTGCCATCCTTTTGAACCCGTGTTGTAACCATCTTCGTGAGTTTTTTTTATTTTCAGTGCTAATTCTTTTGGTATTTTTCCTTTTTGGTCTTTTATATAAAAAGTATCCTGCAAATCCCTTGCTGGATGGTCTTGAGGTGTAAATAGAGCATCAAAATTCCAGAAAGATGTGTCCAATAAATTTCCGGTTGTTTCTTTAAAACCTAGGTCTAACCATATTCTTTTTATGTATGAAATTGCCTGATTGATTATATGTTGTTTACCTGGGTATATTTTTGGAACATTAATCTTTATGTCGTATCTTCTAAAATCCTTGTTTTTCCAAGCAGAAGTTCTAATTATTTCTGGTGTTAATTTATCTATAATGTTTTTTGATTCTATCTTTTCCTTTATTAATTTTTCACCTAGTTTTGTTAATGTTATTTCTCTTTCTTTTTTTAGTTCTGTTTTTATTATATGTTTTCTTTTTTTTAATTCTTCATAAGCATATTTATCTTCTGGAGTTAATTGTGGTGTTTGAATAGGTAATTTTTTCAGGAATTTTTCTTCTAGTGTTTCTTTTTCTGAAAGTTTTTTTCCTTCACTTGTTATAATTATATATGGTGGCTCTATTGTAATGGCTAGTTTTTTTCTTAATATTCCTAAAGAGATGTTTATTTCTTCTTCACTTAAATCTGTTTTTTCTTTTATTTCCTTTAATGTTGTTTTATGATTTATGGAATTTAGAAATATTTTTTCTGGGAGGCCTTTTTTTAAATAAATTTCTCCGTTTTTATCCAAAGAGATTATTTCTGTTGTTTTTTTAGTTAATTTTAGTATTTCTTTGTTTTCCAGCCATTGCAGAGCTCGCATTACTTCTACTTCTTTTAAATTAGATTTTTGAATTAAAGAGGTTAGTGTTTTGCTTTCTTTTAAGAATGGCAGAACTTTTCTTTCTAATGGGTGTAAGGTTTGAATCAGTGTTTTTAGCTCCATTAAAGTTTAGAAAGAGTTTTTATTTAAATATCTTATGTTCTCTTAATGGGTTTTTTCTTTATATTCTTGGAACAAGCGGTATTTTAAACCTAAATCGATTAATTTATCAATTAACGGCTTGATTGTATGATCTGCTATATAAATAGGAAAAGCGAGTATTTTACCATACTGTGTTTGTGCATAGTCATCCATAAAATGATGTTCAACAATCTTTTCTAGAGGCATAATTTATAGAATAATTTGAAGTTAATATAATTTTCTCAAATTTAATCATAAACCCAAGGAGAGCACAACGAGTGTGTCTCCCTGGGAAAAAAGAGGTGATCCTGAATTATGTTTTGAACACTTTTACAAAAGTGTTATTGGGCTTTTGGTAAGTTGTCCCAATTTAAATTGAATAAATTTTGTAAAGCGTTTGCAAAAAGCGGGGTTTTTACCCAGATACCTACATCATAGGTAGAGTGAACTTCATTATCATTTAAAATCATGAATAACAGTTCATTACCATCAACAATAATAAATCTTGCGTTTACATCGTTTAATTTTCTTACTTCTGCAAATTCGCTTAATTCCTTTATTATATTTTTTGAACTATTAGTAAAGGGTGCGGCTATTCTTATTTTAATCTTTTTTGCTTTTAATTGCTTGAAAATATGATTTAGGGCTTCTTTTTTTCTTATAATGCCGTTTTCAGAGGTAACTATTACAACAGATTCTTTTGCTGATTTAAGCATGGTTTCTAAGTGGTTGTATATATTATCTCTGCCTTTAATTGCTCCTGAAACATCATTTGGTTCAACGAATTTAATACCTTTTGTGTGTAAAATATTGATTTTTTCAAATACATCTGTTTTTTTTACTTCATCTAATAAAGTTACTCTTTCCTGAGATTTTTGAGTTATTGCTCTTTTTACTCTTGTTATTACTTCTTCTGGTTTTACAGCAATATACTTTATTGGCTTTCCTAATTTCATAACTACAAAGCCTTTCTTTTCCAGACTTTCTAAAATGTCGTATGCTCTTGACCTAGGAACATTACCTATATCACTTAATTCAGCTGCTGTTGAAATACCTCTAGATAATAAAGCCATCCATATCTTTGCTTCATAGATGTTTAAATCAAAAATATATCTTATCTTTTTTAAAAATTCGTCTTTTATGATCATTTTTAATGATTTAATGTTTATTGTTACTTCAAAGTAAATAAATGAGTATATAAAGATTTCTGTTTTTTACTATATAAAAGTAGTCAAATAGGAAAAATTTATAAATAATGCAATAAATCCTTTAAATAATTCTTAGAGGATTAAAGATGAATGGATTAAGTATTGGTAGAAAAAAATATGAATCTGGTATAGAAAAATTATGTGGCTGTCAATTTGGACCATTGAATGACGTTAACGAAATAAGTGGTGGTCAAATTGGATTAGTCAATGATTGTGATACTTGTTACGGTGGTCAAATTGGTATATTAAATTATATTGAAGAGTTGACTGGTAGTCAATTTGGGGCAATTAACAGGACTTGTTTTGGAGATGGTGTTCAATTTGGTGTAATGAATAGTTGTGATGTGGATTTTGATGGTCTTCAATTAGGTGTATTGTGTCGTGCTAGGGATGGTAACTATCTTCAGCTTGGATTATTAACTGTGAGAGATGGTGAAGAACCTTGGTATAGAAGAGTAACACTTATTTTAGGTTATCATAGAAGATGATTAAACTAAGAATTTATCTAATTTTACTTTTTCTCTATTTTTTTGGTGCTGAACTAAAAATTTGGTGAGTTTTTCTATTAAAATTTGTTTTAATTCTCCTGTTAGTAATTTACCTGTTTTATATTCGTTATAAATTTGATTTAATTTTTTATCATCTTCTTCAAAAAGTTTGAGGTACTGAAAACTTATATCGATATCTGGGTTACCACCTCTTTTTCTGTGTTCTTCTATTGTTGGCTGTCCACCTGAAAAAGCGTATTTTTTAATTTTATTTTCTATTTCTTTTACAGAATCTGTTAGTGCAATATAAGAATATGGATCTGAAGAAGACATTTTTTCTCTTTTCAATCCTGGAAGCAAGATATGATATGTTGAACTTAATTGAGTAAACTTGTGATCTTTTATTCTTTGTGAGATATCTCTTGCTAATCTTAAATGTGGGTCTTGGTCCACTCCAACAGGAACTAAAGTTGGTGTCTGATTTTCAAATTCTGGCAATTGCGGGTGAAGCATATCTGAGGCTTGTAATAAAGATGAAAGCATTTTTCCGGGAGAGATATCTCCGTAAACTGCTTTAAATTCATTAAATGTTGCGTATCGTGACAGAGTATTTTGTAACCTATAATATGAATTTGCTTTTTTTGAATCTTTTGACCTGTTACTTTGGAAATAAATTTCACAATTTTTTGGTGTTAAACCCAAAGCAATATAGTTTGTTATGTATTCGTTGATTGCAATTTTTCTACTCTCTTCAAGAGATTGGTTTCTTGTGTTGTATGATTCTATATCAGCTACAGCAATGTAAATTTTAGCGCCTAATTTTTGATAAAAAATCATCTGTTTTGCAAGTATCATATGACCAATATGGAATTTTCCAGAAGGCATTAATCCAGTCATCATTACAAATTTCTTTTTGTTTTTAATTGCTTCTAGAATTCTTTGAATGTCTCGATGTGCAAATACAAATTTCCTTCTAAAAAGAAGCTCTTTGTTGAATATTTGCGGGAGTTCTTTTAAAGGAGAGATTCCAAATTCCTTGATTAATTTATCGTAGTTTATATCTCCGCTAACTTCCCAGGGTGTTACTTTCATTAAAATTAAGAATTTATATTATTATTTAAAGGTTTTGAATAGTTTTTAAGAAAAGAAGTTTCTTTGTTAGACTTTAGTAGTATAAAAGGGATTAAGTTAGATTCATGTCTTACTTTTAGGTCTCCACTTATAAATATTATCATGATGGTCAAAATAATAAATATCTATTACTTTATCCTGATGATTTATCTTAAAAATTAGAACAAAACAATTATCCATGTGAACGCGATTAAATGTTTGTAATGGTTCACTTAAGAATTTATAAATGTGGGTTGGATTTAATCTTATTTGCTGTATTTTCTTATGGATAATCTTAAGTTGTCTTGGATTTTTCTTTGTTAATTTATTAAATATTTTATCAGCTTCTGGTTTAATATCCAAATCATACATTTAACTCAATCCATATTTTTTTGCAAAATCTTTTACTCTAGTACTTTTCTGCTTTTCAATTTGTTTTATCTTTTCAATAAATTCGGGTCTTAGTTCAGGTTCATTTTCTTCTTCAATATATTTTTCTACAACAACTTGTATTGCTTCTCCTTTATCTCTTAAACCGTACTTAGCTTTTACAACATTTAATACTCTATTTGTGTTTTCATCTATTTCTACCAATGCTCGTACCATATTACATCACCTTATTTTAACTAAGTGGGACTTATTTATATACTTTTTGCTTGTATGAAACTTAAGTTTTATATTCTTTGATGATTCAATGTTTAAGATACAAACATTTAAAAAAGAGAGCAAATTCTTCTTGTTTATGAAGCATGAGTTAAGGATAACTATTCTTTTATTAAGTTTGTTTGTAATTGCTAATTTAATTGGTTTATATGTTATTAATAAATTTATTACAGAATTACCTTATAATATAGAGAGACCAGAGGTAAATAAAGATATTTCTTATTTACCTATATTTGTTTCAATTTTGGTTGTTACTGTTATATTTTTAGTATTAGTAAAATTCAGGGCTAAATTTTTGTGGAGGTTATGGTTCTTTTTGAGTATATTATTTACATTAAGTGTTGCTTTTTCTGCTTTTATTAATCAGAGTGTTGCATTTTTTATTGCTTTGGTTTTAGCTTTTTTTAAAGTTATTTATAGAAATTTATATGTGCATAATTTAACTGAGTTATTTATTTACGGGGGTCTTGCTACTATTTTTGTACCTATTTTTAATTTATTTTCTATTTCTTTGTTGTTAATACTGATATCTATCTATGATTTTATTGCTGTTTTTAAAACTAAACATATGATTAAATTAGCAAAATATCAGGCAGAAGAGATAAAAATATTTGCTGGATTTTATATTCCTTATGCCAAGAAAAAACAAGCAATTTTGGGTGGCGGTGATGTTGGGTTTCCATTGATTTTTGCTGGTGTTGTTTTAAATAATTCTAATTTAATTAGTGCTTTGATTGTTGTTTTATTTGTTTCATTAGCTTTGCTTGGTTTAATGTTATTTGGTAAAGAGAAGAAATTTTATCCCGCTATGCCTTTTTTAACAGCTGGTTGTTTTTTAGGATATTTGATTAGTTTATTAATTTTTTAATTATAAACCCAAGAAGAGGGACCTCACGGAGGAAAGGCCGTCTTCTCGGGAAAAAGAGGTGATCATGAATCAGAACCAAAGGTTCCGATACCTCCTAAAAAACCAGAACCAGACGTTCTGATATTTTTAAAAGGGTGATTATTTAAGTTGATAATTCAAATTCTTGACTTTCGCATATACATGTGAATCCAGGCATTACTTGTGAATCTGATGTATATACTGCTCCACAATTTTTGCAAATTATTTCGCTCATTTTTCTTTTGAATTTTTTTGGGGTTTAATAATTACAAAGAAGTTATTTGATTTTCAACCTCTTTGTTACTTTTAAGTAAGAAATACTACTATATAAACTTTTTGGTTTTATAGTTACTTCGTAGTGATTATTATTTAGAAAGTCTTATTGTTTGTTAAATTTTATTCCACGAACCCAATGATCGCAATCAAGGAGTCTGTCACGACCAAGTAAATCAGATCTATGATCAAGAGAACCGAACCATATCTGTTTTACGAACGGTTTTTCCCATTTATCAACATAGTTTTTATCGACACCCCAAATATACATTCCCTTAATTCCATTCTCTTTTAAAAAGTAACCGTATTCTTTAGCTATATTTCCAAAAGCATGAATAGTTATTTCCTCATTTCCAAACTCATCTGTTGGAATTTTTTGTCTTGATACTTGAACTGAGTCCTCCAATGATTGATCTACTTGTTTATCTGTTAAATAATATTCCTTATCCTTTCTGTGTGTTTGTGTTGCTTCTTCTGGGTTTTTCATTATTGGAGACTTTTTTGTTAAGAATGCACCCCTATCAGGAACATAAATAATTCCATTACTAACCCAATTCTCTTTTTTAGGAAGGTCTGGTTGTTGCATTCTTAATTCTGCATTTTCTTTTAAAGAAATAATATTGTAACCTTGTGCTTCTAAAAATGTTTTTCCTTGATCAAATGGGGTGTAACAAGTAGCAGATATAATTTCTTCTTGTTGTACGTCTTGAATTATATTTAAC
>CAYIWE010000014.1:0-1753 GCA_964367025.1 Candidatus Woesearchaeota archaeon
CTGTCCTGCACATCTGTACGGTGCAGTTGGATTTCCAGAATCAGTAACACAAACCTCACAATAACCACCATCATTACAGCTATTTTTATTGCCCAATTCACAGACATATCTTGGGTTATTTACAGGCGTTCCCTCACAATCAGATAAACATAATTTAGTATAAGCACTAACATTCAAACTCATAATTATTAAAACTAAGGATAAAATGAATATAAATTTTGTTTTATTTTCCATTCTCATAAAATCTCTCTTTTGATTTTTTTAATTATTCTTTAAAATTTAAAAAGAAAAAAGAAAAAATGTTGTTGTGTCTAAACTGCTTCTCCCCAGAAGTATATTTGTCCGCTGTCAAAGTCACCATTACATGGTTCTGGCAAATCTAATTTAAATGTCAATGCCATTTCTGCACCTGGAGTTAACAAGTTTGCTTCCCAATAAGTACCATCTGATGCTGCTTGCAATATTTCTGCTTCATCATATGTTGTTCTATCAAAGTGATCACCGTATTGGATATTCAAATAACCTTCTGCATCTATTCCTCTTACTGTAGCTACATCATAAACAGGACCAAGTTCTACTGTTGCATCTCCAGCAGATGAATAAGCTCCATTTGTTACAAAGTATCTGAAGTTACTCAATGCCAATTGGTTTGTTGTTGGACACATTGCACCACTACTTGAACTATCATAAAAATCTGTTCCTGTGATAAACATATCCATCATTACACCACTACCATCATCAGCATCATTTCCTACTAAGATTGTATCAGAATAGGATACTGCATTTGGTCTTACATTTTCAAAGTTTAATTCACCATCAATACTCAATGCTACAACCGGGTTTAAAAACCAATATTCATTTTCTCTTACTATTGAACTTAAACCATCTAAATCAGTTGCTTCTGCAGTTACAAAGTATTCACCATACATTGAATCTGGTGTTTCAACAGTAAATGTACAAGTATAATATCTTTGTGTTTGTGCATCTATTGGTGTACCTGTTAAATCTTCTTCTAAAATTCTTGCATTACAGGTTGCATCAACAACAGGACTAAAACCTGTATCTTCTACACAATTAACTTCAATGTCATTACCTTCACCTTGTGTAGCACCTATAGTCATATAAACATCTTCAACTTTGTTAATACCATTCTTGTCCATTACCAAAACTTCATATGCTACTTGTTCACCTTCAAAAGCATAGTTATTTGTTCTTTCAGTCATAAGTGCTCCACCAGCACTAACTCTTCCCCATTCAACATTATCATCTGTAACAACTCTGTCATCACACATCCAGATTTCAGGTTTAAAATCTTCTGTATTTATGTTTACTCCAACACCACTGCCGACACTGACCCCTAAAGTTGCTGGCAACAATCCTAACACTAGTAATACGCTCATTAAAGTTCCAAAAAATCTTTTCATATTCTTTTCCCTCCGATATTTTTATCGTTTTGAAAATCTCCAACTAAAAGTCGGATCCAACTTTTAGCCTATAACGTGAATTATGGCTAAAAAATGTCTTAAAGACCATTAAATTCTTTTTTACCCCCATACGAGACACTCCGTCTCATATTTACATAGTAAGAACCAGTTTCTATATAAATATTGTTACTAAAGAATGTGCACATTATATAACAAGTATAAAGTAACAAATATTACAAAATATATATAAAAAACGTTATTTTTTTCCATTTTAAGAATCATAAAATAAATTTATTATTACACATCAATCTATTGTTATATATAAAGAA
>CAYIWE010000014.1:1853-12322 GCA_964367025.1 Candidatus Woesearchaeota archaeon
AAAAAGAAATTAACGTGGTCTTCTTGGTCTTCTAAACAAGAAAGCTAATAATACAATCAATAAGATCACTAACAAAATATCACCAACAATGAATAAAGTTGTTGAGCTTCCAAATTTATCAAATACTGAACTGCCAGTTACTGGAATAAAGTCATCTTTATCTGTAGAAGGTGCAGCTACTCCTAATTTAGTAAATGAAAATACACCGGTATTTTGATTTATACCAACTAAACTTACACTTAGGTCATTTATTCCATTAACATCAAAGTCAATATTTTTGCTTTCTCCAACACCTAAAGTTGTTGTTGCACTTCCGTCAATTGATAAAAGTGCTGAATTTCCAGTAATAGATTGTACACTAATGGTGTGTTGTTTATCAGTTAAAGTAACCAAAGCTTTATCATTTACTTTCATTGAAGTGCTTAATTGATTTATGCCGGTTGGGAAACTTAAAGTGAATACTTTTCCTTCTGCTGGTTCTTTGGGTGGTATTACTTCTTCACCACATTTTTCAACAACTAAGTTAAAGAAAGTTTCCTTGGTTTCACTTCCATCATCAAAAAAGACTCTAGAGATTACATTATAAGTTTTTTCTTTGGCATTTTCTGGAACTTTTAAATCAAATCTAACTACAGCATCATTATCACTCTTGCTATATTTGTCTAAATTATAACCAGCAGATTGTTCATCCCATTTTAATTCACTGTCGATTATTTTAACATAAACACCGTCTTCATCCTTAGTACCTATATTATCAACATTAGTAGTAATACTAACTGTTTCTCCACAGCTTAAAGTTGATGGTACTGCACTTACTTGTGAAATTACAACATCATGGTCATCTCTTTCAACAGTAATATCATCACTATCTTGTACACACTGGTCATCATTATTACTATCCTGACCTGTAGCTACAACATACAATAAAAATTCATCTTTAGCTCCAATATCTTCATCATTTGGAATTTCAAATTCTAAATCAAAGGTTTCTTCATCATCCTGATTTAGATCTGTTTTTTCAGATTTTATACTGTCAATTTCCTTTCCACTATCTACATTGTATAAAACTGCCTTAACTTGAACATCATCAACATCATCCTTGGCTTCAACATCAACACTAATACTTATAGTGTCAAAAGGTTTGTAATCTTCATCATCAAAATCAATTTTAGTGATTTTTAAATTTTCTTCATCACCAATTTCACAAAAATTAGGTTCTACATTTATAGTATACGAAACAGGCAATGTTTCATCATCACTAGTATTACTAGTTCCCTTATCATCTTTAACACTAAATACTACAGTATTAACACCCCTATTATCTTCACTTGGTGTTCCATGAATCCTACCATTTGTATCTAGATTTATCCAAGCAGGAGTACTTGCATCTTTTGTAAAAACTAAATTTCCAACAGCTCCGTTTACTGTTAAATTATACTCATACCCAATACCTTCTTTTGCTTTGTCAGCACCAGTAGGTAAAGTGAATGTTAAAACTGCAAATACAGAAGTAACTAAAACTAAAAACATTAATATACCCAAAAACAACTTTTTCATTTTGTTATACCCCCAAATATATTTTAAAAAGTATATTTACCATTTTACAGTTATAACTTATATATAAATCTTTCCATCCCAATACAAAACCTTTATAAAACTTTCATTTTTAAAATATAAATCAAAATGGTATATACATCAAGAAATCAAACAAGAAATCAAAGATGGAATTCTTATATAAAACAGGCTCAAAACGGAAATTTAAATGCTTTTGAACTCCTTATAGAAGAATTAAGACCGTGTTTAACAGCCTATTGCAGAAAACACATAAGAATACTACAAGACACTGAAGACTTAGTCGAAGAAACAATTTTAATTTTATTTAAAAAACTAAATACAATTCAATTAACAAATATAAGTGGCTACGCCCATACAATCGCAAAGAATAAAATAATAGATCAAAAAAGAGAACTGCCAGCAGAAAACTATGTAGAATTTAGATTTGAAGATGTTCCTGATTCGTTTTCATTAGAAGATTATATTTTGATAGAAGAAAATAGATCTTTCCTAGAAACAGAACTATCAAAATTATCACCAATACAAAGAGATGCATTAGTTTTAGATTTAAAAGGATTAAAATATAAAGAAATTGCAGATATATTAAATGTTCCAGTAAATACAGTAAAAACACGAATACTTCGTGGAAAAAGAAAATTAAAACAAAGAACATCATCCTACCAACAAGTTTAAATCAATACTCATATTAATAGTAATAATGAAAGAATCTCCATTATTCAACAAAACCTGGAACAAAAACATAAATTCTTTGGCAATAGTCTATCCAAATCTGTATTATGGAGGAGTTTACTCTCTTGCCCCATTAATATTTTATAATATTGTAAATCAGCAAAAAAACTGGTTATGCAACCGATATTTCCTAGATAAAAAAATAAACTTAAACAATTATGATTTAATTGGTTTTACATTTCAATACGAATTAGACATTTATAACATTAAAAAAATAATAAAAGAGTACAATCTAAAAAATAAAATTACTTTTGCTGGTGGACCATGCATAAATATAAATCCAAAACTTTTAACAAACCTTGTAGATTTTGTAGTGACTGGAGAAATTGAAGAATTGCTTTTAAAAATCTTAAAGATTTATGAAAAAACAAAAAACAAGAGTTTATTCTTAAAAAAAATATCAAAATTAAATGGGGTATATACTAAAAACTCTAAAAAAATAACACAAACAGAAATAAAAGACTTGAATAAAATACCATACCCATTACTCCAGCCATTTCCAGAAATAGTAGATAAAAATTTTACTTTTGGGAAAGTATTTATTTTGGAGATAGAAAGGGGTTGTCCTTTTAATTGTAAATTCTGTCCAATAAAAACATTTTACAAAAAAGTAAAAATGAGGTCTTTAGAAAAAATAAAAGAAATAATAGATAAAGGCACTAAAATAAATAAAAGGAATAAAATTGTAATTTACTCCCCATCATTTACACACCCCAATAAAAAAGAAATTTTAGAGTATATAATAAAAAAATCATTAAAAGCCTCAGTGCCATCTTTAAAACCAGAGATAGTAGACAAAGAACTACTACAATTAATAAAAAAAGCCGGACAGAAAACAATAACAATAGCTCCAGAGTGTGGACAAACACTAAGAAAAACAACTGGCAAATTTGTAACAGATGAACAAATTATCAACTTTACTAAATTAGCCTCACAATTAGATTTCTCAACAATAAAACTTTACTTTTTAGTGGGCCTCCCAAACCAGAATGAAAAAGATCTAAATGAAATTATAGATTTAATAAACAAAATAAAAGAGAATTTCAAGAACCGAGTTTACATTTCCATTAATCCATTTGTACCAAAACCAAAAACAGAATTTGAAATCCATAAATTCAATAAACCAGTAATAAAAAAACAAATAAATTACTTAAAAAAACATTTAAAAGTTAAATTCAAATACTCAAATATAAATACCTCTCAAACAGAATGGAAAATTGCTTTTAATAAACAATTTATTTATGATTAATTTAAAGATTATTTTATAGGTGTAGTATCAGAAGTGAGAATAAACTTATTTTCAAGAACTTCAATAACAGAAGAGATCTTATCAAAATATTTACGGGCAACAGAAAAATTGGTTCCCTTGTGATAAGTCTTAAGGTGAAGAGTACAACAAACACCTTTTTCTTTTGTGTGTAAAGATGGAGAAGATTCGCGTACAAAATCTTCAAGAGTAATCCCAAAAAAAGAAGTAACTTCTAAATCATACTGTACAACAACTCCTATGGGAATATTCTCTCTTTTCATGGAGTACCTACCTAAAAAATCTGGAAAAAGCTTTAATTTTAGTGGTTTTGAAGGTCCCTCTTCAGTACAAATTTGTATATATTGCATGCTGCTCTCACAATTAATATCAACCCCAGAACGTTTAAATGAATTAATTAATTCCACGATATCAATACGATCAACACACAACGAAGAATGATCATCTCGTTCTATTAACTGAAGGACTGTACGATTTTCAAGATTTCCATGAACAGAATATTTGGGTTCGCTCATAAAATAAACAAAAACAGGCTAGTATTTAAAAATTTATATTCTAAATTATCTAAAAACAGCAAAATTAGTTTCTACCAATAGCATTGTAGTGCCAGCAACTAAAGGAACAATTAAATTATCATCAACAGGGCTGTCACTTAATTTTAAATCTAACCCTTCAACAAACATAGCAACTAAACTGCCAAAAAATGCAACTTTAAAATTAACAAAAAATAAAGCCCCAAAAAAACCAAAAACAACACCCAACAAACTCCCTTCAACAGACTTTAAACCATTCAAAGGGTGTTTTATTCTGCCAATATGTTTTCCAAAGATATGTGAAAAAGAATCACCCAAAGTCAAAACCATTATAGAAGCCAAGGCAATATTTAAATTGAATAATTTCAAAACTAACAGGGTACCAACAAAAAAGAAAACCATGCCCCTGCCAGGAAACTTTTTTCTATAATCCGGTCTATCGAATTTTTTCAAAAACCAACATAATACAGGGATATCATACTTTTTACTTAAAATACTCAAAAAACCGCCAAGAATAATTAACAAAAATATTTTTTTAGCATCTAAAATTTTACTTAAAATTAAAAGAACAGTAATTACCCCAACTAAAATATGTAATGCTTGTCTCCTTATCTCTAATTTATCTATTAACATTTTTCTTAAAAAGCATAACAATCAATTTAAATAAATTGTGTTTTTCTTCCAAATAAACAAACAACTTACCGATTAAAAAACCAATTAAAGCACCAACTAAAACATCAGTTAAACTATGAACCCCAACGTATACCCTACTAAAAGAAACTAAGATTGCTAAAATAAAAAACAAATATTTAATTTTTCCATAACTTTTAAACAAGATAGGTATCACAGAAAAACTTCCTGTAGCATGTCCACTCGGAAACGCATAACCAGTTTCAACAATAATAGCTTCCACTAATGGCCTAGGAATTCTAAAAAGATTTTTTAATAAAAAAACCAAAAACAAACTAAAAAACAAACTAAACAAAATACTCAAAATCCACTTTATTCTGTTTTTCTTAAAAAATAAAAAGAAAATTGCTAAAAGCAATAAAACAATATCGACCCAAAAATTCCCTAAAGAAATAAAAAACAAATCCAGACTTTTTATTCTATGTAAAACAACAAAATTTAAAGCATCTTCACTAA
Organism: Candidatus Woesearchaeota archaeon; assembly: GCA_964367025.1. Classification (GTDB taxonomy): domain Archaea; phylum Nanobdellota; class Nanobdellia; order SCGC-AAA011-G17; family ARS1178; genus CAYIWE01. The sequence continues at coordinate 7,104 of CAYIWE010000014.1, forward strand.
AAATAAAACCCACTATCAAAACAATAATAAAAAAATACCATTTCTTCATAAATCTAAAAACTAAACACCAATATATAAATCTTTCATAGAAACCAATATAAATAATGCAATTTTATAAAAACTTATGAAGTATCAATACTCTTTAATCCTAAGATTAACTCTAATTTTAATCTTCACCCTAACAAACTTCTTATATTTAATAATAAAGCCACTAACTCTTTACTCCTTATTTTTAATATTTTTACCTTTTAACGCAACACTAAAAAACTCTTCAATAATAATAAACAATGCGGAATTCAATTTAATTCCAGCATGCATAGCAATAACAGCATATATCTTACTAACAGTTTTAATATTACTAACTAAAGATTTAACAGTAAAAAAAAGAATAAAATTACTTTTAATAGGATTTTTACTGATTTTAGCAGCCAACTTAATAAGGATTTCAACCCTAATTTTACTCTGGATTTACAAAAATATTTACTTATTCAATACTATCCACTTATTTTTCTGGAAATTCGTAGCATCCATCTACGTTGCTTTCGTATGGATCTTCCTGATAAAAAAATATAAAATAAAATCCATTCCATTAATAGACGATTATAAATATTTAATCAAGAAGAACTAGCTCTGTGTCTAAAATACTCAACTAAAGGAAATATTAAAGAAATAATAATTATTCCTAATAAAATAAAACTTAAATTATTCTGAACAAAAGAAATTCCTCCAAAATAATAACCGCCAAAAACAAAAATGCCAACCCACACAATTGCACCAATAACATTAAAAATTAAAAATCTTAAATAATTCATTTTGCCAACACCAGCAATAAACGGAGCAAACGTTCTTATTATAGGAATAAATCTTGCTATAACAATTGTTTTTCCGCCGTGTTTTCTATAAAACTCTTTAGTCCTTTCAATATAATTTTTATTAACAAATCTCAAAAACACACGTTCGCCAAAATAATTACCAATCCAGTAATTAACAGTATCTCCTAATATTGCTGCGATTACAAAAACAATAAATAAAAAAAATAAATTTAATATGCCATTTGCAGCAAGAGTTCCAGCTACAAATAACAAGGAATCGCCAGGAAGAAATGGTGTAACAACCAATCCTGTTTCACAGAATACAATAAAAAAAAGAATGAGATAACTTAAAATTCCATAATTCTGAACAATAAGATGCAAATACTTGTCTATGTGTAATATAAAATCAATTAGATTCATATCAACCACTTTGCTGGTAAGCTAATAAATCTTCGGTAGTTAATTTTTTCTTGCCCTTTATTTTTTCTTCAACAGCCTTGCTTAATTTTGCTAATGTTTTTTTCTTGATAAATTCTTTATTTCTTTCTTCTTCTTTTTTGTTATCACCAAACTGGCTCTTTAACAAAGCAATACTATCTAATTTTTTCCTTAAATCATTATTAACTTCTGAAAACTCTTTTTTAAATTTCAGAAAATTATCAAAAGCTTGCTCTTGTTCCTTATTAACCCTGTCAATCTCCTTGGAAAATGTGATTAAATCATCATAAACCTTTCTATTTTCTTTTGCAATTTCCTGTATCTCATTATGGATCTTCTTGGCTTTATCTCTTATCCCTTTTAATTCAGCAGATAACTTCTCTACATTATTGTCTAAAGCGCTGACAACACCGCATTCAGAATAAACTTTCTTTAATTGTTTTATCCTATCCATTACTTTTTTCTCTCTGTCTAAATTTAAAGCTTCTGTCTCTATTTTCAATTCAAGTTCTTCAATCTGTTTTTTTATTTTTAATGGGTCTATTCTGATTTTTTGTTTTTTTAACACATCTTTTTTTTCTTCATTTAACTTTTTAATCTGAGATGCTAACTCTTTAACTTTTTTATTATAGTCGTCTCTTTCTTTTTTTAAGGTTTTTATTCTCAAATTAAAGGTTTCTTTATTTTTCTTCTGAATTTTTATTTTGCCAATTAATTCAGAAACTTGTTTTTTCAATTCTTCTTTAGTGCTAAACTGATTCTCCTTCTTAACACCCACTTCATTTAATCTGCTCTTCAAACTAGTTACATCTCTTCTTAATTCATCAGCCTTACTAATCAAATCTTTTCTATCCATAGTCTAATTAAAAAAAATTAACCAAATAAAGCACCTAGACCGGCAGCAGCTTCTTTATCATCTTTTTTCTCTGCTTTCTTTTCTTCTTTCACTTCTTTGGTTTCTTTTACATTAGCAACTGAAACAGAACTACTCATAACACTGGCTTCTTTGATTTCTTTATCAATGTCAACACCATCTAAAGCAGCAACCAACGTTTTGACTCTGCCTTCGTCAACCTTAACACCGGCTGCTTCCAAAACTTTCTTAACATTTGCTTCATTTATTACTTTACCAGCTTTATGTAAAAGCATACCTGCATATATGTATTCCATTTTTACCTCCCAATTATTAATTTTTGAATATTAACCAACTTTATTCATTAAAGCCTCAGACTGTTTTTCAGCTTTAAAAAGTAAATCCTTAAGGTTTAAGTCAGATAATATCTCTTTGCTAAAGGCGATTGATTTAGCATCTAAAAATGCTTTCTTAATTAATAAATTGATCGTCTCTTTGTTAGCATAACCAATACTCAATGCTAAACCTAATGAGTCTCTGCTGCAACTTCTGATATCATTAATGTATTTATCTTCATCAACATCTAAAACATCCTTAGTTAAAATTTCGCCTTTTTCATATACAACCATTAAATTTAATCCAACTTCCATTGGTTCTATTCCTAACTTGCTTAAAACATCAGCTATATCCTTACTGATTACTCCCCCTTCCTTGACTAAAACCTTATCTTTAGTAACAGTAACTTTCCCATTTTCAACAGAAGTGATTATTCCAATTTTACCAAACTCGCCAATAATAGGCCCAGGCGGAAAAGATGTGGGTCCAGCTGGAATTACAATATCTTTATTAGCAATCTGCCCGGCTTTTGCAGGTGCATTGCTCTTGCTTTTTTTCAGAACTTTATACAATTTAAACGCACTCTCATTGCTGAATAATAAAGCAGGCATATTTTTTAAATACTTGGTTAAACTCTCTTTATCTGATCCTTCCAATGCTAATTGTATTAGTCTTTTCCTCGTCATCACTAAATTGATTTTGCCTTTTAATTGCTGTTTCATTCTTTGGAGTTGTAGAGTAGGTAAACCTGTAACATCAACTATCCCGATTATAGAATACTCATTAAATAATTTCTTTAGTTCCTTTACTTTTTCCTTTTTCCAGGCAGGTACTTCTTTTTTATTTTCCATCTTCTTTGATATACTCTGGTTTACCCATAGTTAATTTTAAAATAATACTTCTTATAGATTTATTTTCTAAATGAGATTCGTGTGTTAAGGAATTGTAAACAGCAAGAACATTTTCACATATTTCATCATCATTCATATCTTCACTACCAATAATGCATTTAACACTCATCTGTTTTTTATTATTCAAAAGAATCATTTTTTGTAATCTTATATACAAAGCCTTTAAATCAGAATTTAAACCGACAACACAGCCAAGTTTAGGGCTGGGCATTTTTCCATACGGACCTAAGGTCTTACCAAAAACACTGGCAACCTTGCTCATCACATCGCCTTGAGCAATAAAGAAATCATACTCCTTGCCTAATTTTTTAATTTCCTTTTTACCGAGTTTATCAAAATCATCAGAAACAACTATTTTATCAAAAACATCTTTAGCAGAACTAACCAAAGTTTTATCGATTAAAGCGCAAACTTTTACTTTCTTATTTTTAATATTGTGTGGTAATACAGCAAAAGAATTGATATTATTCTCAGCCTTTTTTAAATCCAAATCCTTTAGATTAAAAACAAGGTCAAATTTCTGTTTGAAATTCCTTTTCTTAGAATTCTTCCTTACCTTTTCAATAATTTCTAAAACTTCTTTTTTATCCATTAAGCCCTCCTACACAATGGTAGTTTTTACGGGATTTCTTATAAAAACAACAGCTCCTTTATAAATTTAACTGTAAACTTTCAAAACTTGAAATTGCGAGATAAGGCTATTATACAAATATATATTCAATTAAATATATCTTTAAATATAAAACTATTTTTCTAAACATATGACAAAAGAACTTTCTAACTTACAACATACAAGCATCACTCTCAAAAGTGGTGGAGAAGTTATTATTCTTGATACTGGAGCTGTTATTAACGCTGAATCAGAAGCCATGTTACAGGCACTACACTCACGTTCTACAGGAGGACTTAGAAGTCATCTTGGAATATTAGAAGAGAAAGGAGAAGCAAACTTTATGGAAAATTTTTATGTTGGTTACGGACATAAATCTATTGGAGATTGTGGAACTACTACTGCCTTCATAGAGGGAGTATCAATGCTTGCAGCAAAAGCAATACAAGACAATCCTCTTTATTCTGGACAAGAAGCTTCTACTAGATATGTTGATTTTTCTAGACAACCATTCATTAACCCAACACACACATCAAAAGGAGAAGAGATATTGGAATTGCAACGACAATTCTACCTTGCTGCACAGGAACCAACAAGGGCCTACTTAAGAAAAAAACATCCTCAAGAAAAAGATGAAAAAGATTCTGTTTATGGTAAAGCAATTAATGCACGGGCATTTGATATAACAAGAAGTCTACTTCCTTCAGGAGCATCAACAAACCTCGCATGGCACACTAATTTAAGACAAGCAGCAGACAAAATTCTTTTTTTAAGACACCACCCATTACTAGAAGTGAGAGAAATAGCCGAAGGATTAGAAGAAGTATTAAGAGAACATCATCCCAATTCCTTTGGGCACAAAAAATACCCTAAAACAGAAGAGTATCAGGAAATTATTGCAGAAAATTATTTCTATCATGACCCAAAATCACCTAAAGAACCTGTTGTAGATTTCAATAATATTGATTTACACGAATTAGAAAAATATAAAGGATTATTCCAAGAAAGACCCGCAAAAACAGAATTGCCAAAATACTTGTCGCAAATAGGAACTATTGATGTACAGTTCCAATTAGACTTCGGCTCTTTTAGAGATATTCAAAGACACAGGGCAATAAATCAAAGAATGCCTTTACTCACGAATGATTTGGGGTTTAATCAATGGTACACAGAAAATTTTCCTGGAGAAATAAGATCTAAATTAACAGAACATTTAGAATCAATAAATCAAAGTATCAAAGAATTGGGTGTTTCACAAG
>CAYIWE010000015.1:0-12180 GCA_964367025.1 Candidatus Woesearchaeota archaeon
ATTTAAATATATTTTGGTAAATCTCTGACACTTCTAATTATCTTCCATGGTTTTTCTTTTTCTAAAATCTTTTTATCATGTACACCAGTCAAAACACCAATAGTTTTTATTTTGGCTTTTTTACCCGCTTTTACATCATAAATAGTATCTCCAACCATATACTCAACATTTAAACCACTAATTTTCTTTGCTTTAAATATCTCATCTGGATAAGGTTTTCCCCTTATTACGTCATCATCTCCAACAATCACAGAAAATAATTTTAAATCAATATCAGCATTTTTTAATAAAGTAACAATCTCTTTATGACTACAATTAGATACAATACCTAAATCGTATTTCTTCTTTAGAACTATTAAACTTTTTTTAACACCCGGAAAATTTTTAACAAACTTATGACTATCTTCTAATGTAAACTTATTTTTATTTTTTAAAATTTTCTTTAATTTATTTTCACTCAACTCCGAAAATAATGTTTTAACAATCTCTCTCTTAACAAGACCAAATAAATGGGATATTTCTTTATATCTCACTTTTCTCAACCCATTTTTCTTAAAAGCCATATTAAAAGTAACAAAATGTAATCTATTTGTATCTAACAAAGTTCCATCTAAATCAAAGCAAATTAATTTTTTCATTTTTTGATAAAACCTTTTCTAAAAGTTTTTTTCACTTTAACATCCAGGTATATTCTTTTAGAACTCTTTTAACAAAATTCTTTACACTTAAATTTCCCAACTCACATACAATTCCTTTGATAAACTTGGCTTTAACAATCTCAAAAGCAGGATTCCTTATTTTAATGACTAAAGAAGTTCTCCAAACTTCTGTAGGAGAACGTTCTTCAATCACCTCTTTTTTCCCAAGAAGAGTGTAAGGATTAAATTTCCAAGAATCACTGCAAACATAAACAGGAACATTTCTATTAAAAGCAATCTCACTTATTACTCCGCTACCTATCTTATTATACACCCCAACTACTTCTTTGTTTTTTTTATCAGAAATTATAGCATCTGCTCCAATTAATACAATATCACTCTCTTCAATAGCGTTTTCTAATGCACTATCAACAAATAAAGTAACTTTAATTTTTGCTCTATTCAATTCTTTGGCAGTAATTCTTCCTTGAAACAAAGGCCTTGTTTCAGTAACATTAACTCTAAATTTTTTACCTTGTTTCTTAGCCTCTTTCAAAACATTCACCACACTACTGCTATGGCAATGAGTAAAAACAACCGTATTATTTTTTATTAACTTAGAACCGATCTTAGAAATTTTTTTATCAGAATCCTTAAAATGATTTAGTGCTTTTTTATAATCATCACTAAAATTCCTTAAAACGAATTTAACAGAATTTCTTAAAGCGGGTTCCGTGCTTCTTAAATTTAATAATTTCTGAATGGATTTTTTATCTCGTTTAAAAGAAAGAGCCTTTATTCCGGCAATAGCAACATTTCTTGCACCCTGAATTTTTAAACTTTTTATATCTCTACAAATACTTTCAAAACTCATAAATCACAAAATACTAAGTAGATTTATAAACTTTTCCTTCTTCTTTAGAGAACCCAAAATGAAAAAAAACACATCAACCATTCTGTTATTTGTGCTTTTCTTAATAGTCCTAACTTTATTCAATGCGCTCTCCACAAAAGTACTCTTAGCAGATACAGAACAATACATTAGTGTAGCAAAAGAATTTGCAAACACGTCAATTACAAAACCAAGATTTACTTCCTGGGTTTACGGATTTTTTCTAGGTCAATTCTTAAAAATAAATAATTCTTTACTTATATTACACTTTGTAAATATGATTTGGTTTTTACTAATATTCCTCTTAATCTATAAAATAACAAAGAGCAATAAATCATTAATCTTGTTTATTTTTTCACCTTTAGTATGGTACTTAAGCATATGGATTAATCCAATTCTGCCAGTTACTTTCTTCTTACTTCTTGCTTATCAACAATTAAAATTATTTGAAAAATCAAACAATTACCTCAATTTTGTAATATCCGCACTTTCATTAGGTTTATTACCAACCTTATGGATTGGTGGCATTTACATATACCCGCTGTTTATATTAGCATTTTTCTATAATAAAATTGTAAGACAAACATTTACTTATTTTATTATTTCATCTATAACTCTCTTAATCAGACCCTTATTGGACCTCTATTATTTCGGTAACCCATTTATATCATTACTAAGGGGCATTGGAGCTAATTTTTATTTCTTCTTTAATAAAAATCCAGAAATAGCAACACACCACCCAACATTTTTAACTCTAATATTTTTATCTTTATTAATCTCACCAGTATTATACAAATTATATAAGATTAAAGTTAAAGAGAATATAAACGAACTTTTCTTTTTATCCCTAATCTTTATTTTTTATATCCTCAATTTCCAATATAGGTTGTTCTTTTTAATTTTACCTTTTCTAATTATCTTATTAACAAAATTTGTAACAAAGAAAGATTTAATAATTCACGCTTTAACCTCAATAATAGTAATAATACTTATAGTTCAAGGTCCATTAAGCATAGAAGGAAACTATTTTGGAAAAACAGAAGATTTTTTAATATCGCAGGATTTAAAACAATTAGAAGAAGAATTTCCAAATCAAAGTTTCATAGTTGGAACAGAAGGAGTAAGTGAAGAACAAGCTTTATTTTTAGATACGCTATACTCAGGAAAAAACATAAAAGAATTTATACGCTACTCAGAATATAAATTGAGCTTAAAAAACGAAACTATTTTTAAAGAATACAATATCACAACAAAACCAAAGGTAAATGACTCAAGAAAAATAGATTTTTCAGTAATTTATTCAAGAACAGACAATAGAACATATGAAGACATAAAATATTTAATAATCATCGGTGACAAAGGAGAACCACCAGAAAATTCCAAATTTTTGAAAAAATATAATGTTTTGAGGTTATTTGAAAAATGAAATTATCAATAATCATTCCAGTATATAATGAACAGGACAATGTATTACCTCTTTATAATAAACTAAAAAGCATATTAAAATACGACCACGAATTAATTTTCATAGATGATGGAAGCAAAGATAACACCCATGAAATCTTAAGGAATATACAAAAAAAAGATCCAAAATTAAAGATAATAAAATTCAGAAATAACCTTGGTAAATCAGAAGCTCTTTCTAAAGGTTTTAAACACGCAAAAGGCGATATTATAATAACTATGGATGGTGACTTACAAGATGATCCAGAGGAAATTCCAAGATTTATTGAAAAAATAAAAGAAGGTTATGATTTGGTTGTTGGATGGAAATACAAAAGACAAGATCCGCTATCTAAAACAATCCCATCAAAATTTTTTAATCTTTTGATAAGAATATTAACTGGAGTTAAAATACACGATTCAAATTGTTGTTTTAAGGCATATAAAAAAGAAGTTGTAAAAAATTTAAAAATTTATGGAGAACTTCACCGTTACATTCCTTCACTAGTTCATTGGAAAGGATTCAAAGTAACAGAAATAAAAGTAAAGCATCATAAAAGATTACACGGCAAAAGTAAATACGGGTTTTCAAGATTATTAAAAGGATTTTTAGATTTATTAACAATAAAATTTCTTATCAAATACTCAAAAAAACCACTTCATTTCTTTGGTTCTATTGGTATAATCTCTTTTTTATTGGGTATTCTAATAAGTTTATATCTAGTATATGAAAAATACCTCTTAAATATTAATATTGGTTCAAGACCCATGTTAATACTTGGCGTTTTACTTTTGATAATTGGTGTTCAATTTATTTGCCTGGGTTTGCTCGGAGAAATGATCTTAAATATGATTCCAAATAATGAAGAATATTAGGTGATATTAATGGATTTAATAAAAGCCATAAAAACAAGGAGATCAGTACGATTTTTTCTAGATGAAAAAATACCAAAAGATAAACTAAACAAAATAGTAGGATCTGCAAATTGGGCACCATCTGCTTGTAATATTCAGGGTTGGAGATTTATTGTTATAGACAATCAAAAAATAATTAATAAAATTATTGAAATGGATGCTGCTTATCTTTTGAATAAACCGCACACAGGAATACTGGTTTTATATGACAATAGAACTGATAACTTGGAATATAAGGATAATATTCAAAGTGCTGCAGCAGCAATTCAAAACATGCTTTTAACAGCACATTCTTTAAATATTGGTTCTTGCTGGGTTTGTCACTTACCAACAAAAAAACAATTAAAAAAATTATTAAAAATTCCTTGGAATTATGACCCAATTGCATATATCGCTCTAGGTTATTATACAGAAAAATCAAAAGAATCTCCAAGAAAGTATAAGATTGAACAATTAGTTTCCTATAATTTTTTTAACTTCAATGAACAAACACCATCTGTATTATCTTTAAGATTAAGATCTAAAAGAGTTTTACGTAAAATATATTACCTTCTTCCAATAGCAATTAAAAAGATTTTAAAACCAATAACAAAAAAAATTGAAAAAAAATTTTAATGAAAAATGTCTTTTGGCTACATACCAGATTATAAAGGAAAGTCTTTTCTAAAAGAGACTTACTTGCGTGTATTTGGATATCCCTATCCACCAAGAAGAAATGAAGCATCAATAGTTTTTAAATTCTTAAATCCACAAAAAAACGAAAAAATACTTGATATTGGTTGTGGAGATGGAGTATGGTATAATGAACTAAGAAAAAGAAATTTTAGCGTTACTGGAATAGACATTTCTGAGCATGATTTGAATATATTAAACAAAAGAGCAAAAGAAATGAACCTAGACACAGATGTATTAAACGCCGATGCAAAAAAAATGCCATTCAAAAACGAATCTTTTGATAAAGTATATTCTATATGCACATTCGAACATATAAAAGAGGATGAAAAAGTTTTCAAGGAAGCGCATAGGGTATTAAAACCAGATGGGACTCTAATCATCTCAATACCATTAGATACTATTCCATTTTTTACAGGAATAATTTTAAAATTACCAAAATTAATAAAGAAATTATTCTTTAATGAAATGATAATCAATACAAAAAACAAAGAAGAATACTTAAACAAGTTTAATGATAAATACTCCCATTATAGAAATTATACACTGAAAGATATAAGGGAAAAACTTAAAAATACTAATTTTAATATAGAAAAAGTATCTTATAACTGTAGATTTTTTGGAAATTTTATATGGTCCCTATATCACACATTAAAAATCTTTGAAAGGAATAAATCTCCAGATACAAATTATAAATTTAAAAGCGAAATACTCTATGCTTTAGTTGCACCATTTTTTTATTTATTATTTTTAATTGATCGTTTATTTATTTGGAAAAAAGGTTCAATCATAATTTTAAAATTAAGAAAATGAAGAAAACACAAATTTTATTTCATTTGATAAAGGAAAGGGAACTCTCATTTAAAAAGTTGTTTAACTTATCAAAAAGTATTTTCTTTCTAACAACAAAAAACCCCAAATTGAACTCATATCCGTCTATTGTAATGATTGAACCAACAAATTTTTGTAATCTTAATTGTCCTCTCTGTCCAACAGGAAACAAATCACTAAAAAGAATAAAAGGTTATATGCCACTAGAAAATTTTAAGAAAATAATAGACGAATTGGGGGATTATTTATTGAATATTACTCTGTGGAATTACGGAGAATCTTTACTCAACAAAGATATATACGAAATGATAACTTATGCCAAAAAGAAAAGAATTTTCATAAGACTAAGTACAAACGGGCATTTCTTTGATAAAAAAGAAGATGTAGAAAAATTAATTCTATCGAGATTGGATAATCTAATAATATGTTTAGATGGCGCAAGCCAAGAAACTTTATCCAAGTACAGGATTGGTGCAAATTTTGAACAAATAATCAATGGAATAAAATCTGTAGTCGAGGAAAAGAAAAAACTAAAATCTAAATTACCAATCATAGAATTGCAATTTATAGTTATGAAACATAACGAACACGAAGTGAGCAAATTAAAACAAATTGCAAGAGACATTGGTGTTGACAAATTAACACTTAAAACAGCCACTTTAGAAATAGAAACTTCAAAAGAAGCATTAGAAAAAATGAAAAATTTTCTTCCAACCAAAGAAGAATATAGCAGGTATAAAAAAACAGAAAAATTAGAAAGAAAAAACATAATAAAAAATAAGTGTACAAGATTATGGGTGAGTTCTGTAATAAACTGGAATGGAGACATAGTGCCTTGTTGCTATGATGCAGATGGTAATTTCACATTTGGAAATATGTTTGAAACGTCATTTAAAGAAGTTTGGAATAATAGTAAGTACATCACTTTTAGGAGAAAAATATTACTTAACAAAACTAATATACCTATGTGTTCTAACTGTCCAGGCAATCTTTTTGGTTTAACAATTGGAGACTAAAATGAGTAATAAAGATATATATCTGGAAGAAGTTTTGATTAATACCCCAAGATTATTATCTTTATTAGACAGAAATCCACTATCAAAAACATACGGTTCTTTTGATAGACAGTATTGGCATTATAAAATTTCTGATTTTTCATGCGCAAGAATGCAGGAAGCAACTTTAACTCTGGCTTTACTATTCAAATTAAAACACCCAAGAAATCAATATAGTAATAATAAAAAACTTCTTAATCTGATAAACGCTTCTCTGAATTACTGGACAAATATCCAGGAAAAAAATGGTTCATTTAATGAATGGTACCCAAAAGAAAACAGTTTTGTAGCAACTGCTTTTTCCTCATATGCAATATCCGAAACTTTATTAGAATTAGGAAACCTCATTAAAAATAAAGAAAAGATAATAAATTCTTTAAAAAAATCAGCATCCTGGCTAGAAAATAAAGACGAATTTCAAGCTCAAAACCAAGAATCAGGAGCAGCAATATTCTTATATAATCTATATCTTTTAACAAAAGAAGACAAATATAAAGATTTAGCAAAGAAAAAAATAGATTTTATATTAAAAAACCAAACTGATGAAGGATGGTATTTTGAATACGGTGGAGCAGATATTGGTTATTTATCTTTAACAATAGATTACCTCTCAAAATACTACAAAAAAACAAAAGATAAACAAGTATTAGAAGCTCTAAAAAAATCACTAGGATTTATTTCTTATTTCATTCACCCAAATTTAACATTCGGTGGTATTTACGGAAGTAGAAATACTGCTTATTTAATACCACATGGTTTTGAAATTTTATCTTTTAACACTCTCGCTAAAACAATAAGTACAAATATAAAAACAGCCTTATCAAATAAAACAACAATCTCACCCTCAACTTTAGATGATAGGTACTTATGTTATATAACCTATACATATCTACAAGCATTCATAGAACCAAAAAACAACACTAAAATAACAAAACCAAAACACAAAGAAAATTTTATTAAGAATTTCGAACACGCAGGTTTATTAATCCTCAGTAATCAAGAATATTACCTAATAATAAATTATAAAAAAGGTGGCGTTATTAATTTATTCTTCAAAAAAAATAATAAAACTATTCTAGATTCTGGAATAGAGATAAAAACAGAAGGTAACAAAAACTTAATTTCATCATTTTTAACAAATAATAAAATTAAACTCTCCAATTCACAAATAATTATAAAAGGTAATCTCTTCTTTATTAAAAATAATACACAAACACCACTAAAAAACATTACATTAAGAATCTTTCAATTTACTATTGGTAAAAATCAAAGAATAGCACTAAAAATAAAAGAGATTTTAAGAAAGTATTTGATAACACAATCAAATAAATCAAACATTCATTTTAAAAGGAAAATACAATTTGAAAAAAATCAAATAAAAATAACAGATTTAATTACAGGACCACAAAAAATTAAAGAAGTGATACTAAACGATACTTCATCATATATTTATATTCCATCTTCAAATTATTTTCAAAGAACAGAAATTAACCCAAACGAACAAATACAAATAACACCGGCAAAAAGCAAAATCAAAATAAAAAGAATAATCTCTAACACTAAAACAAAAATTACAACAAAAACTATATAAATTACCTTTAATAAATATTAGTATAATGGTTTTAGAATCTCTTATTGGTGTCAAAAAAGCTCAAAAATCCCCATGGGAATTGTTTCTTTTAGGTGTTTTATACTCTTCTATTGGTTTATTCTTTGCAATTTGGATATTTGAAGAACAATCCAGTTTAATAATGGTCTTCTTAACAGTTTTAGCCACCACTCCATTGATGTATAGAACTATGAGGTATGAAGAAAAACAAACAATAAAACTTCATAAAGAATCATCAATTTTAAAAGAACACTCAAAGACCATCATATTTTTGTTATTCCTCTTTTTGGGTTTTGTTTTTTCTTTATCTGTTTGGTACATTGTTCTCCCAGAAAACACAATTGAAACAACATTTAAAACCCAAATAAATACTCTCTCTGCAATAAATTCAAAAGCAATAAGTACATCATCTTTTATAGGGGCACCACAACTTACCAAAATACTATTCAACAACATAAAAGTTCTTATATTCTGTATACTTTTCTCATTCTTTTACGGAATGGGCGCTATTTTTATTTTGGTATGGAACGCTTCAGTTATTTCTGCAGCAGTTGGAACTTTCTTTAGAAATAAACTTGGTGATTATGCAGGACTTTTTGGTTTTGCGGGTATAGCAAATTACCTTCATATATTCTCTTGGAGTTTCTTTAGATATATGATTCACGGCATATTTGAAATTGCTTCTTATTTTATAGGGGCACTAGCCGCAGGAATAATTTCAGTAGCAATAGTAAATCATGAATTAAATAGTAAAAAATTTAAATACGTGTTCTTTGACACCCTATATCTCATAGCAATTGCAGTAATAATATTAGTAATAGCAGCTTTTATTGAGGTTTATATAACCCCAATACTTTTTTGATAAAGAGGAAACATTCTAATGAGTGATGAAATAGTATTAGAAAAAAGAAAAGAAAAATTGTTTAATTTACTTAAACAAAAGACCAACTTTATCTACTATGTAATCCTCAGTTTGATAATTTTAATAGCCTCTTTCATTAGAACACGAAATCTACCCTTCATGGAAAAATACATTCCAGATATCGATTCCTATATTGCCTGGAGATATGCAGAATATATTCTAGAGCACGGAAAATTATTTGCAATAGATCCAATGAGATCTGCTCCACTGGGACAAGAAACCGCATTCCTAGGTAATGGTCTAGCTTATACACTAGCTTACCTTCATAAGTTTTTACATTTTTTTGCTAGAAATATAACACTAGAAAGAACACTTGTTTGGTACCCAGTTATATTTTTTGCTTTAGCTTTAATAGTTTTCTTTCTTTTAGTAAAAAAACTATTTAATAACAAAGTTGCAATTTTTTCAACAGCATTTTTGGCATTTGTTCCATCATTTTTACACAGAACAATAGCCGGAGTTGCAGATAAAGAACCATTAGGTATATTTTTGATGATACTAGTTTTTTACTTTTATGTTGTTGGTTGGGAATCAAGAACAATACAAAAAAGTTTATTGTTTGGCGCTTTAGCCGGTATTTCAACATCCTTTATGGGTCTTGCTTGGGGTGGCGTTGGTTTTGTTTCATTGATAATACCTTTCTTTACTTTAATAGAACTTTTAATGGACAAATTTACAAGGTTAGATTTATACGAATATATTGGTTGGTTCATCCCATTTTTTATAACCTCAACAATTTTCACAACCAAATACGGAGGAATACGTGGATTCTTAATATCCTTTTCAACCTCAATAACATTAATCACCCTAATATTCGCTTTAGTTTTAATATTCTTTAAAAAAAGCACAATATCAAAAAAGATAGAACAAAAAATACCAATAAGTATTGCAAGCTTTTTACTAACATCTTTATTTCTATCAATTATAACTATAATCTTTTTAGGTTTTGGGTTTATTAAAGAACAATTCTTACATTTAAAATTCAAGCTTTTTGCAATAGGATCGACTCGTTGGGTTTTAACAGTAGCAGAAAATCATCAGCCTTTCTTCACAGATTGGATAGGTCAATTTGGATGGACTTACCTACTTCTATTCCTAATAGGGTCTGTAATATTATTCTATAATTTAATAAAAAACATAAAAGACTACAAATGGTACTTAACAACAATATTTATTTTATTCCTTTCTGGTTTCATATTTAGCAAATACTCTTCAAATTCAACACTAAATGGAGAAACATTTCTTTCAAGGTCATTACTGGTAATGTCCTTATTTTTGTTCCTTGGATCTATAATTTATTTCTATCTTTACACTTTTTATAAAAATAAAAACATGTTTACTAAATTTTCAGAAATAAACAAGAAGTATATCTTTATTTTTGTCTGGTTTTTCTTAACAATTTTAGCAGCAAAATCAGCCATAAGATTACTTTTTGTTTTTTCACCAACAACCGCTTTATTAGCAGCTTATACACTAGTTTGTATTGTTGACCTAAATAAAATATTAAAAGAAATTTGGTATAAAATACTGATTTGGGCTGGAGTAATTATAATAATATACCTTACTGTTTTTTCATTTGCACAAAACGACTATGCAATTGCAAAAGGTTTTGGACTCTCATACGATCAACAATGGCAAAACGCTATGGATTGGGTAAGGGAAAATACCCAGGAAAATGCAATATTTGCACACTGGTGGGATTACGGTTACTGGGTGCAACAAGGTGGTGAAAGAGCAACAATCTTGGATGGCGGTAATACAAAAGTTTATTGGAACTTTTTAATGGGAAGACATGTTTTAACAGGTCATTCATCAACAGAAGCACTAGAATTTTTAAAAGCCCACAATACAACTCATTTATTAATAGTAAGCGATGAAATAGGAAAATATCCTGCATATTCATCTATTGGTTCAGATGAAAACTATGACAGATACTCCTCTGTTTCATTATTTGCTTTAGAAGAATCTCAAATTCAAGAAACAAGAAATTCAACCATATACCTTTATAGGGGTGGATTCCCAATAGACCAAGATTTTACTTACAATGGAGTATTATTCCCAGCATACAAAGCAGGAATAGGCGGAATAATGTTAGAAATCTCAAAATCAACTGAAGATACTATTTCATTAAATCAACCAACAGCAATTTTAATATACCAAGGCAAAAGATATGATATACCTGTTCAGTGCGTTTTCTTTAACAATCAAGAAAGAAACTTTGAAAAAAGCGGTTTAAATAGTTGTTTTAGGATAATTCCACAAATATCTCCAGATGGAAAAGCAAACCCAATTGGAGCAGGATTTTATTTATCTGAAAAAGTAAGAAAAACTTTGTTTGCTCAAATGTATTTAATGGATAAAGAATGGGAAGGTTTCAAAAAAGTTTACACCGATGAACAGTATATTCCCCTAGCATTATATAATGGAAGATTGATAGGACCAACAAAAATATGGGAAATTTCCTACCCATCTTACATTGAGTTCAAACCAGAATACTTGCAATTAGAATTTCCAAACCCAGAATTAGAAAAACCAAAGAAAATTAATTAAAAAATAAAAATAAAAAGTTCTTTATTTATACACAAAGTATATTGCTTCTATATAATTTTCCATATTGGTTAACACAAACATAAGCATTTCCACTACCAACTGCTGATAAATTATTTACTGTTAACGCACCACCACTAGCGCCTATTGTTATTCTAGTACCATCAGAATAAGGAGTAGCCTCATAAATAATAAAATCGTCGCTGGTACCACCACTTGGGCCAATAACCCATTTCCTAAATCCCTTTCCATCAGCAAAATCAATTTGTGCACCTGGGTTGTTCACAAAAATACGGCCACTAACATCCAGTTTATAATTAGTGTGAATCTCTCCTTGACTACGCATACCAATACCAACTTGTTTAAATATACCAATTTCATCCGGTCCACCAATCACCATCCCAGTAATACTATCACCAATAGCCTCACCAGTAGCTTCTTCAGTAAATCTATTATTGTTGTTATAAATGCCAACAACAGCCAAAAGAACAAGAACAACTAAACCAACTTTCCATATAGTTTCGTTCTCCATTAAATCACCTCTTTTTTATTATTTTATTAATCATCTAACTGATAAGAAACTTGTTTATATATAAAAATCTATCGAAATTTTTAGGGTTGCTTAAAAATCCCCCATCTTTAAACTTTTTAAATTA
>CAYIWE010000016.1:0-11334 GCA_964367025.1 Candidatus Woesearchaeota archaeon
CTTGGGAGGAATGCGGTTCCTCCTTGGATTAATTTTATTTCTTTCATATGATTATGAATGCAGGCGCAAGAAATTTCGCGCATGCCAGACTAAACTTTCTGTCTAGTCATCATGTAGGATACCCCCACCTTTAGGTTGGGAGGACATCATTTTAAAAATCACCTAAACAATATGATTTATATTACTTTTCATTTATAAACAAAAAACTATTTAAATTACTTTAAAGAAACAAAATTTAACCTTACTCAAATCTATATAAAATGAAAAATATGATAAAATATTCATTTATGAAAAATAAGCTTAAAAAACCTATTTACTTGATTTTTTTTGTTACAAGTAAGTGTAATTCCAAATGTAATCATTGCTTCTTTTCAAAAGAATTAAACAACCCAATATTAGACCTATCTTTAGAAGAAATAGATGGATTTTCAAAAGAATTAGGAAAATTATTATGGCTAGATTTTTCAGGTGGAGAACCGTTTTTAAGAAAAGACTTATTTGAAGTCTTTAAAATCTTTGTTAAAAATAACAAGGTTGAAAATGTCTCTATACCAACTAATGGTATATTAACTGAAAAAATACATTCTGATATTTTAAAAATGCTTCAATATAATAAAATAAAGAATTTAACAATTAACCTTTCTTTAGAAGGTCCAAAAACTATTCATAACAAGATAAGAGGTATTGATTGCTACAATAAAGTAATTGAAACCTATAAAAAATTAATTGTATTAAAAAAAGAATACCCTTCATTAAGTATTATGGTTAGCACTGTAATCACAAATGAAAATTATAAAATTTTAGAAGAATTTCACAAAGAATTAAAACAAGTAATGCCTGATCTAGATTTCCATAATTTTGAAATTTTGAGAGGTAATCCTAAAGATAAAAATTATAAAGCTCCATCTATTGAAGAATTAAAAAAATTAAAACCAATTCTCTTTAAAATTTGGAAAAGTTATGATTACTATGAATCTAAATTTAAATCAAGAATTTCTAATAAAACAAAACAAATTTTATTTGACAGTTATCTTAAAATAATGAAAACCGGCAAACAACCTTGGCCGTGTTTGGCTGGAAAAGTACATGCTGTTGTAGATTACAAAGGAGACGTATCTTTTTGTGAATTATTGCCAAGTATTGGAAATATAAGAAAAGAATCTTTTACACAAATATGGAATTCTAAAAAAGCACAAGAAACAAGAATATTCATTAAAAATAGAAATTGTTCCTGTACTCACTCCTGTTTTCAAATTACTAATTTAATCTTTAATCAATATTATTGGCCAAGGTTATTACTATGAGGATTGCTGTTTTATCATCACTTGCAAAAGATTCTGGTTGCTGGCTAAGAGCAGGTTATCTTGCAAATTCTTTAAAAAATAATTGTGAAGTTGAATTTATCCAACCTCTTCCAAAAACTCTTCCATTTATATTAGATATGTTCATTTCTATTCCTATAAATTTAATAAAAGTCACATTCTCAAAGGCAGATTTTTTTATTGGAATAAAACCTTATCCAAACATTACAATTCCGCTTCTTTTTGTTAAAATTTTTAAAAGAAAAAGAATAGGTGTTGATATAGACGACCTTGATTCTAGTTATAGAAAAGGTATCATATCTAAAATTAGTTCAGCTTTACAAAAACCATTTCCAAAATATTTTGATATTATTACATACCATAATTCTTTACTTAAAGAACACATTATCAAAGAATTTAAAGTTGAAGAAGAAAAACTTTACAAATTAGACCAAGGAGTAGATTTAAAAACTTTTGATTATAAACTAAACAAACCAGAAAAAGAAGTACTTTTTTATATGGGTCATCTAAACATTGCTTCTGATCTTGATTCTATATTAAAAGCAGTTAAACTTGTTCAAAATAAAAGAGATGTTAAATTTGTTATTGTTGGAGGTGGTCCAGACCGAGCTAAATTTAGAAAATTAGCCAAACAATTAAATGTTTCTGCAAGGTTTACAGGACATTTATCAAAGGAGGAAACTGCTAAAGAACTTTCTAAAGCAGATATTTGTTTAATTTATTATAAAGAAAAAAAAGTTAATGCTTATAGATGTTCTATGAAGTTAAGAGAGTGTTTGGCAATGGGTAAAAAAATAGTATGTAATGATTTTGGAGATTTGAAAAAATTTGAAAAATATACATACCAATCTTCTTCTAATCTTGAAGATTTTGCAGATAAAATTATACAAACTTTGAAAAAAAGTGATAGAAGGGAAATTAAAGGTTTAAATTATATCAAAAAAAATCTTGATTGGAATGAAATAGGAAAAGATTTCTTTAATAAAATCAATTTATAAACAAAAAACTATTTAAATTACTTTAAAGAAAAGAACCTAAAATGCAAACTATATTTTTAATAGTACTATTAGTAAGTTTCTTAACTACTTTGATACTTACACCAATTTGGATAAGAAGTGCTAAAAGAGCTGGTTTAGTTGGGATAGACTTAAATAAGCCAACCAAAGAAAAAGTAGCTGAATTAGGCGGAATTCCTGTAATATTCGGTTTTATTTTGGGTATTTTAACTTTAATAGGAATTCAAACTTTTTATTTAAATGAACCCTTAAAAAACTTTGAGATTTTAGCATTATTGTCTTCTCTTTTGATTATAACTGGAGTAGGTTTTATTGATGATATTCTGGGTTGGAAACTCGGGTTAAAACAGTGGCAAAAACCATTATTAACTTTGTTTGCAGCACTCCCAGTAGTAGTAATAAACGTAGGTCAATCTGAAATGACCTTACCTTTAATAGGTCATATTGATGTAGGCATTTTATACCCATTACTTTTTGTACCACTAGCAATTGTTTTTGCTTCTAATGCGTTTAACCTATTAGCTGGTTATAATGGTTTAGAAGCAGGAATGGGTATAATCATTTTATCTACCCTGGGTTTTGCTACACTTAAAACACACAATACTTTTATCTCAATTATAGCATTTACAATGGTCCTTTCTTTAATTGCTTTTTATTTTTATAATAAATACCCATCTAAAATATTTCCAGGAGATACAATGACTTATTCTATAGGTGCTTTAATAGCAATAACAGCAATTATGGGTGATGTAGAAAGAATAGCACTAATAATATTTATACCTTATTCTCTAGAGTTTATATTAAAATTGAGAGGAAAACTAAAAAAAGAAAGTTTTGCAAAAGTACTAGAAGATAATTCACTAGAACAGCCATATGAAAAAATATACGGTCTAGAACATTTAACAATAAAAATATTAAAGAAATTAAAAAAGAAAGTATACGAAAAAGATGTTGTTTATACTATTCTATTAACAGAATTAGTTTTATGTATCTTAGTAATACTTTTCTATTTATACTAAAATGAAATTTTCAATTATAATACCATGCAAGGAAATAGACAATTATGTAGAAGAATGTATCTCAAATTGTTTAAATTTAAACCATAATAATTATGAAATCATTTTATTGCCAGATGAAAAAACAAATAAAAAATATAAAAAAACAAAAATAATGGCAACAGGTAGAGTAAAACCATCAATAAAAAGGAATATGGCAGCAAAAGAGTCAAAAGCAGATGTTCTCGCTTTTATTGATTCAGACGCATACCCAGATAAAAATTGGTTGAAAAATGCAGAAAGATACTTGAAAAAAGAGAAAATTGGTGCTGTCGGTGGTCCAAACCTAACACCAGAAAATGACAATATTCTACAAAAAGCATCCGGAGATATACTCTCATCATCATTAACTGGTAGATCCTCTATAAGATACAAAATTATAAATAAACCACTACTTGTAAAAGAATTACCCTCTTGTAATCTTTTAATAAAAAAAGAAGTATTCAATAAAACAAACGGATATGTTCCGGAATTATTAACAGCAGAAGACACAAAACTATGTTTTGATATAATCGATTTGGGAAAAAAGATATTATACATACCAGATGTAATTGTTTACCACCATAGAAGATTTTTATTTAGGCCACACTTAAAACAAATGTTTATTTACGGTCGGGATGTTGCATACCTGATAAAAAAACAATTCTCTTTTGATAAATTGTATTACTCACTTTTATCCATTTTTGTTTTATACTTATTTTTAGGATTAATACTGTCTTTTTTTAATTCTACAATAAAAAATTTTTATTTAATCACAATTTTTATATACCTGTTTATAACATTACTTTACTCGTTAAAATATAAAAGATTTTTTTTAGTATTTCCTGGCTTAATATTAACCCATATTCATTACGGTATAGGATTTTTATACGGTTTAATAACAAAAGAAAAATGAAAATTTTAATAACATATCCTCCAATAGAATCAGAAAAAGGAACACCTTTGCTTAGTCAGAATAGACAGTTTCAATATTTTAATAATCCTACATTTATCTTTCCAGTTATTCCAGCATCAGCAGCTACACTATTAAAATCAAAAGGTTACAATGTTTTATGGAAAGACGCAATTGTTGAGAATTTAAGCAAAGAACATTATTTGTCATATCTACAATTAGAAAAACCAGATTTAATAGCTTTAGAAACAAAAACCCCAGTAATAAAAAAACACTGGCAAATAATAAATGAAATTAAAACAGTTTTACCACAAACCAAAATAGTTTTATTTGGTGATCATGTAACAGTTTTTCCAGAAGAGTCCTTTAAAAAATCAAAAGTAGATTTTATAATAACTGGAGGAGATTACGACATTTCTCTGCTCTCTTTAGTAAACCACCTAAATAAAAAAACAAAACTTGAACCAGGAATTTACTATAAAGAAAAAGGAAAAATAGAAAGTTCAGGAAAATTTAAATTAAAACACAACTTAGACAATTTGCCTTTTATTGACAGAGAATTAACAAAATTTAATCTTTATCAAAAAGAATTTAATATTCCTGTAAGACCTTATGCCTATATGATGTCTGCTAGAGATTGTTGGCACTCTCAATGTTCTTTTTGTGCATGGCCCATCCTTTACCCAAGGTTTAGAACACGGTCTGTTAATAATGTTCTGGATGAAATTGGAATGTTAATAACAAAATATAATGTTAAAGAAATATTTGATGATTCAGGAACATTTCCGATTGGAAATTGGTTAAAAGAATTTTGCGAAGGTATGATTTCTAGGAGTTATAATAAAAAGATAAAAATATCTTGTAATATGCGTTTTAATGCTTTGAATGAAGAAGAATACAAACTAATGAAAAAAGCAGGCTTTCGTTTATTGAAATTTGGACTAGAATCAGCAAATCAAGAGACACTAGATAGGATAAATAAAAAGATAAGAGTTGAAGATATAATAAATGGATGTAAATTAGCAAAAAAAGCAAAATTAACAGTTCATTTAACAATGATTGTAGGTTGGCCATGGGAAACAAAACAAAAAGCTCTAAAAACTCTAGAATTAACCAAAAAATTAATGACATCCGGTCTAGCAGATGTTTTACAAGCAACTATACTCGTCCCATATCCAGGAACACAACTATATAAAGAAGGTCTAAGAAATAAATGGTTTTTATTTAACCCCAAAGATTACGAAAGATATGATATGTCGGAAGTTGTCTTTAAAACACCAGATATGAAACCAGAAGAAGTTACGAACATCTGTAATAGCATTTACAAAAAAGTATTTTTCTCACCAAAATATATCCTAAGACACCTGACAAAAATAAGATCAAAAAATGACATTAAATATACTATTAGAGGTATCAAAGCAGTACTAGGCCACATTAAGGATTTTAGTAGAAAATGAAAGATGACATAAAACAAATATTTTAAATAAAAATTTAGATTTAGTAAAGAAAAAAGCTTTTTGACAACAAATTATATCACATTATGGAAAAATAAACAATGAAAATAAAAAATTTATTACCTTTAATTGGTATTGTACTATTTGTTTATATAATTTTCACCACAGGACCAAGTAAAATTATGTCTTCTTTTCAAGAATTGAATAAAGTTCATATTTTTTACTATCTATTACTTGCTATTTTAATATTTATACCAATAACATTACTCCAAACTTTGAAATGGTCCTTAATCTTAAAAAAACAAAACATAATATTACCCTTTATTTATTTAATTAGATTACAAATAATAAGTACATATTACAGTTCAATAACACCGGGTAAATTGGGTTCTTTTATTAAAGTATCTTATATTAAAAATAAAACAAATAAATCCTTTGGAGAAGCTTTTTCAAGTGTTTTAACAGATAAAATCTTAGATTTAATAACACTATGTATGCTCGCTTTGATAGGATCTTTACTTTTAGTAGAATACTCTTCACAAATTCTTTTCAAAATTTTAATACCAATAATAATATTATGTTCTATTATTTTCTTCTTTATAGGAAAAAAAAGAAGTGGTTTTATTTTGTTATTTGTTTATAAATTTTTAATACCAAATAAACTAAAATCAAAAGCAAAAGAGTCTTTTAATTTATTTTATGATACCTTTCCAAAAATTAAACACCTAACACTACCATTTTTATTAACTATTTTAGTATGGGTTTTAATTTATACCCAAACTTATATAATTGCTCTTTCTTTTGATATAAAGATACCATACTATTATTTTATACCAATATTTGCAATTTCAACAGTAGTTACCTTGATACCAGTAACTGTAGCCGGCTTAGGAACAAGAGAGTTAACTTTAATAACACTACTCAAATTATTTTTAATAAAACCAGAAAAAGTAGTATCAATGTCTTTATTCTGGGTAATAATATCCACATTAATATTTGCAATACCTGGAATTTATCTGACTTTCAAAAATGAAATTTACACAAAACAAACAGATTAATGAAAAAATTAAATCTCAACTAAATACTATCTGTAAGGAGATTTTGAATAGTGTAAATGCAAAATCCATAATCTTAGCAGGCAGTTTTGGATATGGTGAAGGTCCCGTAAAAATAAAAAATAATAAAATATACCCCTTTAATGATTATGATATTTATGTAATAACTAAGAATAAAATATCTCCTGAAAAGATTGATGAAATAGCTTCTAATTCAGTTAGTAAATTAAATCTAAAAGGAATAAAATATTTTTACAATTTTAAAAAAGAAGAGCAAACCTTAGAAAAGAATTTTTATGTAGATTTAAAATGTTTAACAATAAAACAATTAAAAAAACTACCACCTCGTTTAAGATTCTATAAATTTAATGAATTAACACAAACACTTTATGGTCAGGATTTAAAAAATTTAGCACCAAAGTTTGATTTAAATGAAATTCCACTCTCAGAACCAGCAAAATTACTTTTAGATCGAATGTCTCAATTAGTAGAATATTATTCCATAGAAAAAAAATATAATAAAGACTTTTTAACATACATAATACAACAAGCATATACAGCCTGTTTAACTTCTTTATTAATACTCTCTAAAAACTATAAACCAAAATATTCAGAAAACAATAAAATATTTCTTGAAACTTATAAAAAAGATTTTCCAGACTTATATAAAAAACTGCCAGATTTACACTTCAAAATAAATAAATATGTAAAATGGAAATTAAACCCGCAAAAATCACCATATAATTCCATTGAAGAAGAATTTAGAGTTTGCACTAAAAATATTTATGAAGTTTCTAAATACTTTTTTAGTAAGTTTTTGAATAAAAAAATAGAAACGCTAAACGATTTATCAAATGCAATACTAAAAATGTCTTATACGTTTTATTCACCATATTTAAAATACCAATTCAAAATAAAACCAAATTTAACATACCCAACATTAAACTTATTCCTAAAACATAAATATTCACAAAGAATTAAAATCTGGAACAAGAAACATAGAAAAGTTTACTTCAATAAATATCCTCCAGATTCTTATATTTTTGCCTCAGTTCCCTATCTTTTATTATCTGTTTCAGAAAAAGAAGTCAATGAAATTTTATTAAACAAAGGAGCTTCAATATTGAAAAAAGTTTACCCGGTAAAAAGTAAGAATTGGGAGCAAATAAGCTTAGATTATGCTAATGCCTATATAGGATTTTTCTTAATGAAATTATAAACATTTCAACGTAATCTTTTTAGTATTAAGTCTTTGATCATTGTAATACCCATTTGGAGCACTTAATTCACTTTTCTCAACTACTTGTTGCATATAATCTAAATTTATAATAATATTCTTAGAACTTCCACTTTTATCACAACTGACTGGCAATTTAATCTCCTTAATTCCATTAGTAGGTATTTGTTGTATATCCATTATTGCACTGTTATCTCTACGATTAACTTGGTTACTACCAATTACCCTAATTTTTGATGCTCCTGTAGTTGTCTTGCCAGTATTTTTTATTTTAAATGTTATTGTTGCAGATACACCATTAATCAAATCTACACTGGATGCGCTTTCTCTTATTTGTTTTGTACCCAAATCTTTTATTCCAATTCTACCAGTAAGGCGATTTAATGACATTTTCCAAGATTTAATATTTGTAGGAACTACTTCTAACTCTGGAAGATTATTCTTCATATTTATTGAATTTACTCCTTCATCTGAACAATAGAAAGAAACCACTTTTTCATCCATCAACTCACCATACTTGGCAGTTGAAATAATACGATTCCAACCGGGTGTACAACGTTCAAGGGATTTAGAATATTTTACAATTTCCGGCGTATTGTAACGATACTCACTTTCAACAGGCGTTAAACTTATAGTTTCATATCTTGAAACTGAACTGGGTCTAAGTAAATTTTCTTTGCTACCATCTGGTTTCTCAAGTATTATTCTTAATAATGCCTGAACATTTTGACCAGCTCCAGTAACCCCCGTTAATGATACGCGATCAACAAGAGCAAATCTGTCAGTAGTATAAACTAATGTAATATCTTTTACATTCCATGGTGATGCTGGCTTTAAACTTTGAGTTGTAATATACAATCTCTTTGTTAGTGTTGTACGACTTAATGATTCTGAACACGTTGGACCATCAAATTTACAATGAAGTGTAGTACTAGGACCGTGACAATTCATACTTGAAGAATAACTATTGTCACATAACATATCTCTTTTTTCATTAGGGTATTTTGAACCCTCAGGACAGGTGCATTTATTTAGGACACTAAAATCTG
Source organism: Candidatus Woesearchaeota archaeon (assembly GCA_964367025.1). GTDB lineage: Archaea > Nanobdellota > Nanobdellia > SCGC-AAA011-G17 > ARS1178 > CAYIWE01. The sequence goes on from CAYIWE010000016.1 coordinate 9,081, forward strand.
TTGTTGCATAACCTGTAGTTTTAATTGAACCAATAAAATAATTTGCAATTAGCACAAATCCCACTAAAAGTATCATTACTACAACAACCTTATTTATGCTTTTTTCTCTCAAAAATTCTAGAACTTTCAAATATAATTTTGTTTTTTTCTTTTTATTCACATATACTCATAATAAATAACATTATTTAAAAGTTTCTAATTTTCTTTGAATCTTTTTTAGAAGTTTTTATTACTTTTGCATAATTGCAGTAGTAAGCTTTATATGTTTTTTTGTTTTACATATGATTATGAAAACCAAAACTAGGTGTCTTAAGTCAAATACAGGCAGTTAATGATTATACTTACTTACAAAGCCTCTATCAATAATTCAGATTAGAAGATGTTTTTTTAGTCCTTACAAATAACTTTAAATATCTTTCTCCTATAAAACTTTTATGACAACGTTGATGGTTTGTTTAGATAGTTTAGGATACTCACTTTTAACTAAAGAAAACACCCCCTATCTCTATGAATTATCAAAAGAACTAAACAAGGCAAGATTAAAAACTCTTTTAGCTTTCAAGGGAGTAGAGCAAACTTTGTTCACAGGACAGCCACCAACAAAAACAAACATTTGGATGGAATTAAAATATACAAAATCCTTGTTTAAATACTACAAATACATACCTTTAAACAATAAAATTCTAACATACCCAGCAATTCTACACCAATTAATAAAAAAAAGAACAAACTTAATTACTTTAGAAAATATTCCAAAAAATTTACTTAAAGAATTCGACGTATCAACAACACAAAATATCTGGAAAACTTCTTTCTTTCAGAATAAATCCTTTATCTGCTACAAATGGCCTTTTTTCATAAAAAACAACAAAAAAACAATAGATTTTTTTAAAAAAACAGATTCACAAAAAATTAAAAAATTAATAAAAAACATACAGTCAAACATAGATTTGTACTATATTCATTTGACAGACCTAGACAAATTCATACACCAAAACAAAACAAATTCAAAAGAAACAATAAAAAAACTAAATCAAATAGACAATCAAATAAAATTTTTAATCCAGGCATTTCAAAAACAAAAAAACTCAGACATAATTCTATGGTCAGATCATAGTCAAGTAAACATAGAAAACCTTATAAATATCCAAAAACTAATGCCAAAAAGCAAAGATTACACAGCTTTTTATGGTGGAACAACAGTCTCTTTTTGGTTCAAAAATAATAATATTAAAGAAGAGATAACAAATATCCTAAAAAAAACAAAACAAGGAAAGATACTGACAAAACAAGACAAAAAACATTATCAGATACCAGATACAAAAGAATACGGAGATTTAATCTTTCTTATACAGCCAAAATATCTTATTTTTCCAAATTATTATCAAAAAACAAAGCCATTCAAAGCAATGCATGGTTATGCACCAGACAAAGCAGATTTAGATGGTTTTATAATAACAAACAAAAAAATACCAAAGACACTTACATTAGAACAAGCATACAAAATACTAAAGGAAGTGTGAGATTCAAAATGGACATAACACTAATTAACCCACCATTGGATAAGCAGACGACTTCAAAGTTTCCAATGTCAGGGATACCAATTGGAATAGCTTGTCTAGCAGCATATTTAAGAGAGAATAAAATAGAAGTCTCTGCAATAGACGCACCAGTAGAATCTTACGATGTTAAACAAACAGCTAAAAAAGCAATAGAACTAAATCCATTAATTGTAGGAATTTCTTGTTTAACAGAAAACAGATATGCAGCTTTAAACACTTTAAAAGAAATAAAGCAATTAAACCCAAATATAAAATTAATAATTGGTGGTGTTCATCCAACACCATTAGATGAATCAATTCTAAAAAATTACTCATTTGTAGATGCAGTTATAAGAGGAGAAGGAGAAATACCATTATTGCAATATGTAAAAGCAATAAAAAACAACACAGATTTAAACAAAGTAAAAGGAATCTCATTCATAAAAGACAACCAAGTGATAAAAACACCAAATCAACCCTTTATACTAAATTTAGATAGCTTGCCAATGCCAGCATATGATTTATTTCCAATAAAAAAATATCCATTGCTCCCAGATTTGAAATATAAGAATACTCTGTCTACAACAATCACAACTTCAAGGGGTTGTCCAATGAACTGTCCTTTTTGTATAACCACAAAGCACTGGGGAACTTTGATAAGATGCATGTCAGCAGAAAGGATTTTTAAAGAAGTAAAATACTTACATGATAAT
>CAYIWE010000017.1:0-10681 GCA_964367025.1 Candidatus Woesearchaeota archaeon
AATATTGCCTTTATGTCTCTCATAACCAGCAAATAATTCCTCGCTTCCTAAACCACCAAGAACACCCTCAATTTTATCATTTTTACACACCTCTAAAACCTTATAAACAACGCACCCAACTCCAACATTAACAACGTCCTTATTTGGTATTATTTGAACAACTTTTTTTATTATCTTCTCAGCTTCTTTTTTATCAATCAAAAAAGACTTCCATTTCCATTTATATGCTTTAGCTACTCTCTCAGCCCACTTTAAGTCTTCAGAATTTTTTAAGCCGACAGAATACAAAACAAAATCTTTTCCTAATTTGTCGCAAATTAAAGCCAATAAACTCGAGTCAACACCACCAGAAAAAGCAATTCCTACCCTGCCTTTTACTCTTTTATCAACACTTTCAATTAATAGTTTGCTTAATTCCTTGATAATATCCTTTTCATTATTAATAACTTCTTTACTTTTTAACTTTAATACTTCTTTTCCAAAACTCTTATTCAACTTCATAAAAGATTAAAAGAAAGAAATATTTTTATTGTTTTCGTTATTTATTTTCTTATACGTCTTCTCCTAGACAATTTTGCCAAAGCCATAACTATCAAAAACAACAATATTACATCAACAAGTATAAACAATAGTGTTGAACAATTACTAAAACCATTCCACCACCCATCACATTTTTCCGTAGGTTTTTTTGTAATATCTCTAAAGGTTTGTAAAACTTTAAACTCATAATTTCCTGCAACTGGTTTTACACTCTGAACATTTACTGGTTGTACGGTTTGTCCGCTTACAACGGGTTGTATAGCTTGTCCACTTCCAACTTGGAATAAATAATTGCTTTGAACTGGTGAAATAACTGGACTAGTTACAGGATAAGTTATTGTTGGAAAAACAGGAACAACAGTTCCAGGTGAAATTACCACATTGCTTGATTGTGTTACTGGTCTTGTTACAATTGGTTGTTCTACACATTTTCCAACATGTAAACTTTCAGTATCACTATTACTTTCATCATTAAAGTAAACAGTTGCTTTAACATCATAATCTCCCTCTTTTACATTATTCTTTATATTAAAGGAAAGCCTTATAACAGCGTCGTTATTCTTTTTATTATACTTCTCTAATTCATAAACATCAGATTTTTGTAAAACGCCTAATTCTAAAACTTGTAATTCAACGTAAGCATCTTCTTGTTTTTTACCCTGGTTTTCTATCTCAACTTCAACATTCACAAAATCATTGCACTCAACACTGCTAGGCATTAAAATCATTTTAGTAATGACAACACTATGCTCTTCTCGTTCAATATCAACTTTAATAGAATTTTCATTGCACTGTTCTTCTTCATCATCACCGTAAGCTTTCACAAATAAGACAAATTCATCACTATCATCAACCTCTTTATCATTAGGTACTTTTAATTCTAATTCAAAAGTTTCACTATCTCCTTCTCCTATTTCAACTTCATCACTTCTTACACTTACTATTTCATCATTTTCATCAACATTAAATAAAGTAGATTCCACTTCAACATCAACATCTTCATTATTTCCATTTTTAACTTTGACTTCAATTGGAATTGTATCTCCTATTTTAAAATCATCGCCTTTATCAGGTTCTTTAATATCAATCTTTAAATTACCAACAATTCCATTCTCACATTTGTCAACATCACTGTTATTTGTATCAAAAGGAGCTTCTATACAAGTGATACTACAACACATATCGTCAGAAGATGTTAAAATATCACCATTACACACTTGATTTGAACTGCATACATCCCCGCCCAATTGACTACATGTCTGCATTGGACCGCTGGCAAATGAACTAAAATGAGGTATATTAAAACTCAAACTATTGTTCTCTAATTGAATATTACTACAAATATTTGATGGGCATACACTTGTCACACCATTTCTATTTGTTTTAAAATCAGGATTATAATAAACAACATTTTCAGTCTGATTATACATCACTACTTTTGCTTCTTTATCATTAAAAACAGGCAAAGCATCAATGTTTAAAGATACAAAACCATTGCTTATTACCACATTATTTACTAAATCAGCAGTATCACTTAAATCTAAACTGGTTGGACAAAATTCTATTTTACCATAATTATTGCCCATGATTAAACAACTTACATCATCCAATGTACCAGTAAGATTAAATAAACTAAAATTATGAATTGGAAGGTCTGTTGCAAACAAATTCCATTCTTGACTTACTGTATATTCAGAATCATTAACACTAAAACGAACCATATGAGTATTATTTCCAGTAGCAGTAAAAGTATACGAATTGCCCATACCAACTTCTACATCATCAACGTACCATTTTCTCTTAATTTGAGAATCAAGACTATCAATATCTTCCCACTCAACATCAAAAGTTTGACTTGCATCCTCAGTAATTATTACTAAATTAGTAGTAGGTGAATAAGATTTTATAATTGGTGCATCATTAATGCCACTAACATATATTAAAACACTCTCTTCATCAAATGCTCCTTCATTATCTATAACTTTTACAGTACAAGTTGCATTGCCATAAAAATTATGTGCAGGAGTAAATGCTAAATCTCCATTACTTATTTGACAGTCTACTTCATCTATATTTTCATAACTAATTTCAGTGCTAACAACTACTCCATCAGCATCTGAAAAATTCAAATGAATATCGTCTTTGTAAGGGTCATCCTCATCAGCATACTGATCAAGGATTGGATTTAAAACAGGTAATTGATTAACATTCTCAATTGTAATTCTAAAACCCTTTGAATCACTTAAATTACCATCTGAAACACTAGCTAAAAATTCATGCGCTCCTTCAGAGTTATAATCTGTCTGCCATACAAAGGTATTATCACTTGTTTTATTAAATTTAGTATCATTAATATCATAAGTTAAACTATCACCGTCAACATCAACCCCATTTAAAGTGATAGTTACACTCTCATTTTCATTAATAACAACATCATTAACGCTATCCAAAATAGGAGCATCATTGACAGCAAAAACTTTTACTGTTATATTACTATCCACAATTCCACCCCATTTATCACTAGCTCTTAAAATAATCCAACCCTCTCCATTCCAATTTTCAGCAGAACTTAAAGTCAAAATATTATTAGCTATATTCCATTTAATATTACTATCACTTACACTAATAACTTCATAACTCAAAACATCTCCATCAGCATCTGAGAAATAATTATCTAAATTAGTTGTATTGGATTCATCTTCATTCCATTCTATTAAAGTAAGTGCTCCATTAAAAACAGGCACATTATTTACTACATTAAAAGTCCAATTTATTGAAGCAAAAGCACTATTTCTGCCATCATTACATTTAACATTCCAAATATAAGTTCCTGGTTGTATACCACTTAAAGTAAAATTATCAGAATCCCCATTATCAACAGGATGTGTATCTTCCAATAACCAACTTCCATTAGTATTTGTATATAAACTACACTGTAAAACTATAGCTTTATCATCACTAACATTATATTCAAAAATTACATTTCCACCAGTTACTCCATCATTCATAGGGCTTATTAAAGTAACAACAGATGGTACTACATCTTCTGAATTAGAAAACCCTTTTGTTGGATAATCAAAAATTACAAAGTCAGTTGCGTCATTATTAGTATCATAACCATCTGGAACTCTTCCAGCAGATTGACCATTAATTGGTGCACTAACTCCTCCCTCACTGCCATAATGAACTTCATCTAAAATAATATTATCACATACTAATTTTATAACATCGCCACCATTATTTAACATACTACTAGACCATTCAACAACAACAAAAGTACTTCCAGTACTATCATTAACAGTCTTTTTATTTGAAAGAGTATTATCTCTTATTTCACAATTAGATAGATCTAAGCCTGAAGGATTATAAATTTCAACCCATTCAATACCATCAGTAGGGTCTGATACAAATTCATTTATCACAACCTTTGATATAACACTAACATTAACTTCTTGACTTGTAGTTAAACTTCCGTCACTAACACTAACTAAAAAATTATGCTCTCCCTCGTCACCAATTTGAGTAACCCATTCAAACTCATTCTCAACAGTTTGATTAAATCTTGCATCATTGATAGTATAAGTCAAATTGTTTCCTTCTGGATCTCTGGCAATAACAACTATTCTTGCTATATCCCCAACTGAAACAACAGTATTGTTAACTTCATCTATAACAGGTGCACCATTAATACACCTAACAGTTAAGTTAACAGTATTACTTATAACGCTTCTATCTTTATCATTAGTTGCATTAAATACAATCCACCCATCACCACACCAAGTTGGATCACTAGTATTGAAATAAACATTGCCCGTATCTAAACCGTAAATCACTATTGAATCATTAGTAGAGGCATCATAAATACTAAAACTCAAATCTCCTTCAGTTGGGTCTAAAAAGTAATTATTCAAATTTGTAATTCCAGAATTTTCACCCTTATTCCAAGTTATATCTGGGATATTCATTAAAAGTATAGGGTCATCACAAGCATCTCCAACACCATCATTATCATAATCGTTTTGTTCAGGATTGTAATCATTCATACAATTATCAACATCATCATAAATTCCATCGCTATCAATATCATTGCCGTGTAAAACCCATTCTACAGAATTTTTAAATAATTTTTCTGAGTTAGAAGTCCAATATCTGCTTTCAGTAATGCCAAAAAACAAACTTCTTGGAGTTCTATCCTTGATAGCAACAACATACTCACCAGGATAAATTAAGTTGTGACTTACTTCAGTAATTCCACTGTACTTTTGACCTTTTAAGTACCAAACGCCGTTACTAACCTTATATTGGGTATAAACTTGCATAATAGGGGGTAAACCCTCTGTTATAATATGTGCAGTATTAACAATCTCTAAAATAGGTGAAGCAACTTTCTTCCCAATCTGATAGCTCCATCCCCAAGTATTGTAATGGTAAGGGTTAACAATTAAACTGTTGTAATTATTAACAGGGATCTGACTAGGATTACTAAATTTATCCTTGCCTACTAGAATCATCCCATACTGAGAAAAATTAGTACTAGCAACTTTAGAATCATCAATAATATCAACGCTATAACCCATTTCATTTATTGCTTCTACAAAATTTGAATTGGCATTATTCTTAACAATATAAGCTACATCTGCTGCAAAAGCAACATTGGTAAACAAAACACAGATTACTAAAAGTAAAATTATTTTTCTCATTTTTTACCTCTCTTAAACATCAATAATAAACCAATTCCAATAACTAAAACTAAAAATATAATAAAAATTCCAACTAATGGATTAGCAACATCAATATTTTCTTTATTTTCCAAATCCTTATCCCCCAAACTAACATCAACTTTTTGTTCTTCACTATCACCATTTACAACATCATTATCAATTTTTTCGGGTTCATTTGGGACTTCTTCAGTTTCTTCAGGTTCAACAAATTCAGGAGCAGTTCCACTTGCAACTATTGTCACAGTAGAAGATAAAACAACACCCGGATTCTTTCCTTCTAATTCAGAAAACCTTATGTATATTTTTCCAGTATAGGTACCGCTATTTTTTAAATTCAATTTAAATTTCGCATCTTTTGATTCACCAGGTTTTAAAATAAATTCTTTATCAATTATTTCAGAAAAAGAATCTAAAATTTGATCTGGGGTTAAAGTTACTTTAATATCAACATCATTAACATTATTAATTTTTAAAACCCTATCAATAACAACGACATCGCCTTTATTAACTTCTGGTCTTAAAACAACCTTTAAATTACCTACACTGCCAGTAATCGCACTTACACTGGAAACAACTAGTACAAATACTAAAAATAAAGTCAATAATTTCAAAGTAAAAACCCCCAATTGATTACCTCTTTAAAATAGTATCTTAATTAACCACTAAATAATAGAGTATATATAAACATTATTATACTGTATAATGTATAAAAAGAAGGATATATTCTATTATAAATTATAAAAAATTATAAAAAAAGAAAAAATTAAATTACTGTAAATGATACATTCTCCTCATCTATGTTTCCGGCATAATCACTAGCTCTAATCATTATGGAATATTCTCCATCTTTAAAGTGTTTTGCCTTGTTATAATAACTACATCCGCTACACAATGTTCTCCACTTTCCTAATATGTCCTGGTATTCTAATTTTTTCACTTTTTCATTGGTTACATTTAAATCAAAGGGAACCCTAGATGTATTATACACTTCATTGATTGGCAAAGTAACTTCAAGTATAGGATCAGTTGTATCAACTTTTATATTATTTGCCTTAGATTGAACTTCTGTTACATCATCAGATACATTAAACCAGTAATCAACCAATTCACCATCAAAAGCACTTAAATCTAAACTGATAGAACACTCCTTGTTCTTTCCAGCTTCACACTCATCCATTAAAGTGACTAATGTATTATTTCCATCACTCACAATAACTTTTACTTCATTTAGATTATCCTCAGTATATTTAACCTTGAATTCCTCTCCATTAACCGTTGCTTTATTCTTTGGTTCTATCCTACTTATTCTTGGTTTTTTAGTATCTACTTCAAAATTAACTTCTTCTTCTGATACATAATCAAATTCGTCTGTTGCTCTTAAAACTAATTGATGCAAACCATCCCTAAAACTCTTTACACCAGAGTATCCATCACAATTCCTGCATAACCTCTTCCACACAGGCCTAGCGTCCTCATTATCTTTGTACTCTAAAACCAAAACTTCTCCATTTAAACTAACATTTATCAAAACCCTTTTTTCTCCATAAACCATACCTTCTTCTGGAGATTCAATTAACATTCCAAATGCAGGAGTAAATGTTATATTAAAATCCCAGCTTAATTCACTCTGTCTTCCAGCATTATCCTCAACATAAACATAGACAGTATGTATACCTTCTGTTAAATCAACATCAGGTGTATACCTTAAAATAGCATCTACTGAGTCAACAATTTCAACACTAGGAACAATTACATCGTCATCTAACTTCATAATAATACTAGTGCCATCTATACCAGAGTTTCCAGAATAAACCTCATCAAGATAAGCACTTATATTTGGTCTTAATTCATTCAAAATATTTTCATCTTGAATAGGCATTAAATCTTTTATAACTGGGTTTGTTAAATCTACATTAAACGTTTGACTCTGTTCTTGTTCAATACCACACACACCAAAATCACTCCAATAAGTCAATTGTAAAATGCCAGTAGTCCCATTATCAACTGCATTCTCCAAACTGAATGGGCTACTATACAAAAGATTTCCGGTTGAATCCCACCTATAAGAAGAACTTACTCCAACCGAAGGGTCTTTTACTAAAATAAAGATTGGTTCATTGATATACCAATTGTTTAAACCATCAGGAGTTAAAGGATTTACATCTAATCTTGTTTTTCCTGTAACATAAAATTCCATCCAAGAATTGTTATACTCTGTTCCATTAATATCACTTACATAATAATTCCATATTACGCTACTTCCACTAACTAATTTAGAATAGTCTAAAACATAAGAGTATTTATTGCCAACAGGTCCTGTAACACTCTCATTAAAATTAACACCATTTATTGTATAAGATATCCAAACCAAATTTACTTCTGATAAAGGTCCAACATCTGCACTTAAAGTTACATTATCAGTTTCATAAATACAACTTACTTCTGATTTGTTTCCTATAATAATTGTTTCCCTGACATCAAAATTCTGCCAATCCTCATTATACTCTTTTCCACAATTATCCCTAGAATAATAAGTCCATTCTACAAGATCACCAACTAATTTGAAATGGTCTAAAACATAAGAGTATTTATTGCCAACAGGTCCTGTAACACTCTCATTAAAATTAACACCATTTATTGTATAAGATATCCAAACTGAATTTATTTCTGATAAAGGTCCAACATCTGCACTTAAAGTAGTATCATCAGTTTTATAAACCCATGTTGGTCCAATATCATTTTGTACTGTTAATCCCTCATTAACATCAAAATTCTCCCAAACACCACCAAATGTAACATCATCAGTATCATTTGCATAATAATTCCAAAAAACAGTTTTCCCACCAAATCCAGATAAATCTAAAACATAAGAGTACAAATCACCAGTATGTTCTGTAACCGGTACAACAGTTTCAACACCATCTACTGAATACTTTATCAAAACAGAGTTTAAGTCTAATGGTGGTTCTCCTAATACTGATTCTACAGTTGCACTTAGTGTAATACTATCACCATCATAAACACAAGTATCATTTGCTTCATTAGTTATATCCAAACCAAACACAAAAGAATACGAGAAAAACACGAAAACAAAAGTTAATAAAAATAATCTTTTACTATTTAAAAGATCCATACATTATCACCTCTATCTTTTTATTTTTTAATTTTGATAACTAAAGCATTAATTTTTTTACTTGCTTTTAAAAATTATTGTGCTACATCACCGAAAAAAAGTTCAAAAATTGTTGTAACCAGTTCATTACATTTGTAACCAGTTCATTACAAAACTAAGAAATTAATAAAAACTTCATATAATAAATTTCACATTCTCTAAATCAAAATTACCTGCTTCATCAATAGCTCTAACATCTAAATCATGAGGACCATTCTTAAAATTCTTTGTTTTATTGTAATAACTGCATTTGTTACACAACATTTTCCACTTTGCTCTGCTATCTTCATAGTCTATATACTCCAATCTTTTAACTTTCTCGCTTAATTGCACATCAATTCCTATCTTGTTGCTATCATAATCAAAATTATTGGTAGGTAAGTTCAAAGTAATTACTGGGTCAGTTGTATCAATCTTTATACTATAAACCTTTGATTGAACCTCTCCCACATAATCAGACACATTAAACCAATAATCAACCCACTCACCATCATAAGCACTTAAATCTAAACTAGCAGAACACTCCTTGTTCTTTCCAGCTTCACAATAAGATAAAATATTTTCATTATTTTCTACAACTAAGATTACATTTCTTAAATTCTCTTCACTATATTTAACTTTAAAACTTTCTCCATTAGTAACCGCACCATTCTTTGGCTCTATCTTATTTATTACTGGCTTTTTACTATCAACTTCAAAACTAATATTTTGTTCATTTACAAAACCAAAAGCATCTGTTACTTTTATCCTTAAATCGTGTTGACCATCCTTAAAACTTAATAATTTGCCATAACTATCACAATTTTTGCATAATTTTTTCCATTTAGGTTTAACATCTTTATTATCCATAACCTCAAGTAATCCAATTTCCCCGCTGTCTAAACTAACATTTAATAATATCCTTTTTTCACCATAACTTTTATTTTCAGGGGATATAACAATCATATTAGCTATTGATGTAACTGAAATATTAAAATCCCAGCTTAATTCACTCTGTCTTCCAGCATTATCCTCAACATAAACATAAACAGTATGTATACCCTCGCTTAAATCAACATCTGGTGTATACCTTAAAATAGCATCTATACTACTCATAACACCAATTGAAGGGTTAACAATATTACTATCTAATGTCATGATAATACTAGTATTGTCTATACCAGAATTGCTTGAATAAATCTCATCAAGATAAGCGCTTATTCTAGGTCTAAGATCATTATAAACAATACTTTGATTCCCTGGACTTAAATCTTTTATAACTGGGTTTGTTAAATCTATTTTGAATGTCTGGTTTTGTTCTGATTCATTCCCACAAATATTATTAAAATCACTCCAATATGTTAATTCTAAAATTCCTGCAGATACATTTGGTGGATTAGGTATATCCTCTAAATCAAATGAACCAGTATACAAAAGATTTCCGGTTGAATCCCACCTATAATAAGAATTCAATCCAACTGATGAATCTTTTTGTAAAGTAAACAAAGGTTCAGTAATATACCAACTGTTTAAACCATTAGGAGTCAAAGGATTTACATCTAACACTGTTCTTTGTGTAACATAAAAAATCCACTCAGTCCAATTAAAATTACTGCCATCACTAACACTAACACTAACATTATAAGTTCCATCTGGCACATTTATTAAAGTAAAATTATCATTAGAAATATTTAAAACACCATTTAGATACCAATTAACATCTATTGAATCATTATCATCATCAAGAAAAGTAATATTAAACCATCTAATAGTATTTTCCATAACACAAAAACTAGTGTTGGGTGCAAAATTAATTATATTAACAGTAGTATTATCCAAAACAGTCAAAGTCCACCAACCCCACAGTTCATCAACACCGTCACTTATATTAACACTAACATTATAAGTCCCAGCACTTGTATAATTTCCAGTATAATTCCATTCACTATAATTTAAATTAGTATTTGTAACATCAGTATCGCTTTTTTGCCACATCTCATCAAAATACCAAGAAACATTTAAAGGGTCACTTTCTGCATCACTCACACTAATATTAAAAATTTGATTGTCTGGTTCATTTACAGAAGGATTTATGAGAGGAAAGTAATTATCAAGCGTTACACCAAACACAAAAGAACACAAAAAAAACACAAAAATAAAAATCAAAAAAAATAATTTAAAATTTTTCATTATCATTCCCTCTTAAAAAAAGTTAATTACTTGAGATAAATGCTCCGTGTATAAAAAGTTATGTAACCACCAAAAGTTT
>CAYIWE010000018.1:0-4603 GCA_964367025.1 Candidatus Woesearchaeota archaeon
AAGAAGAGAGTGCCAGAATTTATACTTTGGCTGTTCAGAGGGGATTAGTGAGGGGTAGAAGTATGGAAAGTGTTGTTGCTGGTGCTTTGTATGCTGCTTGCAGAAGACATGAGGTTCCTAGGACCTTAGATGAGTTAAGTGAGGCATCTGGAATAGATAAAAAGGAAATTGGCAGAACTTACAGGTTTATAACAAGGGAATTAGGAATAAGAATATTACCAAGTAACCCTGTTGATTATATTGCAAGATTTTCAAGTGCTTTAAAATTAAGTCCTGAGACACAGAGTAAATCTGTTCACATATTAGAAAAGGCTACTAAAGCTGAATTAACTAGTGGGAGAGGACCAACAGGAATAGCTGCTGCTTCTTTATATGTTGCTGCTTTATTGAATAATGAAAAAAGAACACAAAGAGAGGTTGCTGATATTGCTGGTGTTACTGAGGTTACTATAAGGAACAGATATAAAGAGTTGATAAAAGAGTTAGATTTAAAGAAAAAGATTAAGAAGATTAAGAGAAAGTAATTACATATTAATTTCTAAGAAATCTTTTGCTGCTTGAGTGTTTTTAAAAATCTTTTTTGCTTCTTTTAAACTTTGATCGGGTGTTTTATATCTTTGAGAGAAATGTGTTAAAATTAATGCATTTACTTTTGCTTTTTTAGCTATTATGGCGGATTGTTCTGATGTCAAATGTTTGTATTCTTTTGCTTTTTCTTCTAAATCAGATTCATAAGTTGCTTCTGCTATTAATAAATCTGCATTTTTTGATATTTCTATGCAATTTTGTGTTAATTCTGTATCAAAGATAAATGAAATCTTTTTACCTTTTTTTAAGATAGTTGCTTTATCTGCTGTTATTTTTTTACCTTTAAAAGTTATATCTTTACCTTTTTGTAGTTCTCCCAATAGGGGGTGTTTAGTTAAATTGAATTTTTTTGTATAATTTAGATTTATTTTTCTTTTATCTTTTTCTATAAAAGAGTAAGCTAGAGTGTATGTAGAGTGTTTTACTGGGAGTGCTTCTAAGTAAAATTCTTTTGTCTCAAGAAATTTTTTTTTATCTATTTCTGTAACATTTAATTTGATTTTGTTTTCTAGATGAAATGTTTTTAAGATGTTGTTTATGAAGTTTTTAGTGTTCTTTGGACCGTAAATTTCTAGTGTTTTTTGATAATTGTTTGCTCCTAGGGTTTGAATCAAACCAGGGATACCTAAGGTGTGGTCTCCATGCATATGTGTTAAAAGTATTTTTGTTATTTTACAAGGGTTTATGTTTGCTATTTTTAATTGTCTTTGGGTTCCTTCTCCACAATCAATTAAGATATTTTCAGCATTATAAGTAAGTAAAATTGAGGTGTGGTTTCTATCTTTTGTTGGCACCATGGAAGAAGTTCCTAAGAATTTTATTTTCATACCTTTATAGAATAGTAATTTTTATATATAGTTTGTGGTTTTTATAGTATTATGTCTGTAGAAGAAAAAATTGGTGAGGAGGTAAATTATCGTATACTTTACCGTGAGGGGTTTAAAGAGATAAAGAGAAGACTAAGTATCATGTTAGCAACCCCTATTTATTCTAGTGAGGAGGATATTATTAAGACTATTACTAGATTAGAAGGGCTTAGGTCTGAGAGGATTAAGAGTGTGAAACCTATAATTGACGATTTCTCCAAAAATAAAGAGATATATGGAGAGAATGAAAGGTTCTTGGCCCAGTTACAAAAGGAGAGAGAACTTCTTTTTGTACTTGACCCATCTATTTTATCAAAATTTATTTCTAAAGGTCATTCTGAAGAGGTTAGATTGGTTGATTTAAGAGGCATTCCCCAAATACAAAAAGTTTTACAATTTTATGGGCTTGGATAATAATCTTTATATATAATCTAATTTTTATAATGTTTATGGTTAGAATAACAAAAGAGGAGATTGATCTTTCTGTAGTTTATAGAACTGGATTTGAGAAAGTAAGACAAGATTTAACTAATTTGTTAAAAAGAACGGTTCTTTCTGACATGGATAGTGTTGGTTCAATTATAAACTTACTTAATGTTATTAAAGCAAGGAGATTAGAACAGATAAATAAACTTATCAATAGTACTGATGATATGAGTATGTTGACTAAATTACAAAAGGAACAAGAGGTACTTAATAGATTTACTCCGTCTGATTTACGTCGCCGAGCAACTAGTGTTAATATTAAACTTGATCTAAGAAAATTCCCTGAAATTAAAAAACTGATTGATTTTTACGGGCTTTGATTATACTTTCATTAAAAGCAGAATTTAGTAAATATACTAGTTTTGGATCGTAACAATTCTTGATATCATTTAAACATATTTGATATATATCTGGTTTGGTATTTGGCTCTTTTAACCTATCTATACTAATTTCTTGTACTTTATAATATCCTAAATCACTTAATAATCCAAAATCTTTTCTGCACTCAACAATATCTTTTGGAGTGCTTTCCAATAAAACTTCAAAACCACTTTGTTCAAATCTAAAAATATGATTAAATGGCGGTCTCATCTCTTCAGAAATAAAATCAAGTAAATCACCTCTTTGAGTAATTGGCCGTATTACTGCGGTGGCTACCCCCCCTTTAATTAAAGTTGGATCTATTGTATTATCAATCTCACAGTATATTATGGTTGGTATAATCGGCATTCGTTGGGTGTTATATTTAGTAATATATAACTAATTAGATTGTTCAATATATAGAAAGATTTATATCTATTTTGAACTATAATTTTGGTATGGTAAACAAATTAAAAGCTAAATTTATTGGTGAGTGTGTTTTGGTTGAAGAGGGTAATTTAAGCAGAGAATTATATGATAAAAGTAGGTTTGGTGAGAGCAATGGGAGAAAACAATTTCAGTATTCTTTAGTTGAAGGTTTATTTTTAATGGAAAAAGGGAAAATAAATGTTTATGATTTTAGGAATAAAAAATTAAATTATGAAGGGTATTTTAAAAAAGCCAAGAAAATAGAACCCAATTTTTATGTTAGATATTGTGTTTATAAAGATATGAGAACAAGGGGTTATATTATTAAGACTGCATTAAAATTTGGAGCAGATTTTAGAGTTTATGATCGTGGTGTAAAGCCAGGAGAGGATCATGCTAAATGGGTGTTGTATCCTGTTCATGAGACAGAAGTTTTAACGTGGTATGAGTTTAGTGCTAAAAATAGGGTTGCTCATTCAACCAAGAAGAATTTATTATTGGGTGTGGTTGATGATGAGGGAGATGTAACTTATTATACTGTTTCGTGGACAAAACCATAATCTTCTAATTACATAATATTTTTAAACTTCTTTTTCTTATGTATTATTTATGATAGAATTAAAAGACGTTGTTTTTGAGTTTGTTAAGAGAAATGGGCCTGTGTTGCCTGTTCAGGTTTCTAAAAATATTAATACCAATATATTGCTTGCTTCTGCTATTTTAAGTGGGTTAGTTAGTGAAAAAAAAGTTTTTTTAACACACCAAAATATTGGTGGAAGCCCTTTATATTATGTTAAAGGACAGGAAAGTAAGTTAGAGGTTTTATACAAACATTTAGAAAATGCAGAAAAAGAAGCTTATGATTTATTAAAAGACAAAAAAATACTGAAAGATAGTGATTTAACAGCAGTTTACAGGGTTGCTTTGAGGAATATCAAGGATTTTGCCTTTAAATTAGATGTTAGCGTTGATAATAAAAGCGAAATATTTTGGAAGTGGTATATAATTGATAACAATGAAGCGGAAAAAATTATTAGAAGTGGTTTAGAAGTTAAACCTGTAGAAGAAAAAATATTTCAAACGAAACTTTTAGATAAAATTTCATCAAAAGAAGGGGTTCTACCCCTTTCAACCCCGGAAGAAAGGGTTCCACCCTCTTCACACCCGGAGAAGCTTTCAACCCCAATTGAAACCTCTTTAACTCAAATAAAAGAAAGGAAGAGAAGAGAAAAGAAAGTAATTGAAGAAAAAAAGAAAGGTGAAAGTGATAGTAGTAAAGAATCACTTAAAGAAGATTTTTTTGTTTCTATTGAAAAGTATTTACTAAACAAAAAAATAAGGATTTTGAAATACGAGATTGTTAAGAAAGGAAGAGAGATTGACTTAATCATTGAAGTGCCTAGTAGCTTAGGTGATTTGCTTTATTATGCTAAAGCGATAAATAAAAAAACAGTAAGTAGTGGTGATTTAAGCTTGGCTTTTAATAAGGGTCAAAAAGAGAAATTACCTGTTATGTACCTAAGTAATGGTAAATTAAGCAAAAAGACAGAAAAATTTATTGAAGATAACTTTAAGGGTTATTTGATCTTTAGAAGCCTTTAATTCTTTATTTTGCAGTTGTAAAAAAGGGAAAATTTATATACTTTTACCCATAAATCTTATTTATTCACTATGGGTAGAATAAAAACAACTTTGGTCAAGAGAGCAGCAAATGAATTAGTTAAAGGCAAGAATAATAAATTTAAGAAATCATTTGATGAAAATAAGAAAATTGTTGATAAATTGATAACAGTAAGATCTAAGAAATTGAGGAATATTATAACCGGACAGGTTACTAGATTAGTAAAAAAAGAAGATTAGTGTTTTATGGGGGG
>CAYIWE010000018.1:4703-9983 GCA_964367025.1 Candidatus Woesearchaeota archaeon
CAGAAGAAAAAGGAAAACAAAGAATGAAAGATGACCATGTTGTGTTTATAGGAAGTAAACCATTTATGAACTACGTTACTGGCGTAGTTATGCAATTTACAACACAAAATGCAAAAGAAGTTGTAGTGAAAGCAAGAGGAAAATTTATTTCTAGATGTGTTGATGTTGTAGAAGTAGCCAGTAAAAGGTTTTTAGAAAAACAAATAGCTGTTAAAGGGATAAAAGTAGATAGCGAAGACTTTGAAAATAAAGAGGGCAAGGAAGTTAGAGTTAGTACTATTGAAATTACTTTAGAAAAAATTTAATTTTTTCTTTATTTTTTAGAAAAGTTTAAAAATCCGTGTTTAATTAAGAAAGTATATGTTTGCAAATATATTTCAAAATCTTTCTACTAATTTATTCTTCAGTTTAGGCGTTATAATTATAGTTGCTACAATTTTTGCTTTTATAGCTCGAATGTTTAAACAACCATTGATTCCAGCTTATGTTTTTGGCGGTTTTGTTCTTGGCCCTTTGGGTGTTGGTTTAGTCACAGATACAAATCTCATAAGGGTTTTATCTGAAATGGGTATTGCGTTTTTGTTATTTATTGTTGGTTTGGAGATGAAACTGACTAATTTAAAATCTGTTAGTGTAATCTCTGTTGTTACTGGTGTTTTACAGGTTATTTTAACTTTTATTTTAGGTAATTTTGTTGCATTAAAGTTTGGTTTTAGTTATTTAGATGCGTTGTATATTGGCTTTATTGTTGCTTTCAGCAGTACAATGGTTGTTGTTAAGTTATTAAGCGATAAAGAAAAATTATCTACTTTGCATGGAAGAATAATATTGGGTATTCTATTAGTACAAGATATAATTGTTATTCTTGTTTTGTCTGTTTTATCTTCTGTTGGAGATTTATCCTTATTTATTTTGTGGCAATCTATTCTAAAAGGTATTTTGTTATTTATAATTGCTATTTTGATTAGTAGACTCATTTTATCATCTATCTTTAATTTTGCTGCCAAGAACCAAGAGTTGTTGTTTTTATGTTCAATTACTTTTTGTTTTTTATTTTCTTTACTTGCTTATTTACTTGATTATTCAATAGCTGTCGGGGCTTTTTTGGGTGGTGTTGCTTTAGCGGGTTTACCGTATGATGTTGATATAATTGGAAGAGTTAAACCATTAAAAGATTTTTTTGCTACAATATTTTTTGTTTCTTTAGGTATGGAACTAGTTTTCTTTAATTTTAGTTCTTTATTTTTGTTACTGGTTTGTTTATTATTGGTTATTGTAGTTTTTAAGCCATTAATCGTAACAATTATTACCGCTATCTTTGGTTATGGAAGCAGAATCTCTTTTTTAAGTGGAATGTCTTTGGGACAGATTAGCGAATTTTCTTTGATTTTAGTCAGTGCTGGATTGATTTATGGACATATATCCCAAGAAATTTTTAGTTTAACTGTTTTGTTGGTTGTGCTTACTATAATTTTGACTTCGTATTTCATACACTATGATAATAAAATTTATAGTTCGCTACCATTTCTGCGGATTTTTGATAAAATTGCGATAGGAAAACAGAATTTAGGCAATCTTTCTAAGAGGTATAAGGGTGGCATTGTTTTGTTTGGGTGTCATAGGATGGGTGCTATCTTTTTAGATACTTTTAAAAAACTGAAGAAAGATTTTTTAGTTGTTGATGATAACCCTGAGATTATAAATGATTTAGTTAGCGAAAAGATTTCTTGTTTGTATGGTGATGCGAGCAATTTAGAAATTTTAGAGAGGTTAAATTTAAGAAGAAGCGAATTGGTTGTTTCTACAATTCCTGATTTCAATGTTAATTCTTTTTTAGTCAGTTATATTAAAAGTAAAAATAAGAAAGTTAAGGTTATTGTTACTGCAAATCATTTTCACCAAGCGATGAATTTATATAATTTAGGGGCTGATTATGTTATACTACCCCATGTTTTAAGTGGTGAAATGATTTCCCATTTATTCAAAGGGGTTATTTTTAATAATCATAGATTGAAAAACTTGAGAGAGAAGCATATCAATCATTTGTTGAATTTAAAGCATTTTGGACATGATCATGCATTCTTTATGAAAAAGAAAAACTGAGTGCCTCAGATGGGAGTTGAACCCACGACCTCGGGCAATCACCTTTCATTGTCTATAAGACTCAATTTTCATAAAAAGCTTATGAAACCCGCGCTCTAACCAACTGAGCTACTGAGGCTTAGAATATTAGAAAAAACTAAGTTATAAAAGGTTTTTTATTTTTTTTGCAATCTTTTCCATTTCTTCTTTTGGTATTTGTTTTATATTTGAGATATTTATAGAATTACCGTGACCATCATTTTTGAATCTTGGAACAAGCCAGACATGAGCGTGCGGAACTTCTTCTCCTATAACTAGTGAAACTACAAAATCTGTTTTTAGGGCTTTTTTGATAGTGTTTGCTATTTTTCCTACAACTTTATAATAGAAATCAATATTTGGAACATCCCATACCCACCTATAGTGTTTTTTTGGTATTACTAATGTATGACCAGGATTTCTTGGATTGATATCTAAGAATGCTAAGAATTCTTTATCTTCATATACTTTATAACAAGGAATTTCATTTTTTGCTATTTTACAAAATATACAGTCTGCCATGTTTTTTATTTATCAAGTTTTTTGATGGACCTGTCGGGATTCGAACCCGAGATCCCCACCATGCCGAGGTGATGCTTTACCGGACTAAGCTACAGGCCCGTAATATTTTTTTTAATTCTTTGTTTTTATAAACTTTACCCTAAATCTTATTTCTTCTCCGTATTTATTGTAAACTTTTATGGTGTTTATATTAAATGGATATGAAATTATTATGTGAATCATGTAATTTTTGTTAAAAAACTTTAAATCTGTTTTTGATGGTTTACTTTGCAGTGGATGACTATGAATTGTTCCTACAATATTGGATATTAATGGCAGAGTTGTTTGGGTAAATGCTGATTTTTCTGAAGCGTAAAAATGCTGATATGTCAAAGAATTGATTAATAATTTTTCTTCTTTTATAGTTCCTTGTAAAAATGCTATAAACTCTTTTGGGTATGCGTTTTTGGCAAATTCAATTATTGTGGATATAACTTCTTCATTTATTATCACTTCTTTGAATGATTTATCCAAATTCAAAATTTTTTTTAGAAAATTCATCTAATTAATTTTCCAATTTTCTCAAATTTTATTTCTTGATTCAATAGTTTATTTAGTGTCTCTTTTAAATCGCTTAATTTTACTCTTATTTGGTTTGTTGTTAACAAGTCTCTTACTGTTACGTCTTTGTTATTTTCATATTCAAAGTCTATTGTTATACAATAAGGTACACCTATTTCATCTGCTCTTGCATATCTTCTACCTATTGAACCAGAGGTATCGTAAATACAAGTAAAATCCTTTTTCAATAAATCGTAAATTTCTTTTGCTTCATTGTTTAGTTTATTTACTAATGGAAAGACTCCTATTTTTACTGGTGCTAATTTTGGGTTTAACTTTAAAATAATGTTACCTCTTTTTTTATCATCATTGTAAGCGTCGTATATGAAAGCGAGAAAAGCTCTTTCTACTCCTTGAGAGGGTTCTGCAGCTACATATGGCAGTATTTTTTTCTTTTCATTTTCATCGAAGACTGATAAATCTTTTTTTGAGAATTTTTCATGCTGTGATAAATCAAACTGTTTTCTATCTGCCATTCCTTGCAATTCTTTCCAACCAAATGGAAATTTGTATTCTATATCCAAACAAGCGTTTGCGTAATGGGCTAGTTCTTCTTTTTTATGCTCTCTTATCCTCAAATTTTCTTTTTTTACACCCAGGTCTAGAAAGAATTTGTATTGATTACCAAGCCAGTAAGCCAACCATGGGAGTTTTATACTTTTTGATAAATCTTTTATTGTTATCTCTTTATGTGATTTATTTGATTTTTGTGAGTTTGTATCTATGAAATTTATTTTTAATGTTTCTATCTCTTTTAAATGCGGACACAAGTTTACATCTTTTGGGTTTATGAAATATTCTAGTTCCATCTGTTCAAATTCTCTTAATCTAAATAAGAAATCTCTTGGAGAGATTTCATTTCTAAATGCCTTGCCTATCTGAGCTATTCCAAATGGCAGTTTTAATCTCGAAGTTTCTGCAACAAGTTTAAAATTTGTAAAGATCATCTGTGCTGTTTCTCCTCTTAAATAAGCTTTTGTGGGGTTATCAGCTCCAACTTGAACTGGAAATAATAAATTGAAATCCTTTGAATTATCTTTATCTAATTCTCCGCTACATAAAATACATTTAGCTTTTTGTAATTCGTGTTTATCCACTTTATTCGGCTTTTTACATTTTTTACAAAAGACGAATACATCACTAAAACCGCTTACATGACCTGATGCTTCCCACACTCTTTGGTGAGAGATTATAGAACCATCAATACCCACAACATCGCTTCTACTCTGTACAAAAGTTTTCCACCATTCTTTTTTTATATTGTTTTTTAGTTCTACCCCTAATGGACCGTAGTCAAAGAAACCAGATAAACCACCGTATATTTCTGAATTTTGAAAAATAAAACCCTTATTTTTACAGAAGATTGTTAATTGATCTATTGTTAACATGATTTAAGGTATTTCTTTGTAATTTATAATGTTTTTGCCTTCTATCCTTGGACAAGAGGTATTTATCCAACAATCTATTTGCGGAAAGTTTTCTAGTTCTTGTAGATTTATTGTGTTTGAAATGAAAAGGTAGGATGGTTTTTTTACTTTATTCTTTATTTTTAATGCATTTTTTAAATTGTATTGACCTGGTTTTGTTGAGATTATAATACCTATCTTTTCTGCTGATAGTAGTTTCAGATATGAACCTTTTCTTTGTTTTTCGTATTTTTCTATCTGTTCTTTTGTTATTTGTGAGACTTCATTTGTTATCGGGTTTGCAATGTAAACTTTTTTCTTTGTTTCTATTGCAATTTCTATTGGATGAAAAATTCCTGAACCAATATATAAGAAAGAGTTTACTTTATTCTTTATTTTTAATGCATTGTTTATGTTACACCCAGTAATTTGACCACCAATTACCGAATTTTTTAACAATTGTTTTGCTTGTTTTAATTGCGGAAGAAATTGTATTGTTGTGATTAAGCCTATTTTTCCATGTATTTTTACTTTTTTGATTACTTTAGAAATATTTATTTTGGAATATGCTGGTATGAAGAGTGTTTTCATAATAGAGAAATTAGATTTATTGTATTTAAGGTTTTTTATA